>NZ_JAMPNQ010000006.1:0-320062 GCF_028479445.1 Providencia sp. PROV210
TGCTCCTAGGTCTTATCTTGCTAGCCGCTTAGCTGCACCACGAATTATTTTGGGAGTACCCGTAGAGACTTCGCGCTGCAGCGTTGTTGGCTGCACAATCTAATCCTAGTCACATACTTTTGTATGCTCCTAGGTCTTATCTTGCTAGCCGCCTAGCTGCAACACGAATTATTTTGGGGAAATTTTTACTTTGTTTTCGTGTAACAGCCTAACGGTGATGAATTTTATCTAAATCGCCATATAAAGAGGGTTCCCCTTTAGGGCGAGTTTTAAACCGGCGGTGGAGCCACATATATTGTTCAGGAGCACGTAAAATCTCTTGCTCAATGACCTTGTTCATCATTGCTGCGGTTGCAACATTATCATCAACAGGGAAATCATCGATTGCGGGTTGAATATGTAATTCATAACCTTTTCCATCAGGTAAGCGATGGGCTGCAAATGGAACGACTAAAGCATTTCCGTGTTTAATTAACATGGCAGAACCATTGGTGGTTGCAGCGTGTTTTACGGCAAACAAGGGGACAAATGAACTATTTCGTGGGCCATAATCATGATCAGGGGCGTACCAGAGGACTTCGCCTTCAGTCAGTACCCTAATCATGCTTTTGACATCGCGGCGACCAATCATATATTTATTGGATTTCAAACGCCCGCGGGTTTGCAGCCAATCCATCAACTTATTGTCATTTGGACGGTAAACACCAATTCCTGGGTTATGCATACCAAAGGCACGTCCTGCAATCTCCAAGGTCAAAAAATGTACGCCAAGTACAATGACCCCACGACCTGTAGCTTGAGCGGCACGCATATTTTCTAATCCGATGATTTTGAACCAACGGCGGATACGCCAATCAGGCCAGAACCAGGCCATTGCTGTTTCAAAAACGCCCATACCCACAGATTCAAAGTTCTTATCGATGTATTCTTGGCGCTGTTGCAAGCTCATATCCGGAAAGCATAATTGCAGATTACGATCCGCAATTTGTACGCGTTCTTTTAAGAATCGTTTAGAGAAACGCCCTAAACGAATACCGATCCAATAAATAACGGGATAAGGCAGCAGAACAAGAACATATAAAATGCCAATGCCTAGCCAAATTAGCCAGTAACGAGGGTGCAATAAGCTTTTGTTAAATTTTGGTGCTTGTATCATTGTTTTATATTTCTACCTAGTTGTATTCAATAGGAAAATAAACTCTTATTGAGGGTAATTATACCAAATTATTCATTGAATAACTGAGCTGATTGCAAAGTGCTCATCAATTCAGCAAGATTTCTGACCGCCATTTTTTCCATCACGCGGGAACGATGAACTTCTACAGTGCGTACAGACACACACGCAACATCTGCAATTTCCCGGTTGATCAATCCCTGAAGCACGTAGCGACAAACATCTCTTTCTTTAGGCGTCAGTGTGTTATATCGCTGTTTCACTAAATAATCTTCAGTGGCTTTAATGGTGCGTATACGCGCTTGTTCAAGGGTTTGGGCAAGTTGTTGGCTATCAATGGGTTTCTGTAAGAAATCAATAGCACCAAATTTGACTTGCTCCACGGCCATTGGAATATCTCCATGACCAGAAAGAAAAATAACAGAGAGTGTACTTTGTTGTTCCTTGAGATATTGATGGACTTGACGACCATCTAATTTCGGCATCCGCATATCTAGCAATACAACGCCTTCCTCATGGAGAGGGGCATGGTGGATGAATTGTTCGCTGTCATTCCATACCGTGACAGTATAGCCTAATGTTTCGAGTAAAAATTGACAGGAATCAGTGACATCAGTGTCATCATCGACAAGGTGAATAACGGGCATCAACCATACCTCGAGGCTTGTTTAATATACATATTAATTGTTCGCATAGCATTGTCACATATAGTTATTGGGAATGTTATCATTTGTGTGGCAAAACATGCGCTATTTCCGCTTATTACGGATATTTAAAAATTAACGTCACGTACAAACCATTGACGCCATCTTCATTAAGCTGATTTTCAATACGAATATCACCACCTTGGCTTTGAATTAACCGTTGGCAAATCACTAATCCTAACCCCAATCCCCCCTGCTTTGTGGTAGCAAACGGTGTGATCCCTTGATTGAGTTGCTCAATTGGCATCCCACCAGCATCATCGTGTAAAACTAATAAAAAACGGTTTTCTGCAAAGTGAAAATTAAAGCGTAAATGATGAGCTCCCGCTTGCAGACTATTACTGATCAAATTTGATAGCAGTTGGTCGAGTAAGGTTTCAGGAAGATTAAGTTGAACATCCGGTGTTTCGGGGAGGGATAACTGAGCCTGTGGATAATGTTGTTCGACCTGCAACAATTGCCATATATGATTAATAGTTTGTTTAACAGATTGTTGACGAAAGTTGAGTGTGGATTCTTGTCCCGGCTTTCCAGCCCATAAACGTAGATTACGAATGATATCGGCACCACGTTGAGCTTGTTCGTCAATTTTACCAATAGCCCCAATGAGTGGATGCGTTTCGGATTCTTTTTTCAATCGTAAAATGGAGCCTTGAGCATAGTTGCGAATGGCCGACAAAGGTTGGTTAAGCTCATGAGCAAATCCAGAGGCCATTTCACCTAATATATTCAGTCGCTGGGCTTTTTGTAGATTCGCTTCTTGTTGGCGTAATCGGTTATGAGCCACTTCGAGCTGCCGACTACGACGCCGAACCAGAAAGGCAATCCAAACGTGATTAATACCAAGCAATAAAAAGACCAATGCAATAATGCCAATGGTGATTTGGTGTTGGATAACCCAGCTCACCACATCTTGCCAAATTTCCCGTTGCTGGGGATGCTGATTGACGTCCCGTAATAAATTTTCGACTTGAGTCATCGAGGCTGGAGCCCCCCAACGCATATTCGAATTATCGTCGGAAAGTAAGGTCTTCGTGACTTTATCCACTAAATTATCAGGCACTTCACTTAATGCAGCAAATGACCAATTGGGATATAGCTCGGTACTTGTCAAACATGGCAGGGAGCTCTCTTTTTGCAGTAATGGACGAAACTGATTTTTATCAATCAGCCCTTCGCTGTCCATATTTTCCAATAAGCAAACAGGCACAATGGTCGCAGAGAGTGAATTATCCCGCAGGGCATACAACAAGGCGTCAGCAGGGAAGCCTAAAAATTGCATCCGAAAATCTTTTTCAGTGTCATATCCCATATCGCGCAGAACTTTATAACCCAACAAATACCCACCAAACGCATCGGGTGAAATAGCGCCCACCTTTTTACCTATGAGTTGATCCGCCGTATGAATATCGCTGTCTTTGCGTACCAATATCAGGCTGCCAATGACATTGCGAGTTGTACTGTTGGGTTCAACATCTGAACGTAATGAGAGCAACCAACGTAAGTGGTAGCGGTTATCTAACTGAATAAATTGTGCAGGATTAGTCAGAAGAAAATCGATTTTGCGATTGAAGATAGCGTCTTTCATCTCTTCAAGGTTTAGCGGCTGGAGAGTGAAGCTTTCCCCGGGGATGGATTCGTTTAACGTATCAATTAAGGGTTGCCAGTGTAATTGCGTAAAACTGGGGCCACGAAGAGCAAGTACGCCGATTGTCCATTGTGCGGCACTCGCTGGTATACACCATATCAGCAGTGTCATTAAAAGTATGTGATACAACGGCATAGACGATTTTTTTAACATATAGGGTTTATTCGTTGCGTTAGATCAATATCGCCTCGGGTATGTGGTAAACCACAATAGGGGCGCAGCGGTTTTCTTCTTACACTGGCTTCAGTGAAGTACAAGATAACACAGCGATTTTAAAGAGAAATAAGAATTTTGCAGTGACCAAATATAGGCAGCAGTAAGTTGCCAATAAAGTCTGAAAAACCAATAACATATTGATTATTAACTTTTATTTTCGCATAAGCAATGTCAATGCTGGAGCCAATTATGGATCTGAGTAAACGAAAATTCCTACAACAAATAGGGGCAGTGACTGCCGGCGCATCCTTGATCCCGATCGCCGAAGCGGGTCTAAGCTTCTCCCCAACTCGCCGAGAAGGTAACCCAGAGAAACGCTACGGAATGCTGATTGATCTGCGCCGTTGCGTAGGTTGCCAATCCTGTACAGTTAGTTGTTCCGTTGAGAACCAAACTCCGCAGGGTGAATTTAGGACTACTGTTAGCCAATATCAGGTTTCATTAAAAGGGAATGAGGGCTATACCAACGTTCTGCTCCCGCGGTTATGTAACCATTGTGATAACCCACCTTGTGTGCCTGTCTGTCCAGTTCAAGCGACCTATCAACGTGAAGATGGCATTGTCGTTGTGGATAATGAACGCTGCGTAGGTTGTGCCTATTGTGTACAAGCTTGCCCATACGATGCGCGCTTTATTAACCATTCCACACAAACTGCGGATAAATGTACTTTCTGCGCTCACCGCTTAGAAGTTGGATTATTACCGGCTTGCGTTGAATCTTGTGTCGGTGGGGCACGTATTATCGGTGATTTAAAAGATCCGAATAGCACTATTCGCAAGATGCTCAGCGAGCATGAAGCACAAATTAAAGTCTTAAAACCAGAAAGCGGCACGTTACCACAGGTGTTTTATCTCGGTCTAGATGATGCGTTTGTGGAACCTTTACAAGGTAAAGGGCAACCGGCGTTATGGCAGGAGGTATTCTGATGAGCGAGCAAGTGACTTATATTTCAGAAATTATGGCTCAACCGCAAGAATTTTTCTGGCTTCCTTGGGCGGTACAGTATTTCTTCTTTATTGGTATTGCGGCTTGCGCTGTGCTCTACGCTTGTTATTTGCATTGGCAGAACAAAAGCGAAAACGGACGTTTAGAAATGATCTCGGTGTTTATTGCTATCACGATGGGGATCACTGCGCCGCTAGCGTTAACCGCTGATTTGCACCAAACCGCACGTGTTTGGCATTTCTATGCACATCCAACCGTCTGGTCTTGGATGTGGTGGGGATCGGTATTATTGCCATTATTTACCGCATTTGTGGGGCTCTATTTTGTAGCGTTGCTAGTCAAGCTGATTTGGAAAAAAGAGTATAAAGCGACACGTTGGGTTGCACTCTTAAGTGCATTATCAGCACTGGGATTATTGCTGTATACCGGTCGTGAGGCATCTGTTCTTATTGCTCGTCCAATTTGGTTTAGCTGGTGGATCCCGGTATTAATGTTCTTGAGTGCGATGCAAGTATTGCCAGCATTAGTTGCTCTGGGGGCACGTCGCGAACCTCAGTATCAAAATCGATTAGCTCGTTTCCAAGCGATCACATTGTTGCTATTTGCGGTTTGTTTTGCACTGTGGTTATCCGGTGATACCACGTCAGGGATTGCGGTTCGTCAGCAGCTTGATGTTGCTAGCCCAGGCTGGTGGATGTTGATGGGCGTTTGTGCGCTATGGGTTATCACGTTTGTGATGGCTGCGAGTAACTTAAAAATCAGACGTTCAGTGGCTTACATTACTATTTTAGCCGTGGTTTCTATGGCATTAGCGTGGACGCTACGTTGGATTTTCCTGATGGAAGTTCAAGCGGTGCCAAAATATAACATCATCACTAATCCATACCATTTCCCATTAGGCGATGATGGGTTACTGGCGATAATCGGTACATTTGGATTGTGGATTGCTTTAACAATTATTATTCGCGAAGGTGTTCGCTGGTTTGCGGGGAGAGTGCAACATGGCTAAATTCTCAAGACGTCAATGGCTTAAAGGTGGTTTAGTTGTCGGTGGTCTGGCTCTGTTCGGTGCAAGCTATCGTGAAGTGGCTAAACGTGCGGTCGATGGTTTAGTGGATGGCACCTCCGGTAAAGTGACACTTAGCCCAATTAACGGTAACTCGCTCATTCCTGAAGGAAATGCGATTGGTGGCTGGAAAGAAAATCCTGACCAAGTTGTGGCGATGACTCAATGTTTTGGTTGTTGGACTCAGTGTGGTATCCGTGCTCGTGTCGATACGGCAAAAAATGAAGTCTTACGAATTGCAGGCAACCCGTATCATCCGTTATCCCAAGAAAAGCATTTCCCATATGGTATGCCACTAACCACCGCGTTTGAAAAAATGAGTGGTGAAAGTGGATTAGAGAATCGCTCAACAGCCTGTGCTCGAGGTGCAACGCTAATGGAAGGCTTAACCAGCCCATTACGTATTCTTGAGCCAATGAAGCGTGTTGGTAAGCGTGGGGAAGGTAAATGGGAACGTATAAGCTTCGAACAGCTCATTAAAGAAGTTACTGAGGGGGGGGATTTATTTGGTGAAGGGCATGTTGATGGCTTAAGAGCGATTCGTGACCTCGAAACACCGTTAGATCCTTCTCAACCTAAATTAGGCCCAAAAGCAAACCAATTATTAGTGACTAATGCGGGTGATGACGGGCGTGACGGCTTTATCCGTCGTTTCGCTCAAAATGCGTTTGGTAGTAAAAACTTTGGGGCTCACGGTTCTTACTGCGGTCTTGCATACCGAGCGGGTTCTGGAGCATTGATGGATGACTTGGACAAGAATGCCCACGTCAAACCCGATTGGGATAATACCCGTTTTGCACTGTTTTTAGGCACATCGCCAGCTCAGTCAGGCAATCCATTCAAACGTCAAGGTCGTCAGTTAGCGAGTGCGCGGTTACGTGACTCTTTTAACTACGTGGTGGTATCACCTGCTCTGCCGTTAACAACGACATTGGCGAATGACCACGGTCACTGGGTGCCTGTGCAACCGGGAACGGATGCGGCATTAGTGATGGGAATGATCCGCTGGATTATTGAAAATAAGCGCTATAACGCAGCTTATCTCAGTGTTCCTAGTGAAAAGTCCATGGAAGCCGCTGGCGAGAAAAGCTGGACGAATGCGACCCATTTAGTGATTACGGATGATGAACATCCATTAGCAGGAAATTTATTGCAACAGACTCATCTCACGGGTGTTCCAAGTGAAGATGAAGAGAAGAAATTTTATCTGGTGCAAGATACTTCTGGTGAGCTGAAGCTGGCGGATGAGGTGACAAACGCTGAGTTATTTGTCACACGCCAAGTGACTTTACATGATGGCAGTGAAGTGACGGTAAAATCCAGCTTCCAATGCTTGAAAGAAGCTGCTGACCGCATGACTCTCGAAGAGTATAGCCAGCGTTGCCAAGTACCCGTTAAAACGATTCAATCACTGGGTAAGGCATTAACGTCTTATGATAGAAAAGCGGCGGTTATTTCTCATGGCGGCATGATGAGTGGTAACGGCTTTTATACCGCTTGGTCCGTCATTATGTTGAATGCATTAATTGGTAACCTGAACCTGAAAGGGGGCGTTTCCGTTGGTGGTGGTAAATTTAATGGGGAAAATGATGGTCCTCGTTACAATATTTCTGGCTACAAAGGGAAGGTAAAACCTAAAGGTGTTGTGTTATCTCGCAGTAATGAAGTCTATGAAAAATCAGATGAATTTAAAGCTAGAATTGCTGCAGGTGAAAAACCGTATCCAGCCAAAGCCCCTTGGTATCCGTTTGCTAAAGGCCAATTAACTGAGCAGTTAGCCTCAGCTTTACTGGGATATCCGTATCCATTGAAAGCTTGGATCACTAACATGACCAACCCTGTCTATGGTATTGCGGGTATTCGTCAGGTCATGGAAGAGAAACTGAAAGATCCAAAACATCTGCCACTGATTATTGGTATCGATGCCTTTATGAATGAAACCACCGCATTGGCGGATTACATCGTGCCAGATACCCATAACTTTGAAAGTTGGGGATTTAGCGCCCCATGGTCTGGTGTGCAGGTGAAAGCCAGTACGGCTCGTTGGCCGATTGTGAGTTCACGTACAGCGAAAACAGCAGATGGGCAGCCGATTTCAATGGAAGCATTTTGTATCGCGGTTGCTAAGCAGCTTAATCTACCGGGCTTTGGTGATAATGTGATTGCCGATATGGATGGCAACATGTATCCATTAAATACCGCAGAAGATTATTATCTACGCGTAGCGGCAAACATGGCATGGCTAGGTGAAAAGCCAGTTCCTGAAGCTGCGACAGAAGATATTCAAATTAGCGGTGTAGCTCGAATCATGCCTGAAATTACTCGAGTCCTGAAACCGGAAGAAGTACGCCGAGTCGCTTATATCTTTACGCGTGGTGGTCGTTTTGCGCCGTATGAGAAATCATGGGATGGAGATGCAACGGGTCCACAATGGAAAAAAGGATTACAGATCTGGAACCCAACGGTCGCAATTAACCGTCATGCCATTACAGGGGAGCGTTATAGTGGATGTCCAACCTACTATCCACCACGTATGGCAAATGGAGAAGATGTGAATGTGGTCTTCCCAGTGAAAGAATGGCCATTGAAAATGATGTCGTTTAAATCCCATGTCATGAGTAGTTCGACCACGATGATTGAGCGTTTACGTCATGTAAAACCAACAAATTTAGTCGCTATCCACCCAGATGATGCGGCGAAAATGGGGGTTAAGCACGGAGATTGGATCAAGATAACTACGCCAGGTGGTCATGGTGAAGCTCAAGTTAGTGTACTTGATGGTGTAATGCCAGGGGTTCTGGCTGTTGAGCATGGTTATGGTCATACCGAAATGGGCGCCAAACAACATTATTTGAATGGCGAACCTATGCCAATGAATGCGGCAAATGGTTCAGGGATTAACTTAAACGATTTAGGTTTTGCTGACCCAACTCGTGAAGTTGCCAATACATGGCTTGACTGGGTATCAGGTGCATCGGTGAGACAAGGTTTACCCGCACGCATTGAGCGAATTAGCTAATCCAAGTTTTATTTAGTGAAGTAGTAAGTTGGTATGCAATAAAAGTAGTAAGTGCAGTAAAGAGATTGCAAACCTATCCCGTTCTGCATAGCGGGATAGGGAACGCTTTCTCTGTTGTAAGCAGTTGACATTGCGCATATACGATGTAGCTAACCATCGTAACTTCGGCAAGTGCCTGGGAGGGGGAGCCCTCCCTTTTTTATATTTCTCATATTTTAATCACATCAAATTATCATTTCGATACGTTCTCTAAACAATACCCCTCCAAATAAAAGGTTTTTTATTAACATAATAAAGGTGATAATAATCACAATTTACTCGCCAACACGCGATGAATGAAAACTCAAATTTAATATCAATGCGTTACAAAGGGAAAACGAACACCATGCCAGTGTTACATAACCAAGTCTCAAACAAAGTTCTGAAAGAACGTATGTTGGCAGAAACAGAGCCGCGCACGACAATATCTTTTTATAAGTATTTTAATATTCAAGACCCTGTTGCTTTTCGTCATCAATGGTATCAACAGTTCCAAGCATTGAATGTTTTTGGTCGCGTATATATTGCGAAAGAGGGCATTAATGCTCAAATTAGTGTTCCTGCCTCTAATGTGGATGCCTTGCGCGAATTGATCTACAGTACAGACCCACGATTAGATAATTTACGCTTAAATATTGCTATTGATGATGACGGTAAATCGTTTTGGGTTTTACGGATGAAAGTGCGCGATCGCGTTGTTGCTGATGGGATTGAGGATGAAACATTTAATCCTGAGAATACAGGGCAATACCTGAAAGCGCACGAAGTGAATGAGATGATCGACGATCCAAATACGATTTTCGTTGATATGCGTAATCACTATGAGTATGAAGTAGGGCATTTTGAGAATGCGCTAGAAGTGCCGTCAGATACTTTTAGAGAGCAATTGCCAATGGCTGTTGAAATGCTACAGGATCAAAAAGATAAAAACGTGGTGATGTATTGCACGGGCGGTATTCGTTGTGAAAAAGCGAGCGCTTACATGCTGCATAATGGTTTCCAGAATGTTTATCATGTTGAAGGTGGCGTTATCGAATACGCCCGTAAAGCAAAAGAACAGGGATTACCGCTGCGCTTTAAAGGTAAAAACTTTGTTTTTGATAATCGGATGGGAGAGCGCATTACTGATGATACACTCGCGCACTGCCATCAATGTGGTGAGCTTTGCGACACACATACGAATTGCAAAAATGATGGTTGCCATCTGCTATTTATCCAGTGCCCAAGTTGTGCTGAAAAATATGAAGGGTGCTGTAGCGTTGAATGTACGGAAGAAATGAAACTCCCTGAAGATGAACAACGCTCTCGTCGTGCTGGACGTGAAGTCAGTAATAAAATATTTAATAAGTCGCGTCACCGCTTATCAGATGGATTATTAAATAGCCATAAGTAATTTTTTGATTAATAAAAAAGCCCTCAAAAGGGCTTTTTTTAATAAAGATATTTAAAAACATTATAAATAAAAAATAACTCAATTCTGTTCTTAACAAAAACTTTAGACGTAATATGCCGTTTTTGTGAGTATACGGTGCTATTACTTATCCCGAGTTTCCTGGATATAATATGATTTGGTGTTTCATTCATCCAGTTGTTAATTATATTCTGTTCTTTTATAGTAAAAATAGATGAATCATTATTATTAGCGAGCTTAGTAATTTTTTCTATTTGTTCTGAATCATTAATAACTTTATCAAGTGTTTTGGCTATTATCTTCTTTGACATTATAAAAAAATTATCCTTAAGTAACAGAGGGTTATCTGTTAATGGATAAGTGGCATTAATATAAATATAAAATCTAATACTACTCGATGCATTTAATAGTGCTTTAAGTAATGGGCAATAGCTAGAGTAGTGACAGTAATAGGTTAAATTAACCAGAACAATACTGGGTGAATTATTTTTTACAAATTCAATACCATCTTTAATGCACCCTGTACTAATGAATTCTAATTTTTTATTAGAAGATAAATATTCAGTAATACCAAGGCGGGTATAATAACACTCATCAATGACTAATATTCTCATAGGGAACATCCTTGTCCGAAAAGAGCATTACAATAAATTGGAATTGATATGAAAGTCAATCAAGTAATAATAAAAACAATAAATTAACCGTTGTATTTGCAATTAATAAATAAATTTATAATTTTATTTATTACTATTCAATGGAGGGGTTGGTTTGGATAATAAATAGATTGGTAATGGATATTTGCAACAGTACAAATATCCATCCTTTATCTGTTACTTGCTAATGAGTCTTGAAGTTAGCTTCTACATATTCGCCAGACTCAATTTTATCAATTCCAGCCTGAAGAATATCAATCAGCTGCCTAGCAACATCAGTTGTTAACCACATGGTTTTATCCACGACGGCACTGTCTAAACTCTTATTTTGCTCTGGGAGGTAATGTAAACGAAGCATCATTGCGTCATAAGCGTCAACAGTGCTGATATCCCAACCAACAACAGGGTGGGTTTGGATGACATCATTTTTTCTATTCATTTAGACCTCCTAATCAAACATGGTGATAAATCAAACATGGTGATAATAGCGTATCAATGACTAAGAGCAGGTAACTCAGGACGAGCTATATGTAGTATATGAATATTTTGAAAATATGGTAGTGGTTGCAGCATTTTTTTACATAATTTTATGATTGTTATAAAAATATGTAAGTGATTTCTACTAAAAAAGAGTTATGGGAAGGCGAGTACCTTCCCATATATAGTTTATTGGCTTACGGCAATAGTCCAGCCTGAATCTTCGCCAGCTAAGAATGGAACAAGCTTATCATTAGCGCATTCGATAGAATCGCAGATGATATTTTGTGCTTTAGTTAGCGTGATATGACCTTCATTTACGGGCAGTCCATAAAACTTGGGTCCATTCAGGGAGCAGAATGCCTCAAAGTGTTTTAGGGCTCCGAGTTCTTCAAAAACAGTCGCATAGGCGGCTAATGCCGTTGGTGCATTAAAGACTCCCGCACATCCACATGAAGTCTCTTTACGAGATTGAATATGTGGTGCTGTATCAGTTCCTAAGAAGAAGCGATCACAACCAGAAGCGACAGCTGCACGTAAAGCATCTTGGTGTACATTGCGTTTTAATATAGGTAAGCAATATAAGTGCGGACGAACACCACCGACTAGCATATGGTTACGATTAAACATCAAATGCTGAGGCGTTAATGTGGCTGCGGTGAATTCATTGGCATCCAGTACATATTGCGCAGCTTCCTTCGTTGTAATGTGCTCAAAGACTACTTTTAATTGTGGAAACTGTGCTCTCAGCGGCAACATGACTTGTTCTATAAATAAAGCTTCACGGTCAAATATATCAATATGACTGGCAGTAACTTCTCCGTGAATCAGTAATGGCATCCCAGCTTGTTCCATTGCAGCAAGAACGGGATAAATTTTCTTAATATCGGAAACGCCATGGCTAGAGTTAGTGGTCGCATTTGCAGGATATAATTTACAAGCTGTAAATACGCCTTCATTAAAGCCACGGATTAACTCTTGAGCATCAGTGGTGTCTGTTAAATAACAGGTCATTAATGGGGTAAATTTATGTCCATTGGGAACGGCTTTTTTGATTCGTTCACGATATGCTTTCGCGGCTTCTACGGTAGTAATCGGTGGGACAAGGTTTGGCATGACAATGGCGCGACCAAAAAACTGACTAGTAAACGGTACGACTGTTTTTAACATTTCATCATCGCGAAAATGAACATGCCAATCATCAGGGCGGCGGATCGTTAGAGTTGTTACTGTTGTCATTAAACCGGCTCCATAAAGGGGGGATGAGAGATGAGCAAGTGCTCAAGCCGGGATAGAATGATAAATCGAAAAAAATAAAATAGCTATGATAAATAGCAAATATTGACACAATAAATCTAGGGGTTTTAAAAAAACAATAGGGAAAAATAAGGGGGGAATAATACAGAGAAAAACGGAAAAGTAGTATTAAGTTGGCTCCTCCAGCTGGACTCGAACCAGCGACATACGGATTAACAGTCCGCCGTTCTACCGACTGAACTATGGAGGAACTTCCCTAACACGCAGAGGATATTAGCTTTCCCCATCAGTAATGTCAAAGGGGAAAATAGCAAAATGAGTTCGTTTGCCTGTTATCTGTGCGAATTGAAAAATTTTTGCTCTAACTACCTATGTTTGAAAGAAAAAATAACGGTAATTGGAAAAATATTTAATAAAATTTAATCGAGGGATGAAATCTTTAGGAAAATAAAGATGGTTAAGCTGAGAAGCCTGGGAAGACAGAAAACAAAAAGCCCGCTTAGGTTTTACCTGAAGCGGGCTTCTTAAATTTGGCTCCTCCAGCTGGACTCGAACCAGCGACATACGGATTAACAGTCCGCCGTTCTACCGACTGAACTATGGAGGAATTGACTTGTTCCTGAGAACGAGGCGCATATTACCCAGCCAGTATTCACTTGTAAAGCATAAAATTGAAAAAAAATGCTCGACAGGTTGTTAATTAAACAAATTGCTGTTTATTTATGCCTGAATCCAGTAGCTGTCGGATTTTTATGGTGTTACTAAGAGGGTAGCAACTTAAAAAATGATAGCAATAATGGGTAAGAGATTTAGTGGGCGTTAGCTAGAAGAGCGAATTAGCAAGGATATAATATTAAAAAACAAAAAGCCCGCTTAGGTTTTACCTGAAGCGGGCTTCTTAAATTTGGCTCCTCCAGCTGGACTCGAACCAGCGACATACGGATTAACAGTCCGCCGTTCTACCGACTGAACTATGGAGGAATTGACTCGTTCCTGAGAACGAGGCGAATATTAACGACATCACCTCGAACTGTCAACGATAAAAATACAAAAAAAAACCAACTGCTCATTCACTGCTCATTCTGACTGGAATTTATGCTATATATTTGATATTGCATTAATTTTGAGTAGCTAAAGCAGTTCTTGTTAGCGCTGGGATCTCTGGATATGCAATATGATAAATATCATAAAAAGAGAGCATTCCTTTTAATGCTAATAAACGAGAGATTTCTTGCTTAATTGATGCTGGAACTTCTTTTGATTCAAGGATCTGATTCAGTGCAGTTTCAGATACAGGCTCTGTGACAAACCATTCGCCGTTATAACAGACCCGCAAGTCGAGAACACCAATATCATCAAAATGATAAACGGGTTTAACATCGAATAATAGAACACTGGCTAGCACGATAAATAGGATAGTGATCCCTGCCG
This sequence comes from Providencia sp. PROV210, assembly GCF_028479445.1. Lineage (NCBI taxonomy): Bacteria > Pseudomonadati > Pseudomonadota > Gammaproteobacteria > Enterobacterales > Morganellaceae > Providencia > Providencia sp. PROV210. Next base: position 14,042 of record NZ_JAMPNQ010000006.1, read on the forward strand.
TCCAATAAGGTCCAAAATAGGGGGCATACCAAAGAATAATAGCCAGTGGTAAGTAAGCGGCAATCATGCCTATACAGAGATATGGGTGATTAGCTAAAAATTGACTATTAAAGTGAGGTTTTCCATCTCTAGCTTCGCGTAGATTAATAGCATCTAAATCGTCGATAAGTATTTTTTTGATAATATCCATGGTAAGTGACTCTCTGTCAGATATCTATACTAGGAGGGTATCACGCGGCGAATGAATTGTTATATATCAGTTAAAAAAAATATTTAACTGGATTGTCATTGTTTCGAGTTTGTTTGCTAAATATTGATGAGTAAACAATCACGTTTCAACAAAGAAACCTTTACACTATCAATAAAGTGCAGCTCATTTGTTAGGCTTATATTCATCAAAAGTGACCTAGTCTAAAAAACGACAAAATTTTACATATTGGACGTATAAAATAGTTGCTATTATTTCAAAGTCATGAGTTAATGACAGTCGGCCTGTTTAGCAGTCCTATTTGATGTATGATTACTAAGTTAGTGTGTTCTAAAGAAGAAAGTTATCTTAGATAGCCTTTGACCTTAACGCTTCATCTTGGTGTTTCCCTGATTAAATAGCTGACTCTGGCCCATATATGCCAAAAGGCAAGTTTTTTGATGTTATATAGGAAAAAGTCAAATGTCCGACAAAATGAAAGGTCAAGTTAAGTGGTTCAACGAGTCTAAAGGCTTCGGTTTCATTACTCCAGCTGATGGTAGCAAAGACGTTTTCGTCCACTTCTCTGCCATTCAGGGCAATGGTTTCAAAACTCTGGCAGAAGGCCAGCAAGTTGAATTCACCATTGAAAACGGTGCAAAAGGCCCAGCAGCTGCAAACGTAACTGCAATCTAAGCTAATTGCTTAACTGATTTTCTAAAGCCCGTCATTATTTAATGACGGGCTTTTTCGTATGAGAAGCTAAAGCAGAAAAATAGAGATAAATAATTAACATTTTGAGCTTTACTTAACAATTCGCCACACCTATACTCAAGCCACATTTATTTTGGAGATAATTACTTGGAAAGCCAGAGTTGTACTAAAAACTTAATTTAATTGGCAAGTAATTAATCGTCTATTCCATTAACTGCTTGCCACCATGGCGGGCGGTGTCTGATATCTCATCACACATACTCCTTAGTTTTAGATAAAGTCATATTTCATCTTTGTATGAATATTTCGCTGTTGCGGTGAGTGTGTATCATGTTGGTTTATATTTACTCTCTATTCCCTCCAGGTAATCGTTAATAACACCTGAATATTTTTATATTCAATTTTTAGTTGTGTTTTTTTAGTGCAAATTTACCTTTATCCAAATCTTTTGGAGGGATCATTATGCTTTTTATTCCTGAAATTTTAAATTTAGTTGCAGCAATGTGCTTAGGGGCACTAATTGGTGCCGAACGTCAATGGCGCCAAAGAATGGCTGGCTTACGTACAAATGCACTTGTGGCAACAGGGGCGGCAGTCTTTATTTTAAGTTCGGTGACAACATCCCCGGATAGCCCTGGACGTATTGCAGCGCAAGTGGTATCGGGAATTGGATTTTTAGGTGCTGGAGTTATCATGCGGGAAGGCATGAATATCCGTGGATTAAATACCGCTGCAACATTGTGGTGCTCTGCAGGAATCGGTGTGTTATGTGGCTTAGGGCAATATGAACTAGCGACAATCGCGACATTATTGATCTTATGCGCCAATATTTTGCTAAGAGAAGCGGCTTCCAAAATTAATCGTCAGCCCCAGCAACAAGCTCTGGATGTTGAACAACGCTATAAAATTCGAGTTATGTGCCATCAAGGGGATGAAATTCTGGTAAGAACCCTTATTTTACAAGCCATTAATGGGTTACATATTCGCCTTCAATCACTCAGTAGTGCAGATACCCTGAAGACAGAACAGCTTGAAGTGTGTGCAGAATTTTTGGCGACACCCGCCGAACAAAAAGAAATCGAAGCATTGGTTTGCCGCATTAGCCTTGAGCAAAGCGTCAGTGCCATCAATTGGAAAGTGGCATCAGAGCTACCAGCTTAACTGCCGAAAATTAATTAATCAGAGGAGCCAAAATGGACGACCACCCTCCGTCATGGAGATATAAACGAGAGCTATCTGGCTAAAATAATTATTTTTCAGTCAGATAGCGTTAATAAAGCACTTTAATGCTGAATTAGAGATAACGTTATGACTGAAATAAGGCAACAGCGCAAAAGCGTAAAAACTTCCGCGCGTCAAAAATTCATTGTTGGTGAACAAGCCAATAAAAATATCGAACAGGTTTTAAACGAATACCAAACTAACCTATTAGGTTTATCCGAAAGTGAAGCATTGGATCGTTTAGTGTATGAGGGGGAGAATGAAGTTGCCCATGAAAAGGCACCTCCTGCATGGAAACAGTTAGTAGCCTCGTTCAAAAATCCCTTTATTTTCGTGCTCATCATATTAGCCATCGTCAGTTTTTTCACTGACTATTTGATACCTGAACGACAAGGAGAGGAAACGGACTTAACGGGTGTCATTATTATTGTCACCATGGTTTTATTAAGTGGATTACTTCGTTTTTGGCAAGAATATCGAACTAATAAAGCCGCTGAAGCACTGAAATCTTTAGTGCGAACCACCGCAACCGTTTTCCGTAGAGATAGCAAAACGGGACGCTCAGTACGCAAAGAAATTCCTATCAAATGCCTAGTTCCGGGAGATATTGTTCTATTATCCGCTGGAGATATGGTTCCTGCAGACCTAAAACTGGTTGAATCTAGAGACTTATTTATTAGCCAAGCTATTTTGACGGGGGAATCCATTCCTGTTGAAAAATATGACACATTAGCAAATATCTCCGCAAAAAGTTTAGAGCCAGTATCCCCAACAGAAAATGAGTTATTGGAAATCTCAAATATCTGTTTAATGGGAACCAATGTGACGAGTGGAACCGCAAGAGGAATTGTCGTTGCTACCGGAGGAAAAACTTATTTGGGATCACTCGCTAAATCTATTGTTGGAACTCGGGCACAAACGTCATTTGACCGCGGTGTTAATAGTGTGAGTTGGCTGCTGATCCGTTTTATGGTTGTTATGGTACCCATTGTTTTATTAATTAATGGATTTACTAAAGGAGATTGGTTTGAAGCAACACTTTTCTCTCTTGCGGTTGCTGTGGGGCTAACGCCAGAAATGTTACCGATGATTGTGAGTTCGAACCTTGCAAAAGGGGCGATAGCAATGTCCAAACATAAAGTCATAGTAAAAAGATTAAATGCTATCCAAAATTTTGGCGCTATGGATGTGCTGTGTACCGACAAGACAGGAACATTGACTCAAGATAAAATTATTCTTGAACACTATCTTGATAGTCATGGGCTGAAAGATAGTAAAATCCTCCAATTAGCTTGGTTGAATAGCTTCCATCAGAGTGGCGCCAAAAATATGATGGATCAAGCTATTATTCGGCGGGGGCGTGGTAATGACAAAATTGAACAATTGAAAGCCTATCAAAAAATTGATGAGCTACCTTTTGATTTTATTCGTCGAAAATTATCGGTCACAGTAAAAACCCCGGAAGGTAATGCGCTATTAATTTGTAAAGGTGCGGCTGAGGAGATGTTGTCCGCGTGCCAACATTACCAGCAAGATGGAAAAACAATTTTGTTGGATGACAATGCTAGAGCAAAGATTAGTGAACTTGTTAGTGATTATAACAGACAAGGTTTCCGTGTATTACTCTTGGCGACTCGATATTTAAATCAGGCAGAAGCATGCTTGCCTTTATCCGCTCAAGCAGAACAACAACTTGAATTACAAGGTATTCTTACTTTTTTAGATCCCGCAAAGGAGAGTGCAATTTCTGCAATTGCGGCTCTAAGAGAAAATGGCGTTACGGTTAAAGTGTTAACTGGTGACAATGCGGTAATCACTGAAAAAATTTGCCATGATGTTGGACTCAATGTTGATGAAATCATGACAGGGCTTGAAGTTGAAGCTATGAGTGATGATGAACTGAAACAAAAAGTTGAACAGGTTTCTGTATTCTGCAAGTTAACTCCGTTACAAAAATCACGCATTCTTAAGCAATTACAAGGTAATGGACATACCGTTGGCTTTTTAGGGGATGGCATTAATGATGCACCAGCATTACGTGATGCTGATGTGGGTATTTCCGTGGATACCGGCACTGATATTGCTAAAGAATCTGCGGATATTATTTTGTTAGAAAAGGATTTAATGGTACTTGAGCAAGGAGTGATTAAGGGAAGGGAAACCTTTGGAAATATTATTAAGTATTTGAATATGACAGCAAGCTCTAATTTTGGAAATGTATTTTCAGTCTTAGTTGCTAGCGCATTTATTCCATTTTTACCTATGCTTGCTATCCATTTGTTAGTTCAAAATCTGTTGTACGATATGTCCCAGTTAGCATTACCTTGGGATAAAATGGATAAGGAATTTTTGAAACGCCCGCGCAAATGGGATGCACAAAATATTCGACGCTTTATGATCTGGATAGGGCCAACATCCTCTATTTTTGACATCACGACGTTTGCATTGATGTGGTATGTTTTCCAAGCAAATAGCGTTGCTCATGAGGCACTCTTCCAGTCGGGGTGGTTTGTTGAAGGACTATTATCACAAACACTCGTTGTTCATATGTTACGGACACAAAAAATTCCATTTATTCAGAGTACTGCTGCATTACCGGTATTACTGGCTACGGGGATTATTATAGCGTTAGGCTTATATATACCATTTTCATCATTTGGTGAAATGATAGGATTACAGCCATTACCTATTGAATATTTTCCATGGCTAGTTTTAACACTGGTGAGTTACTGTGTGGTTGCTCAGCTAATGAAGCAATATTACATTAAACGTTTTGGTACGTGGTTGTAATATAAAATAGGGCGTTATGATGTAGAACGCCCCATTGATAGATGAGATTAGAGCATTATTGTTTTACCACTGGATGGCAATTTGTAGTGTGCTTTCCAGTGGTCATATTTCATCTGATCCATTGATTTGTCAAATAGTCGCAGTGATGTTAATTCGGTTGCCAAAACACTGATTTCTCTTAATGGTAGTTCTGGAAATAAAGTTTGGCATAACTCGTTGTTGATAGCTTCGATTATATAGTTAGTTACATATCTGACACTTTTGGTGTCAGATATTTTGTTCTGTTGAATCAATAGGGTGGTTATTTCTTTTATTCGAGAATTATTACGTAGCACATGTTCGAGTGATTTTTGTGCCGCATTTTTGTTAAACTGGTATTCACCAAATTGTAAATTCCCTTTGATTTCATTAAAAATATTTGTTTTTTCTTGAAGGCTTAATCGAAACTTCATATCTTGGTTTGAACTAATAAAAGCGTCTATTACAGCATCAAATGCTTGGTTAAATGTTGCTGATAGCTGTACGACTCTTTCTTGCTCTTTCCAGTGTGCGATAGCTTGAGTATCTTTAGGATTTGATTTTTGTACGGCTTTCAGTACGTCAGACATAAGTATTGCTTTATTTATTGAAATACTCTGTTTATTAACGGTAAATGAAATAAATTTATTAGAAACATTCAATAATTTTTGGCTTAATTGACCATATTCTTTTTTTATTTCAACTTTTGAGGTTATTTGAATTGGTTTTGTTGCTTTGATGCTTGAGGTAAACATTCAATTTCCTTTTTAAATGTATTTTTTATGACTATAAAAAAAACGGACTTAATGTGCTTTCAAAAAACACGTAGGAAATTGAATTTTAAGAAAATAACTACGTTAGAAATAAAAAAAGAGCCATAAATGGCTCTTTTTAGATCACAGAAAAGGGGCTATTATTGCAGGCCCATCGCTGTTTTCATTTGTTTCATTGCATCGATGCCTTGCTGGCAAGCTTGGTCTTGTTGCTCTTTAGGTAAAGCTGCAACTTGTTTTTTTCCTTCTTCCAACTGGCCTTTCATCGCATCTAACTGCGCTTTGGCTTGTGGGTTTTCAGATGCTTTAGAAATTAAGCTATCAACTTCAGCGAAGTAAGCATTACAGGTTTCAGTTGCACCGGCAACTTGGCCTTTTTTATCTTCTTCTGAACATGCAGTGATTGTTAATGCCAATAGACCCATACCACAAGCTAAAATTATTTTTTTCATAATTAACCTTAATAGAATATTTTATTTATATAGCTAATTAAGTATATAAGAGAAGATTTTATTATCAAACGTAACAAATCCTAAAAGTATAATATTCAAATAATTCATATGGTTACTTATTAAGGGGGATGTCACTTCAGATAATGGGTAATCCGAATAAGATTAATTGATTTAATACTAAAAAATAAATGAAGGGGATAAAAATAGATATTTATCGCAATAATAATAAGTAAATAATCATATTCCTTTGAATGATAATGATACAAATCTAACCAGGATGCAGCATAAAATGCTACACCCTGAGTACGCCATTATGGATACTTATGTTAGGTAAAAGTGACTAATTTTTTAATGGAAGATTCAAAGATAGAGATTGTTATAACTTTTCTAATGATGTTAATAACTTTTTTTCATATACAACGTAAATAATTAAAAATAGCGGACATTGTAAAAAATAATTTACACCTCAATTATAAAACTAGCTTATCAGATATTTGTAGAATTAATGGCTGTACATTTAAACTGCGATTATAGAATTGAAAGGTGAGGCATGTCACAAATTTATCAATAAAACCTTTTTATCTATATAATATTGATTTTTAAATTAAATTTCCTTTGTATGAAAGAGGGGTTATCAGGTAAAGTCTCTGCTTCTAAGTCTTTCATGGGTAATATATTTAGTTTTTCGACCACAAAAAGTTGCTTTTATAGTTAACAATAATTAGGTTAATCAGGTTGACGCTATGCTAAATTTACCCTAAAAATTACTCTTCATAGAAATTCGCCAAAGTGTTTTAGACAGGTTAGAATGCTTCGTACAAAGGGAAATAAATTTTCTTACACGACATTCCTAGATGGATTAACCTCCTAAATGGAAAGTAAGGAAAGGAGATATGGGTATTACTCGTATCTTGATATGCAACATAGCTAGAAACCAATAATGCTATGGGCATGATATGTATGTAACCTGAGTTATCTTGTTACTTTTTATTTTTATAATTACACACAGGGCTTTACCATTATGTCTGCTTCTATTGTAAAGAAACGGCCGTTGAGTCGTTATATTAAAGATTTTAAACACAGCCAAACGCATTGTGCTCATTGTAATAAAACTCTGGACCGAATCTCTTTAGTTTTCAACGACGCTATCTTGAATAAAGAAGCTATTGCTGAAATGACGGAATTGGTTGATGAGTCAACATGGAATGAACTACAAGGTAAATTTACGGCACTTTGCCGTTTTTGTAGTGAAATTTACTGTAATAGCAATACTGATTATTTCGACATTATGTCTTTCAAACAGTATCTATTCTTACAAACCGAGATGAGTCATAGCACTGTTCGCGAGTATGTTGTTCGCCTGCGCCGCTTAGATGAACTACTCTCTTCATCTAACTTTTCTATGAAAGGTTTTACTGCAAGTAAAGTACAAGAACAGTTAAGTGATAAAATGACTGATTCTGCATTTAGCAATTACAATATTGCACTGCGTAAGTATGAGCAATACTTAAGCTGGCAGTCTGCAAGTAACTAATAATAGCTAAGACGATTAAGTGTAGTTATTTATACGTACACGTTTAAGTCAGATGATAATGAAATAGGTGCCCAAATAGGCACCTATTATTTTTTGTAGCGAATAAAGTATATTAGATATAAATTATACAATTATAGATTTAATTTTATTCAACTGTTATAGATGAATAAAAAATACTTAAATAGTATTAAATAAAGTAAGTAAATTAATTTTATAGATAATAAAAAATAGAAAAATAAAAATAGTAGTGAATTGAGTGGTAAGCTGATAAATAAAAGGAATATGGCAGCATAAAATGAAAAGATGTAATAAAAGTCTGAGCCCAAAGATAACTTGAGCTCAGACTTTTTTGCATTTTATCCGATAGTCATCAGGCTTGCATTACCTCCCGCCGCAGCGGTATTTACGCTCAGCGAGCGTTCATGAACTAAACGCTCAATCAGTAAGTTTGTTTCACCGCGTTCGAAGCCTTGTACGGAAATAATCGGCCCTTTCCGTTTAGCAATAGTTTCACAGACGTGTTTAAGTTGATCACAATCACCGTGGTAAATAACGCCCTCGATGGATTCAACATAATTTTGCCAATCTTTTGTGAAAGCGATAGTTTTACGAACCTTTTCTGGCAGCGACTTAAATAGTTTCTGGTGTAATTCACTATCAGACCACAGAGTCTGGCACCCACTGGCAAGAACAGCAGCAAGCTGAATTAAACAATCTCGCTCGTTATCACTGAGGCATAATATGGTGCCTCGAGGACGTAAGGTATAAGTGTTCCTTTCTCCCGTAGGTCCCGGTAACAGGCGGGATGTCCCAGCTTGAGTTAAACGTGCAAATTGCTCAATGATAGCTTGATCAATCCCAATTTGCTGTTTTTGTACCCATTCGGAGAATGCTTCAAATGGTGCTAATAACTCAGTTCGAGCACTCGCATCCATTGGTAGATGATTATCTTGTTGCTCTAGTGTTTTGCAGATAGCATTTTCTGGACGTTCACTCAGTAAACGGTATAAATATAGAGGGCCTCCCGCTTTGGGTCCTGTACCAGAAAGGCCTTCACCACCAAAAGGTTGTACACCAACAACCGCACCCACCATATTACGGTTAACATACAGGTTGCCTACTTTGGCTTTAGCGACGACTTTATTGATGGTTTCATCAATACGAGTATGTACACCCAATGTTAATCCATAGCCCGCTTCATTGATTTGATCAACGAGCTGCCCTAGCTCATCTCTTTTAAAGCGAACCACATGCAGAACAGGACCAAAAATTTCTTTTTTTAACTCGCCAATATTATCGAGTTCAATTAGGGTTGGCTTGACATAGGTTCCTTCAGCTTGCTCTTGCTGATCTTGGCTATTATCAAACGCCGCTTGGAATACCATCTTGCCTTTGCTGCGCATTTGTTGGATGTGTTGCTCGATATTTTCTTTCGCTTCACTATCAATGACCGGACCAATATCCGTAAAAATATGCTCTGGATTGCCCATACGACACTCTTCCATCGCACCTTTAAGCATACGAATGGTACGTTCTGCAACATCTTCTTGGACGCATAAAATGCGTAAGGCAGAACAACGTTGTCCAGCACTATCAAATGCAGAAGCCACAACATCAGTAACGACTTGTTCTGTTAATGCAGAAGAATCGACGATCATGGCGTTTAAGCCACCCGTCTCTGCAATTAATGGAGTAGGGCGACCTTGGGCATCTAAGCGCCCAGCAATATTACGTTGAAGTAAACCAGCAACTTCCGTTGACCCCGTGAACATAACCCCACGAACACGCTGATCACCGACTAATTTTGCTCCGATAGTTTCCCCTTTGCCCGGCAAAAACTGTAAAACTTCTCGAGGGATCCCCGCTTGGTGCATGATAGCGACAGCAATTGCACCAATCAGTGGTGTTTGCTCTGCGGGTTTAGCTAAGACCGTATTACCTGCCGCCAGTGCAGCCGCAATCTGTCCTGAGAAAATGGCCAGAGGGAAGTTCCAAGGGCTAATACATACAACCGGACCAAGGGGACGATGGGTATTATTATCGAAATCTTCGCGGACTTGTGTTGCGTAGTAATTTAAGAAATCAACAGCCTCTCTGACTTCGGCAATGGCATTGGCATAAGTCTTACCTGCTTCACGGACGAGAACATCTAATAAAGGTTGTAATTGTTGCTCCATGATGTCAGCTGCACGTAATAAAATAGCTGCACGTTCCGACGGCGGTGTAGCAAACCAAATTGCACCAGCATCGGTTGCCATATTCAACGCATGCTCAGCTTCTTGTTCTGTTGCTTCTCGTACTTTACCTACAATATCGCGAGAACATGCCGGGTTAATTACAGATATTGCATCTGGAAGCGGTTGCTCACTCGTGAAGTTACCGCCGAGTAGCGGTTCTGCTGTTTTATCTTGTGCTGCCGAATTAAGTAGGGCACTCGACAAAGAGGCTAGGCGATGCTCATTGGACAAATCAAGCCCCATGGAGTTGACGCGTCGAGAACCGTACAAATCTCGTGGTAATGGAATTTTGGGATGTGGTAAACCAATTTGTCCTTCCACTTTTGAAAGCTCACGGACATCTTTGACTGGGTCGGCAACCAATTCATCTAAAGGAATTGTGGCATCCGCAATTCGGTTTACAAAAGAGGTATTAGCCCCATTTTCTAAGAGTCGACGCACTAAGTAAGCTAGCAGGGTTTCATGGGTTCCCACTGGTGCATAAATGCGGCAAGGGCGGTTGAGTTTGCCATCAGCGACTTTTCCAACCACTTGTTCATACAGCGGTTCACCCATTCCATGTAAACATTGGAACTCATATTGACCTGGATAGTAGTTTTTACCTGCTAATTGGTAGATCGCAGAGAGAGTGTGCGCATTGTGGGTCGCAAATTGTGGGTAAATTAAATTAGGGACAGAAAGTAATTTGCGAGCACAAGCTAGGTAAGAGACGTCGGTATAAACCTTGCGTGTATAAACAGGGTAGCCTTCAAGGCCGTCAACCTGAGCACGTTTAATCTCACTATCCCAATAAGCGCCTTTTACTAAACGGATCATCAGTCGGCGTTGGCTACGCTCAGCTAAGTTAATAATCGAGTCGATAACAAATGGACAGCGTTTTTGGTAAGCCTGAATTACAAAGCCAATTCCGTTCCAGCCTGCTAATTTAGGTTCAAAACACAGTTTTTCTAGTAGATCTAAAGAGATTTCTAAACGGTCGGCTTCTTCTGCATCAATATTAATTCCAATATCATATTGGTGAGCTTGTAAAACTAATGAGAGCAAGCGTGGGTAGAGTTCATCCATCACACGGGAATATTGCGCTCGGCTGTAACGAGGATGTAGTGCCGATAATTTAATTGAAATTCCTGGGCCTTCATAAATTCCGCGGCCGTTAGAAGCTTTGCCTATGGCGTGGATGGCTTGCTGGTAAGACACCATATAATCTTGGGCATCTTTTTCAGTCAAGGCCGCTTCGCCGAGCATGTCATAGGAATAACGGAATCCTTTATCTTCTAATTTACGCGCATTGGTGAGAGCTTGGGCGATGGTTTCACCCGTAACAAATTGTTCGCCCATCAGGCGCATTGCCATATCAACCCCTTTACGCACCAGCGGCTCACCACTTTTACTAATGATGCGATTTAACGAGGTTGATAACTTGGCTTCATTGTGGGTAGAAACCAATTTACCGGTAAATAATAGCCCCCAAGTTGCAGCATTCACAAACATAGAGCTGCTTTGACCAACGTGGGATTGCCAGTTACCCGTACTGATTTTATCGCGAATTAAGGCATCACGCGTGGCTTTGTCAGGGATACGTAATAACGCTTCGGCGAGGCACATCAGCGCCACACCTTCTTGAGATGACAGTGAGAACTCTTGTAATAACCCTTGAACTAAGCCAGAACGCCCAATTCCATTTTTTTGATTGCGTAATTTCTCAGCGATAGAATAAGCCAGCTTATGGGCTGCTTCTGCTTGCTCTGGCGGTAATTCCGCTTGTTGCAATAACATCGGTACCGCTTGAGTTTCAGGGGTGCGATAGGCAGAGGTAATTGCCGAGCGTTTCACTGACTGAGGCAAAATATGCTCTGCGAACTCAAGGAATGGCTGAAAACTGGATTCACTTTGCGAAATTTCATCAGCAGATTGGCTATCTTTTGTATCCAAAACTGTTGATAATTCAGGTATAATTTGGTCGTTATCGAGTTGCTCTAAATAATTATAAATAGCTTGTTTAATAAGCCAATGCGATGTGCGATCAAGACGTTGAGTGGCTGCTTTAATGCGGTCGCGAGTTTCTTCATCAAGTCTCACACCCATAGTTGTTGTGCTACTCATCTTAATTCCTTCCGTTTCACTGATGTTAAATATCAATAGTTACACACCATTATGATGATGTTGCAACTTTGTGCAACATTGTTGGCGTGCTATGTGAAAAATATGTGAAACAACGCTTGTTTTTATGATGGATTAATAGCGAAGAGGAATGGGGATATATTAATTTCTTTATATATCATTGGGATGTATTTAATCTTTAATGTGTTGGAAGTTAATCAGTTAATTGAATATTTAACTTAAAAGTTTAACATTTGTGATGTGGCTTCTATTTATTGAATAAAAAATAGTTAATTTCTTGTTAAATTTAACTGAGTCTGTCTAGCATGATGTGGCAAGGTTATTTAGTTATTGCAACGCAAACAATCACAATATTACAGGGTGTGCGCCACAATTAATTGAATTTGTGCAACTAAGTGCAGCACCTAAGACCAGAAAGTTATCAGAGAAAATTATAAAGATAACTAAAAATTAAGACGTACTATGGAGACGACGGATGACTGTAAGCACTCCGATGATCATTATGTTCATCGTATACATTACCGGCATGTTATTAATTGGCTACTTAGCCTATCGTTCAACGAAAAACTTTGATGATTATATCTTAGGGGGGCGAAGTTTAGGCAGTGTAGTTACCGCATTATCTGCGGGCGCTTCTGACATGAGTGGTTGGCTTTTAATGGGCTTACCGGGCGCAATTTTTCTTTTAGGGATCTCAGAAAGTTGGATTGCGATTGGTTTGTGCTTAGGCGCATATCTTAATTGGTTGATTGTTGCCGGTCGTTTACGGGTACAAACAGAAAAAAACAATAATGCGCTAACATTACCGGATTATTTCACGAGCCGTTTTGAAGATAACAGTAAGATTCTACGCATTATTTCAGCGGTGGTTATTTTAGTTTTCTTCACCATTTATTGTGCTTCAGGTGTGGTCGCTGGCGGATTATTATTTGAAAGCACCTTTAACATTAGCTATGAAAAAGCACTGTGGTTGGGGGCATTAGCCACTATCGCGTATACTTTCCTCGGTGGCTTTCTTGCCGTCAGTTGGACGGATACAGTGCAGGCTTCATTGATGATTTTTGCTCTGATTTTAACTCCCGTTGTCGTGATTCTGTCTATGGGGGGGCTTGATACCTCGATTGCAGTGATTAAAGCTAAAAATCCTGAATATCTCGATATGTTTAAAGGGATGAATTTTGTTGCCATCCTTTCTTTACTTGGATGGGGATTAGGTTATTTTGGGCAGCCACATATTTTAGCTCGCTTTATGGCCGCTGATTCTCACCGTACGATCCGTTCAGCAAGACGTATTAGCATGACATGGATGGCGCTGTGTCTATGTGGAACGATTGCAGTAGGCTTTTTTGGTATCGCTTATTTTGAAAATAACCCTCAGCTCGCGGGTTCTGTTATGAAAAATAACGAGCGAATTTTCATGGAATTAGCGGGTCTTTTATTTAACCCATGGATTGCTGGAATTTTACTTTCTGCGATTTTAGCTGCCGTCATGAGTACGTTGAGTTGTCAGCTACTAGTTTGTGCAAGTGCTTTGACTGAGGACTTATATAAACCATTCTTCCGTAAGTCCGCTAGCCAAAAAGAGTTAGTATGGGTTGGTCGCGGGATGGTGTTATTAGTGGCTGCTGTCGCCATCTATATTGCACAAGATCCAAATAATAAAGTATTAAGTTTGGTGAGTAATGCGTGGGCCGGATTCGGAGCCGCATTTGGTCCCGTTGTTTTGATGTCGGTAACATGGAAGCGAATGACTCGCTGGGGTGCGCTGGCCGGAATGATCGTCGGTGCGGTAACCGTTTTAGTGTGGATGAAATATAAATGGTTTGATTTGTATGAAATTATTCCTGGCTTCATCCTTGCAACAATTGCTATTACGGTCGTAAGCTTGATAACGAAAGCACCGAGTGCAGCCGCACAAGCTCGTTTTGAAGAAGCGGAAGCTGAGTATAAACAGAAGTAATTGACGAAAGTCACAATCTAAAATAAAGAAGGCTGGAAGGAAATATTCCCTCCAGCCTTTTTCTTTATATAGTGAGTAAGGTATGCGTTATTGAATTTTACGACGCTTTACAATTTGGTATCCAATAAACAGAATAATAAACCACAGTGGAGTCGCGATTAAAGCTTGTCGAGTGTCATGCTGGAATGCCAGTAAGATCACCATAAACGCAAAAAAGACTAAACTGACCCATGACATCACGATACCTAATGGCATTTTATAATGGGATGATTCATGCTTTTCTGGGCGGTTTTTCCTAAAGTTCAAATAGCTAATGAGGATCATGCTCCAGATAAACATAAATAGGATGGCGGATACTGTTGTGACTAAGGTAAACGCATGCATGATATCGGGAATGAAGTAGATAAGTACAATACCGAAACTGAGGCAAATACAGGTAAATATTAACCCTGTTGCAGGCACCGCTTTTTTCGATAATTGACTAAATTGTTTTGGAGCATCCCCTTCTTTAGATAACCCAAATAGCATGCGGCTGGTGGAGAATACGCCACTATTTGCAGATGAAGCAGCAGAAGTTAAAACCACAAAGTTCACAATACTCGCCGCTGCTGGAAGACTGATCAGGACGAACATTTCAACAAAGGGACTCTTATCCGCCAGAATGGTTCTCCATGGTGTCACTGCCATAATGACGATTAATGATAAAACATAGAAGGCGATAATGCGGATTGGAATCGCATTGATTGCTTTTGGTAAGGATTTTTCAGGATCGCGGGTTTCGGCAGCAGCAGTTCCGACTAATTCAATGCCCACGAATGCAAATATGGCAATTTGGAACCCAGCAAAAAAGCCACTAATTCCCATTGGAAACATCCCACCATCATTCCAAATATTACTTAATGACGCAGTATGCCCTGTGGGGGACTGGAAATTCATGGCAATCAATGTACCGCCAACGGCAATTAATGCCACAATAGCGATGATTTTTATCATGGCAAACCAAAACTCTAGCTCACCAAACAATCTGACTGAAACAAGATTCAGTGTCAGCAGGGTGATGACACAGATAAAGGATGTCACCCATTCTGGAAAATTGGGAACCCAGAAACTGACGTACGCGGTTATCGCGATAATATCTGCTATTCCAGTAATTACCCAGCAGAACCAGTAAGTCCAGCCAACAAAAAATCCAGCCCAAGGTCCAATCAAGTCGGCCGAAAAATCGCTGAAAGATTTATAGTCAAGGTTGGATAGGAGTAGCTCACCCATTGCCCGCATAACGAAAAACAGCACAAAGCCGATAATCATATAGACAAAGATAATTGACGGCCCTGCTAGGGAAATGGTTTTACCCGAGCCCATAAAAAGGCCTGTTCCGATGGCTCCACCAATCGCAATTAATTGGATATGACGATTACTGAGACTACGTTTTAATTGGTTTCGGTCAGTAGAGGGCCGAGAGGTGTTTGTAGGTGCATTTTCTTCCATACTGTTATTTATCCGATAGTGATTATGATGTTAGCCAATGCTATTTTTTTAAGTTTTTGGCGGTGTTTGCGTGAAATATTGTGACATAAATCTCAATTGGAGTAAGAAAAAATTCACTGACAATCGGGAGTATGATTGTTAATAAAGCGATTATTCTCTTAAATTTAACATTGATAACTAAAAATTAACCTAAAGAATAAAAATAGCAGAATATTATTGACTGTACCAAATGTGAGGCGTTAAATAATTCTATTCGGGCTGTTAGCTCAGTTGGTAGAGTAGGCGACTCTTAATCGCTCGGTCTGGGGTTCGAACCCCCAACAGCCCACCAAGTTTTTAATGAGTTACGTGTTAATTGCGTTACTTATACATATCATTTGGGACATAGCCACTAAACGTTGTTCATAAATTAGATCAATCAATGAATAGAGGTCGCCGAGTGTGGCCTTTTTTATCCGATATACCCAACGCACAAACATGATAGATCAGGTTTATTTAAACTGATTATATGTATTCAGTCTGAATCTGAATGTAAATTGGAGTTTATATGAGCAGAGTTTCATTATCTAAAAAGTCCCCGAATGCATATAGTAAATTAATTGAGATTAGCAACCATCTTGATGAGCAAGCGGTATCTGTAGGCCTAGAAGAGGGATTTATTCATTTGTTGAAGTTGAGAGTATCTCAAATTAATGGATGTGCTTTCTGCGTGAGACTTCACACTCAAGATGCACAAAAATGCCAAATCAGTATTGATAAAATAGCATTGGTTCCAGTATGGAAGGAGGCTGATTACTTTACAGAGAAAGAAAAAGCAGCGTTCTTGTTAGTGGAGTCGGTAAACATGGTCCATGATGGCCATATATCTAATGATATTTACGAAAACGCTGCAAAATATTGGAGTGAGGATCAGCTAGCACTCATTGAATGGATATCTATCACGATAGGCGCTTTTAATCGTATTGCTATAGCAAGTCGTTATAGTGTAAAGCCATAACAATATAGATACTCCATGATATAAATTCTTCAAGGCTGCGCATTGCGTGGCTTTTTTTGTATACGCCGCCACAGAATTTTAATCATACACTGACTATGATTCATAGGGACCATACACGGTTTTAACTGTCGTCACGGTGACTAATTTTGAGGGATATGCCCCCGTACTAATACGGTACTTATGAGCATACAGACCCTGATATTATTCTCACAAAAATCTATACAAAAGCCGAGTGCGAAGAGTTATTGGAAAACGACTTAGCAATCGTCGCTAAATTGATTAGCGCTATAAATTGACCGCATAGTTGTGACTCAACTTTATTATCTCAATCTAGCCCGTCCTTGGGCTGGATGGTTATTTTTATAGTTTTAGCTAGTTTAAGAAAGAGTTAGATAGCTAGCTTTTTTACGGAGACTTTTGTTTCATAGCCGACTAAGTATAAGGCTTGCTCCAAAGCTTCAATTTTAGATGCATGCTGAATATCGAGCAGCCTCTCAATTTGCTGAGCATTGATATTAAGCTTACGGGCTAAATCTGCACGGCGAGTTTGTGTTTCTAAAATCGCATTATGTAGAGCGATTTTTAAGCAGGAAAGAATCGGTAAATGAACAATAAAAGCATTAGGAGCGGTATTTTCAGGGAGAGGAATAGGAGCTCGTAAAGAAATAAGCTCGGCAATTGCTGCTGTAAGAGTTTCTTCTGCTTCTAATTCAACATCTTCTTGTAAATAAGTTACACCTTGCACATCAGGAAAATCACAAAAATTAATTTCATATACCCCTTCGTCCTCAATAAATTCTACCACTGCTGAATAATCAAACATTTTCCTCTCCCATCGTTAATCTTATTTAAAAGCCATAGTATAAAACATTGTCAATTAATCAAAGATACAAGTGTTAATGAGATGAAAATGGTGCGTCATTATCCTCGGACTGTGTTTTTTTTCTTTTTTTACTAGGTGATTTTGATTAAAAAACAGCGTTTCATAACGAAACGTATTGTCTAAAAAATATGACAATTGTGAGCCAACTCTCAGTTTTGGCAATAAATTTTATCTGTAGATACAAATAATCAGAGGTTGTTTTTTGTACTTTTTTGGCATCGTATAATTTTTTAAATGATTCAACTGATAATATGTCTGCATCATAATTACTATAAGTAAATACCCTTAATTTTGTATTTCCCATGAAGTGATTTGTTAAAATAAAAGTATATAGTAACATTGAGTTATCATTTAGCTTTGTTACTATTCGTTAAGTAAAGAGATATGCAGGGAATGGTTGGCTAAGTTAAATTACTTACCAACATAAGTGATATTACAAGTTTTTGCTCATGCGTTTACACATATACATAGTAAATAAAAAATTTAGAGTGATTTTTGAACTGCCACCTTCTTCAGTGATTTAAAATCATCTTGAATATGACGTTTATTAATAAGCCATCATGCATAACTAATGCTGTGGCTTGAGTTTTTTGTTTTTAGAATAAAAACGAAAAATGTTTATTACATACCTGAAAAGTTAATTTATATAAAATATATTTGTCATACAAAAATAATAAAGTCGGTGATTAATATAGCAGATAGAGGTAAAAATCTATATTTACAGATATCTAACATTCACTCTATTCGGATAGAGTAAAAGATAAACTTAATTAATTTTTTTAATGTTATTTTTACTGGTTATTATTGGTACAGTTAAATTTATTTAATCAAACGTAATATGTGAATATTAATATGTATGACAAATTTAAGATGTATATTGCTAAGGAAATGATTGAATAATTTTGAATGATAGTGATTAATTTGATTAAAGGTATTGAAAAATAATGTTTAATCTTTCTACCTAACTTACCGATATTGATTGGGTTTTATAAAAGTCACTTTTATAGGGTAATAAAAAAGATTGATTTAGATCAATATTATGATTCCTGTGATGTGCTTGGGGTTTATTGCTTATAAATTCCCTATTTTAGAGTAATGGTTTGATTAAAATTCTGCTATTTGACTTAGGTTAAATTGAAATGTTGCAAATATTTTAGATAAGTAGGATTAAGATATAGTCGTAATAAAGAATTGTTAATATATAGATGGATAATTATGCCGATAGGATAAAAAGAAACATAAGTGTCTTGAATAGTTAATTTAGTTGTGCATAATAATTAACGGTTAAAAATGAAATCGGTATATTCTGACTTTTACTGAATCTGCTAATTTTTTGACCACTCGTTATTGTTTGTAGGTATTCAGGAAATATATTTAATTTAGGTTTGAATCTTTGTGTTTATATACTCCAAACTGGGTATTTCAACGGATCTCATGGGATAGTAACGGACTACGCTATCCAGATTTAATTATTCTTAATATTTAAAACATTGGCTAACACAATAGGCTCAAATTGATATTTGTTCTTTCTGCACATAGATGTTAATAATTATTCGAAAGGTATAAAAAAATGAGCTCTACCACTGATTTTCTGAAGCATATATACGATATTAATCTTTCATATTTGCTGTTAGCTCAAAAGCTTATCTCCCAGGAAAAAGCCACTGCGATGTTTCGACTCGGTATCTCTGATTCGATGGCAAACACTTTAGCAGAACTCTCTCTACCTCAATTGGTTAAATTAGCGGAAACAAACCAGTTAATCTGTCAATTTAGATTTGATAGCAGCGATACGATTGAAAAATTAACCCGCGATTCTCGAGTTGATGAACTTCAACAAATTCATACAGGTATCCTTCTTTCGACTCGATTATTGCAAACGCACAATGAGTCCGATTCAGATATAGTGAGAAAAAGATGAGTAGCGTAGCTGAAAAAAGTATCGTCAAGGAAGCTAATGATATTCGTTTAGCCATGGAATTGATTTCCCTCGGCGCCCGTCTTCAAATGTTAGAAAGCGAAACACAAATCAGCCGTGGACGTTTAGTCCGTTTATACAAAGAGTTACGAGGTTGCCCGCCACCAAAAGGGATGCTGCCTTTTTCTACCGATTGGTTCATGACATGGGAACAAAATATTCATTCATCCATGTTTTATAACGCCTACCAATTTCTACTCCAGTCCGGTCAATGTGAAGGGGTAGATGCGATTTTGAAAGCGTATAAACTTTACTTAGAACAATGCATTCCTGAAGAAGGAAAAGAGCCAATTTTAGCACTCACTCGAGCTTGGACTCTGGTTAGATTTGTTGAAAGTGGCATGTTGCAGCGGTCTGGATGTAACTGCTGTAGTGGTTCATTTATCACTTACGCTCATATCCCTGAAAATAGTTTTACGTGCAGCTTGTGCCAACCGCCATCAAGAGCAATAAAAAAACGTAAACTTTCCGAGCATCTCGCCGATATTACGGAGTATCGACAGGATGGCATTACGAAAGCGGTAATGTAATTGGATTGATTTGGTAAACAGGCAAGTAGATTGCCTGTCCTTCCTCATATTCCCTTTGACTGCCATCTGTTAACCAACGGAGTGAAAGGGAATACTGTGTTAATACTCATCGGATATATCATTGTTACAGCTGCAGTTATTGGCGGCTATGTCATGGTCGGTGGTCATCTTGGCGCGCTGTACCAACCAGCTGAATTCGTTATTATTCTAGGGGCTGGGCTCGGCGCATTTGTAGTTGGTAACAGCGGTAAATCCATCGTTGCATTGTGCAAAGTATTACCAAGACTTTTCCGACGTTCAGCCTACAACAAAGCCATGTCCATGGATTTAATGGCTTTGCTATTTCAATTACTGAATAAATCCCGCCAACAAGGGCTGCTTGCCTTAGAAAAAGATATTGAAAATCCACAGGAAAGTGAAATTTTCACGCAATATCCTCGCATACTCAAAGATCCAACAGCCATGATGTTTATTGTGGATTATCTACGCCTTATGGTGACCAGTAACCTGCAAAGTCACGAAATTGAAGCGCTGATGGATGAGGAATTGGAAACCTTTCGTCAAGAAAATGAAGTTCCGGCCACTGGCTTGAATATGGTGGGTGAATCGATGCCTGCATTTGGGATTGTTGCTGCGGTATTAGGTGTTGTCAATGCACTCGGTGCAGCAGATCGTCCTGCGGGTGAATTGGGAGCGTTGATTGCTCATGCAATGGTAGGAACATTTCTTGGCATTTTAGTCGCATACGGATTTATTTTACCGTTAGCGAGTTTGGTTCGTCAGCGCAGCACTGAGCAGCTCAAGTTAATGGAATGCATCAAGGTCACTTTTTTGTCCTCTTTGCAAGGTTATGCCCCGCAAATTGCAGTCGAGTTTGGTCGTAAGGTGCTGTTTAGCGTAGATAGGCCTTCCTTTATCGAGCTGGAAGACAAAGTTCGTGAAGTGAAAGTGGGTAACCGAACAACTGAAACTAGTGAGGAATAATTGACCATGGCTGGCAATCATCCTCAAATTATTCGTGTCAAAAAACGTGGTGGTCATCAGCAAGGTAGCCATGGAGGTGCATGGAAAATTGCTTATGCAGATTTTATGACTGCAATGATGGCCTTCTTTCTAGTGATGTGGTTGATTTCTATTTCCAGCCCACAAGAGTTAACTAAGATTGCTGAATATTTTCGTACTCCATTAAGTGTTGCGATTAATCCTGGTTCAAAAAGTGGGGACGCGACAAATCCCATACCTGGTGGCGGTAAAGATCCGATATTTCGTGATGGTGATGTGATGCCTGAGCCAAATAATATCATCTCAGGGGATGCTAATTATCGTTTTGAAAAACTAAAAGAAAACCTTGAGCAAGCCATATTACAAGACCCCCGTTTGAATGAATTAAAGCCTCATTTACTTATCGACATGATCAACGATGGTCTACGTATCCAAATCGTTGATAGTGCCAATAGACCGATGTTCAAAGTGGGTTCCGCGATAGTCGAGCCCTATATGCGCGATATTTTACGTGCCATTGCACCATTACTGAACGACGTACCAAATCGTATTAGCATTTCGGGACACACGGACGATTTACCTTATGCCAGCGAAGCCTATTACAGCAACTGGGAACTGTCATCAGACCGTGCGAATGCTTCTCGCCGTGAACTGATCATGGGTGGCATGGAAGAGCAAAAGATTTTACGTGTTGTTGGGATGGCGTCATCTATCCACTTGGACAAAGAAAATGGCTTAGCGCCAATAAACCGGCGGATCAGCATCATCGTATTAAATGAAGATGAAACTAATCAAATTTTGCATGAATACGATGGAGCAACACCGATTCATGATGTGCTTAAAAAGCCACAACAAGATGTGCCGATTCAGGCAACTAACGAAGTCGTAACCGTTAAAGTGGGAAAATAAATTCACAAATTAACAATGACTTATATCGATAATTAATCAAAATATTCACTGCTAGAGTTTTTAGCAGTGAGCATTAAGTGAAACTTAAGCGAAATTGGATAAAAAGCATGGATATTACCGAGTTTTATCAAACGTTTTTCGATGAAGCTGATGAACTGCTCAGGGATATGGAACAGCATTTACTTGAGCTTGATCCTGTCGACCCAGATAGCGAGCAACTCAATGCCATATTCCGTAGTGCCCACTCGATTAAGGGGGGGGCGGCAACTTTTGGTTTCACGCACCTACAAAATACAACTCACACCTTAGAAAATTTACTCGATAAAGCTCGGCATGACGAGCTAACACTAACACCGGATATTATTGATGTTTTCTTAGATGCTAAGGATGTAATGGCATCACAGTTGGATGCCTATAAAAATGATTCATTACCTGATGATGAAACTTTCCAACATATCTGCGATGTACTAAAAAGTGTGGAGCACGGTGTTGGAGAAGTGAATTTTGATGAGGAGTCTATTGCAGCAATGGAAACGGTTACTGATACCGTTTCAGAATCTGCAATTCAAACCAACACTGCGCTTACGAATGATGAATTTTCTCACTATTTTATCATTACATTGAATTCACTGAAATCAACCGAAGTTGATGTTTTAGCAGATGAATTAGGTCTATTTGGTCGTTTATTCGGTACAGAAAAAAGTGAATCTAGCCTAAAAGCATGGCTGGGAACCAACACGGATATCGATGACATTTGCGGTGTATTGTGTTTCGTCGTGGATGAATCCCAGATTGAGCACTGTGCAACAAATTATGAAGCGTGCCAAGGCTTTATCCTAGGTGGTGGCGAACCAAATAAAGTTGTGGATGTAGAAGCGACTCTCGATGAACTGGCTGCAACGGTAGAAGAATTAGCCGCAATGGTTGAAAAACCGGTAGGGCAGATTGAAACCACTAAAGTGATTGCTCCGGTGGTAACGCCTGCATCTGCTGTATCGTCCTCTTCTTCAGCAAAAAAAGCTGCCGCTGCGAAGCCAAAAGGCGATTCGAGCAGTATCCGTGTCGCTGTTGAGAAGGTTGACCAACTGATTAATTTAGTGGGTGAACTTGTCATTATTCAATCGATGTTGACCCAACATAGCCAGCAAGTTGATCAAAACGAATATTCAGATTTACTCAGTTCCATCGTGCAACTAGAACGAAATTCTCGCGCGCTCCAAGAATCCGTTATGTCCATTCGCATGATGCCGATGGATTATGTATTTAGCCGTTTCCCTAGAATGGTTCGTGATATTGCCTCAAAACTGGGCAAGAAAATAGAGCTTAAGGTGGAAGGTAGCTCGACAGAGTTAGATAAGAGCTTGATTGAACGTATCGTTGATCCATTGAACCACCTTGTACGTAACAGCCTCGACCATGGAATTGAAAAACCAGAAGTTCGTCTTGCTAATGGTAAATCTGAAGCGGGTACGTTAACGCTTTCTGCTGCACATCAGAGTGGCAATATCTGTATTGAAGTTCGTGATGATGGAGCAGGATTGAACCGTGAACGAATTCTTGCCAAAGCCCGCTCTCAAGGCATGAATATTCATGATGCGATGACCAATGACGAAGTCGCGATGCTGATTATGGCGCCAGGATTTTCGACAGCCGAAGTGATTACTGATGTATCAGGTCGTGGCGTGGGTATGGACGTAGTGAAACGTAATATCCAAGACATGGGTGGACGAATTCAAATTGGTTTTACCGAAGGAAAAGGCACCATTATTCGTATTTTACTGCCACTAACATTGGCTATTCTGGATGGAATGTCAGTAAAAGTTGCAGATGACGTTTTCATTGTGCCGCTTAGTGCGATTATTAGTACGCTACAACCTCGCCCTGAAGATATTTATCGTCTCGCGGGAGAAGAAAAAATGCTTTTAGTTCGAGGCGAATATTTACCACTCGTCGAACTCCACCAAGTCTTTTCTATCGAAAATGCCGAACCTAATTTAGCAAATAGCATTGCGTTAATTATTCAAAATGCGGGGCATCGTTTTGCTTTATTAGTCGATAAGTTAGTTGGTCAGCAGCAAGTCGTGGTGAAAAATATTGCCAGTAATTACCGCAAAGTTCCGGGTATTTCCGCCGCAACCATCATGGGCGATGGCTCAGTCTCCCTAATTTTAGATGTTGCAGAATTACAACGAATGAACAACCACATTTTGATTAATAAGAAACAGCCTGTTTCTCAACCCGTAATGCACTAAATAGAGGCTAAACACCATGTCTATGTTAGATGATGATTTAAACAAGCTCGAAGAAGAAAAAAATGGCGAAGGCTACCTCGTTTTTACGCTTGGTGAAGAAGAGTACGGAATTGAAATTTTAAAAGTACAGGAAATTCGTGGTTACGAGCAAGTAACGCGTATAGCGAACACGCCTCATTTTATTAAAGGCGTTACTAATCTGCGTGGAGTGATAATTCCTATCATCGATCTGCGGATTAAATTTTCCCATGAAAATGTGGTGTACAACGATAATACGGTCGTCATTGTGGTTAACCTGAAAGACCGCGTTGTCGGGATTGTGGTTGATGGCGTATCGGATGTGTTGGTGCTGAACGAAGATCAAATCGCTCCACCACCAGATTTTGCTGTCACGCTATCTACTCAGTATTTAACTGGGCTGGGTACGATGGGTGAAAGGATGTTAATTCTCGTCGATATTGAAAAATTATTGACCAGTGAAGAAATGGCACTAATCGACCATATTGCGGAGTGATCATCCGCTGATCACCTCGTTTCTGCTGTCAATTTGCTCAAAAATGCCAGAGGCACTCACTAAAGTTTTTGAGCAGATGACCGATATCCAAATTACAACAACATTATGTTAGTAAAACGCCATGTACAGTCGAATTAAAATCGTTTCAGGACTTTTGTCCGTTATTTTTCTTTTTATTTTATTGCAGCTGGTTTCAAGTGGTTTGATGTTTACCAAACTAGGCGATAACAGCGACAGCATTAATTATTTGAATTCTCTTCAACGCCAAAGACAAGTTCTTACTGAAAGTTGGGTTAATTTATTACAGGCTCGCTCTGATTTAAACCGCTCGATCAATGCTTATTTGTTGGAAGAACTCAACATTAAGGATGATGCATCAGCTGGTGACTTAATCAAATCGGCACATGATAAATTTACAGCCGCTGATGACGCTTACGGTCGATACAGAAAGATGATGGAAAATACCTCCATTGATAAAGACCAGTTTGATAGATTACTCAAGTCTTATGAAGACTATCGTGTGGCATTAACAAAACTCGCTGAATATGCGGAAAAAGGTGACTTAAACGGTTTCTATGCTCATAGAACATCGGGACTACAAGCTAAATTTGAAGAGCAATTCAGTGCTTATTTTGCTGATATTGCAGCTGATTTCCAAGCTGAAATTGATAATGCAGAAGGAAACTACCGTGAATCTTTATATATGCTGGTGGTTTTATCAATCTTGTTAGCACTGATTGGTTTCTTCAGTTATCGCTATGTGCGTAAAGGAATTACTGAGCCATTAAATACACTGATTGAACGCATCAAAGTATTTGCAGCAGGGGACTTAACACCCAAAATTGATACCTCAGCACACAATGAAATTGGTGAGCTAGCCGGTGGTGTTCAGCATATGCAACAAGAGCTGATCAATACGGTGCGTGGTGTTCTAGATGGTAGTGAAACTATCTATCAAGGAACCACAGAAATTGCAGCCGGTAATAATGATTTGTCATCGCGTACTGAACAGCAGGTAGCTTGTTTAGAAGAAACTTCAGCGAGCATGAGCGAGTTAACGGCGACCGTTAAACAGAATACTGAATATGCTCATCAAGCGAGTGAGTTCGCGAGCCAAGCCTCAGTGATTGCAAAAGAAGGCGGCAAAGTCGTCTCTAATGTGGTTCACACCATGCGCAATATTGCGGATAGCTCCCAAAAAATCTCTGACATTACTGCGGTCATCGATAGCATCGCATTCCAAACCAACATCTTAGCGCTTAATGCTGCCGTAGAAGCTGCACGTGCCGGTGAACATGGTCGTGGATTTGCTGTTGTTGCTGACGAAGTTCGTAACCTAGCTCAACGCAGTGCGGATGCAGCGAAAGAGATCAAAACGCTGATCGAAGACTCTGTTTCTAGAACGGATGTTGGGGCTCGTCAAGCAGAAGATGCTGGCGAAACTATGACCAAAATTGTTGATTCTGTCACTCGTGTTACCGACATCATGACGCACATCGCTACAGCGTCAGATGAGCAAAGCAAAGGGATTTCTCAAGTCAGCATCGCAGTGGCTGAGATGGATAAAGTGACTCAACAAAATGCCTCACTTGTCGAGCAATCGGCAGTGGCTGCTAACGTACTGGAAGAGCAAGTTGCTAAGCTCTCTCAATTAATTTCCATTTTCCGTTTACCTGCACTGGATCATGGCAAAGTACGCAATGCTCAACCTGCACCAAGAACAGTCTCTAATATTGTTAAAACACCGGATTTATCTAAGATTTCTTCGAAAAATCACAAAGATGATGATAATTGGGAAACCTTCTAAAGAGTAAATCCAATCTAGCGCTGTGGGAGTTTATCCCGCAGCGTTTTTATATGTTTAAGCTCGATAATTAAAAAGAGCCAATTATTTGGCTGTCATAAGTAGGGGATTAAATATGTTAGGAAAAAATATCAAAATTTCAGTGAGCTTATACTTACTCCTAATCCTATTTTGTGGCATGCAGTTAGCCTCAAGTGGGATTTCTGTAGGTATCGTCAATAGTGAACTGAAATCCTTAGAAAATATTGATTTGGGATCTAAAAAGCGTGCATTACTTGAAGAGACCAGCAAGCACTTAATGCAGGCACGCAATAGCCTGACACAAATTGCTTTATTACTGAAAGAAGGCGGCCACAACGATTTAATCGAAGAAACCCGCAAGATTTTTGATGATTACTTAGTCGAAGCAAATAACGATTACGCCGAATTTAAAGCCCAACCTGTGTTGAGTGAAAAAGAAAATCTCTCTGCATTAGAAGAGAAATTTAACTCTTTTATTGTCACGTTAAATGCCTTGAATACTCACCTTGATAACAATGATGTCGCGGCGTATATCGCATTACCCGCTCAAAAAAACCAAGATGAATTAATTAAGGTTATTAACAGTTATCTTTCTGTTTTAAATGATGAAAGCAATGCCTCCATTGCAGATGCAAGATTCTATAACCAATTTGCATGGACCTCATTCTTCAGCGTCGTTGTCATTATCTTTTTGGTCATTGGTGTTGTGCACCTGTGGCTCAAACGCAAAGTTATTTCCCCGTTAAACAGCATGAGTGAACATTTCATGCAGGTTGCGGAAGGAAAACTGAATCAGAATATTGAAATTTCATTCCGTGATGAAATTGGCGATGTCTTCGAAAAATTGAAATTGATGCAGCATTCACTGGCAAAAACAGTGACATCTATTCGAGTGAATACAGACCAAATGTCTACCGGTATTCGCGAGATTGCTCTAGGCAATAATAACTTATCCTCAAGAACTGAACAGCAAGCTGCATCATTAGAAGAAACGGCAGCAAGTATGGAAGAGTTGACCGCGACGGTAAAACAAAACGCGGATAATGCACGTCAAGCGAGTGAATTAGCCGTGACTGCATCAAGAACAGCAACCAAAGGTGGCGAAATTACGGAAGAGGTCATTGACACAATGACTTCGATTTCTAATAGCTCACAAAAAATCAGCGCCATTATTAGTGTTATTGATGGTATTGCATTCCAAACCAATATTTTAGCACTGAATGCGGCGGTTGAAGCGGCACGAGCGGGTGAACAAGGTCGTGGATTCTCTGTGGTAGCGGGTGAAGTTCGCGCATTAGCACAACGTAGCGCTGAAGCAGCAAAAGAGATCAAAGCGCTGATCGATGAATCAGTTGGACGTGTTAGCCAAGGTTCTGTATTGGTCAATGAAGCTGGGCAAACCATGAACGAATTGGTAGCAGCAGTAAATCAAGTTACTGAATTAATGGGAAATATTGCATCCGCTTCCAATGAGCAGAGTCGTGGTATCGAACAAGTAGCCGTTGCTGTAAGTCAAATGGACTCAGTGACCCAACAAAACGCCGCTCTTGTTGAGCAATCAACCAGTGCAACCGCCGCCTTAGAAGATCAGGCGAATAACTTGGTTGAAACCGTGGCATTTTTTGAATTACCTGAGCAATCAGGACGAATGAGACGCTGATTAGGATCTCTTCCTAGCTCGTTACATGTTCGACAATTTGGCAGCCATATTACTGGCTGCCTCACCGGTTTTTATTGAATAGGACGACAAGTACGATGCTTTTAGTACCACAAATAGAACCTTTGACTGACGATGAATTTGGTCGAGTTTGTCGATTCATTCATAAAAAGTCTGGGATCGTCCTTACGATGAATAAAAAAAACATGGTCTATAACCGACTGTTAAAGCGGTTAAGGGACTCTAATATCGACAATTTTTCTGACTACTTACGGATGCTAGAACGTGAGCCAATGAATCCAGAATGGCAAGCATTTGTTAACGCATTAACGACGAATTTAACAGCATTTTTCCGAGAGCCTCATCACTTCGAAACCTTGACTGATTTCCTGAGAAGCCGACGTAATACCAACATTAACATATGGTGTGCGGCATCTTCTACGGGGGAAGAACCTTACTCAATCGCGATGACAGTGAGCGATGTTTTGGGTTCTAGTGCAGCAACCGCAAAGGTGATGGCAAGCGATATCGATACGGAAGTTTTAGAAAAAGCGAAACAAGGGATTTATCGAGTCGAAGAGTTGAAAAACCTCAGCGCATTACAGCGCCAACGTTATTTCATGAAAGGGGTGGGGGAATATGAAGGTTTTGCCCGTGTAAAACCCGCGCTGAGCAATATGATTGAATTTCGTCACTTAAATTTAAGTGACAGTGATTGGCAAATACAGCATCGATTTGATGCAATCTTTTGCCGTAACGTCATGATTTATTTTGATAAAGAAATGCAGATAAAACTACTAGAGCGCTTTGCGCCATTATTAAAGCCAGACGGCTTATTGTTTATCGGTCACTCTGAAAATATTTCTCAACTATCCAAACAGTTTGTGATCAACGGACAAACCGTCTATAGCTTGCAATCAGTGAGGAGAGAATAATGAAAAAAATCAAAGTATTGTGTGTTGATGACTCCGCGCTGATGCGCCAATTGATGCGTGAAATCATTAATAGCCACCACGATATGGAAGTCGTCGATACGGCACCAGATCCCTATGTAGCTCGGGATCTGATTAAACAGCTAGAACCTGACGTTGTGACCCTTGATGTTGAAATGCCAAGAATGGATGGTATTGATTTTTTAGAAAAATTAATGCGATTACACCCAATTCCGGTTGTTATGGTGTCGACGTTAACATCTAAAGGCTCTGAGGTGACATTAAAAGCATTGGAGCTGGGCGCGGTGGACTTTGTGACTAAGCCACAGATTGGTATCCGCGAAACCATGATGAGCTATCGCGAGTTAATAGGTGAAAAAATCCGCGCCGCTGCGATGTCTAAAATGTCACAACGCAGCCGTTTTGCTCGTACAGAGAAAAAAGTGCCGGAGCCTGTGACATTAGCTAAACCACTTTCGCCATATGCGTGCAATAGCCGAGTGATAGCGGTAGGGGCATCGACAGGGGGGACGGAAGCTATTCGTCAATTCTTAGAGATGCTACCAAGAGAATGTCCTCCGGTAGTGATCACTCAGCATATGCCTGCGGGTTTTACGCGCTCTTTTGCCGAGCGGCTTAACAAGCTGTGCTCATTAACGGTTAAAGAAGCTGAGCACAACGAATTGCTGCAAAAAGGCTGCGCTTATATTGCCCCCGGAGATTCTCATATGCTCATTACGGATAAAGGCAAAGGCTACCAAATTATTTTAGAACAAAGTGAACCCGTGAACCGTCATCGCCCTTCGGTGGATGTGATGTTCGATTCTGTGGCGAAACATGTCGGTCGTAAATGTATTGGGGTGTTATTGACCGGAATGGGAATGGATGGCGCGAAAGGTTTACTGAATTTGCACCAACAGGGCGCAATAACCTATGCCCAGAATGAAAGCAGTTGTGTGGTATTTGGTATGCCTCGTGCAGCGATCGAAATGAATGCTGCTGATGAGGTGCTCGATATCCTTAAAATTGCCCCGAGTTTGTTAACAAAACTTTCGTCTGTCACCATTTAGTGATGGCAGTTATTCATCATTGTATTTTTTGAAGGAGTGGTTATGGCCGCTAAAGATCTCAGTTTTCTGGTTGTTGATGATTTCTCCACGATGCGCAGAATCGTTCGCAACTTATTAAAAGAACTTGGTTTTAATAAAATCGATGAAGCCGAGGATGGGGTTGATGCACTGGAAAAAATCCGTGCTGGAAATATCGATTTTGTGGTTGCTGACTGGAATATGCCCAATATGGATGGCTTAGAATTGCTGAAAACTATCCGTGGAGATGAAGCACTTAAACATATTCCTGTACTGATGGTGACGGCTGAAGCGAAGAAAGAAAACATCATTGCGGCAGCTCAAGCAGGTGCTAGCGGTTATGTTGTGAAACCGTTTACGGCGGCAATTCTTGAAGAAAAATTGAACAAAGTGTTTGAAAAAATGGGGCTGCAATAATCGCGCTTGCTAAAGGAGACAGTGATGATTGAACAAGTAACAATGAACGGCAGCCGCACAGGTACTGGAAATGAAGATTTAAAACAGGTCATTACACGTATTGGTACTTTGATGCGAACACTGAGAGAGAGCATGCGTGAGCTTGGTCTTGAAAAAAGTGTTCAACAAGCCGTGGCCAGTATTCCAGATGGTAAAGATCGTTTACGTTATATCGCTCAAATGACGGCACAAGCGGCAGAAAAAACCCTGAATGGCATCGATGTCATTAAGCCGCTACAAGTGAACATGAACAAAAATGCGATAGCGCTGCAACAACAGTGGCAAGCGGTTGCATCAAATGATGTTCCCGCCGAGCTACGTGAATCGACTCAAGATTTTTTGGGAACCGTGATTCAAGATAGTGAAGTGACTAAAGCGGAACTTATGGAAATCATGATGGCTCAAGACTTCCAAGATTTAACGGGTCAAGTCGTCAAAAAAATGATGGAAGTCGTTGAAGAAGCGGAAAAACAACTGCTAGCTTTATTAATGGAAAATACACCGCCAGAAATGCGTGCAAAAACCCAAAGTGAAAGTCTGCTAAATGGACCGCAGATTAATAAAGAGGGTGTGAATGTGATGGCATCGCAGTCACAGGTGGATGATCTTTTAGATGAACTAGGTTTTTAATTTTCGCTTTCTGCCATATTTTGAGTCATAGCATTGTTGGTTGCTCTTAGCTATGACTCAAACTACTTTGATTTATCTGTCAGAAAAACGTATTAAATGGCACTTGTTCACATTTAAACTGAGACTTTGCTTAAAGTGAATCTTGCTAAGATTATTTTTTCTTATTGAGCATCGACTTTAAATCAGCGAACGGATTATAGGTCGCTTCACCAACATCTTTTTGTGCATCTTCCCCAGCCACAACCGTTGTTCCGTATTGATCCGCTTCAGTATATTTTGAGTGTTCATGGTCATGACAAAATAGACACAATAACTCCCAGTTACTGCCATCCTCTGGGTTATTGGTATGGTCGTGATCAATATGGTGAACTGTTAATTCGCGTAGATTTGAATAAACAAACTCCCGTGTACAGCGTCCACATACCCACGGATAGATTTTTAGTGCTTTCTCACGGTAGCCACTTTCCAACCGAGTGTAGTTTTTTGGGATCAGAGCCATAATAAATAGTACCTGTTATCAATAGATGGTTTTGCATTTCTGCTATCAATATACCGCATTTTACATCATGGGTATTATAGGAAATAAATTTTTAAATTATCTCTTTTTTGCAGGTTTCATATCTTATTGCGAAACGCTTCCCAAAGTTGATGTCATATTACTCAATTGCCCAAAAACCCCTGCGAAGTGCATCTAATTTCCACCATTGAATTTTTTACACTCTGTCATGCTATAGCGACTATACGTATAGGCTGAATTTTTGGAAGCGATGTGTCTGACGAAAGTGATGTAGAAAAAACAGAAGAACCCACGCCCCATAAAAAGCAAAAAGCCAAAGATGATGGGCAAATCGTTCGATCAAAAGAACTGAGCTCCCTGATGATGATGTTAGCTGGGGTCAGTTTACTGTGGCTAAGTGGTGGGCACCTTGCCGCACAATTACGTCAAATCATGCGCCAAGGGTTTATTTTTGATGGCCACTACCTACAGAACACAAAGTTGATGCTCAATTATTTAGGCTCGGTAGTGAGTGAAGCACTATTTGCATTATTACCCGTGATTGGTGGGTTGGCGCTAGTTGGAATTTCAGCATCCTCATTGGTGGGAGGACTGCTATTCAACAGTAAGCTGATTAAATTTGATCCTAAAAAATTAGATCCGATTAAAGGATTGAAACGAATTTTTTCAATGAATGCCTTATCCGAGCTATTTAAGGCGATCTTGAAATCTTTATTTGTGGGACTGGGGACATGGATTTTTCTTTGGCAAAGTTGGCCATCATTACTGCATTTGGTGATGGAGCCCCCTGTCACGGCATTAGGAAATGCGCTAGAAAAAGTCATTTTTGCCGGTTACTTGATTGTTTTTATGTTGATTCCGATGGTGGCATTTGATGTGTTTTACCAATTTCGTTCGCATTTAAAAAAATTACGAATGAGCCGCCAAGAAATTAAAGATGAATTCAAGCAGCAAGAGGGTGACCCGCATATTAAAGCCAAAATTCGTCAACAACAGCGTGCGATTGCTCGCAACCGAATGATGGCCGATGTTCCCAGTGCAGATGTTATCGTCACTAACCCAACACACTATGCGGTAGCACTCAAATATGATGATAAAAAAATGGGGGCTCCAAAGGTATTGGCAAAAGGGGCGGGAGTTATCGCTCAACGCATAAAAGAAATTGGCGAAGAGAATCGAATTTTACAACTTGAAGCTCCTCCGTTAGCGCGTGCGTTATATCGACACGCTGAGATTGGACAAAGTATTCCTGTTGCGCTGTATGCAGCAGTAGCAGAAGTTTTAGCATGGGTTTACCAATTACGCCGTTGGCGTCGAGAAGGTGGCCTGAAACCCAAAAAACCGAAAAATTTACCAGTGCCACCGACGCTGGATTTTGCTGGAGATGACAATCGCGATGGCTAATTTGGCTACACTTTTAAAATTGCCGAAGAACTTACAGGGAACTCAGTGGCAAATTCTCGCTGGGCCCGTACTGATTTTGCTGATCTTGTCGATGATGGTTTTACCATTACCGGCATTTTTGCTCGACCTGCTGTTTACCTTTAATATTGCGCTCTCCATCATGGTGTTGTTAGTGGCGATGTTCACTAAACGGACATTGGATTTTGCGGCTTTCCCAACGATTTTATTATTTGCCACATTACTGCGTTTATCGCTCAATATCGCCTCTACTCGAATTATTTTATTAGATGGTCACACCGGACCTGATGCCGCAGGACGGGTAGTTGAAGCTTTTGGTCATTTCTTGGTAGGTGGTAATTTTGCCATTGGTATCGTGGTATTTATTATTCTCGTCTTGATTAACTTTATGGTCATTACCAAAGGTGCGGGGCGTATTGCTGAAGTGGGCGCTCGTTTTGTTCTTGATGGTATGCCTGGTAAGCAAATGGCAATCGATGCGGACTTAAACGCAGGAATTATTAATGATGATGAAGCCAAAAAACGCCGCTCAGAAGTAACTCAAGAAGCAGATTTTTACGGTTCGATGGATGGTGCGAGTAAGTTTGTCCGTGGTGATGCTGTCGCCGGTATTATGATCATGGTCATCAACGTGATTGGTGGTTTAATCATTGGTGTTGCTCAACACAATATGACCTTAGGTGATGCCACCAGTACATATACCCTATTAACTATTGGTGATGGACTTGTCGCTCAGATCCCAGCATTGATTATCTCTACCGCCGCAGGGGTAATTGTTACCCGTGTTGCAACCGATGAAGATGTCGGTGAGCAGATGGTCACTCAACTATTTAATAATCCTAGAGTTATGTGGCTAAGTGCGGGAGTTTTAGGGCTGATTGGTCTGATTCCTGGCATGCCAAATTTTGTGTTTCTCTTATTTACTGCGGCGCTAGCTGCATTAGGTTGGTATCTCGTTCGTAAATCCCAAAGCCCAGAGAAAGTTTCTGATGACGGTCAAGCACAACACTTTCAAGAAGCCAATAAAGTAGTGGAAGCGACTTGGGAGGATGTTCAGTTAGAGGACTTATTAGCGATGGAAGTGGGCTATCGCTTAATTCCACTCGTCGATAATGACCAGCAAGGGGAATTATTAGGCCGTTTACGTGGATTACGGAAAAAATTTGCTCAAGAAGTCGGGTACTTACCACCCGTGGTGCATATCTGCGATAACTTAGAATTGTCGCCATGTGAGTATCGTATTCTTATTAAAGGCGCAGAGGTCGGGCGCGGCGAAGCACAACCTGGTCGTAGCCTAGCGATTGATCCGGGAAATGCCGCTGGTTCATTGCAAGGGGATGTGACGAAAGAGCCAGCGTTCGGTTTACCTGCGGTTTGGATTGATGATGATTTCCGTGAACAAGCACAAATCCAAGGCTATACGGTTGTTTCTGCCAGTACCGCAGTAGCAACACACTTCAATCAAATTTTACTGCAATATTCAAGTACATTGTTTGGGCGTCAAGAAGCCCAAATGTTGTATGACCGAGTGAAAAAAGAGATGCCAAAACTGGCGGATGACCTGATCCCAGATACTATATCTTTGACAATTTTACATCGCGTTCTGCAAAACTTATTGATGGAAGATGTCGTGATCCGCGATATGCGCACCATTATTGAAACCTTAGCTGAAATGTCAGGGGAAAATGGTGAACAAAAAGATACCGACTATCTGACTTCTCAGGTACGGATCGCGCTTGGACGGGCAATTACCCAACAGTGGTTTGGTAATGCAGAAGAAATCCAAGTCATTGGTCTCGATGCTAAGTTAGAACAAATTCTGTTACAAGCGGCTAAAAATGGTGGCGGTTTAGAACCAAATCTTGCGCAATTTATTCAATCTCAAGCGGAAGAAGCGATTTCTCATCAAGAAGCCATGGGGGCACCAACGGTATTATTGGTGAATCACAGTTTACGATTGATATTGTCTCGTTTCTTGCGTCGTAGCTTGCCACAGTTGGTCGTGATGTCGAATTTAGAGATGACGGATCACCGTAAGATTAGAATGACGTCGATGATTAGCGGGTCATAAACAAACGATTAATTTATTGTTTAATACAGACAGGTAGCAGGCGATTTAATGGGGTTTTCTTGATGAAATCTTGTTTTTCGCCTGTTTTTTATTGATGACAACTGTAGTAAGGATTACTATGGTTTAATTGGTGGGCTAAGGATGGCAATTTATAAAACTAAGATTTTTAAGAGTAAGCTAAAAAAGCTAGAACTGGATGAAATTGACGTATTGTTAGCGGCTAAGCAGGTTTTATCCGGCTGTTATGAAGCGGATTTGGGTGGCGGTGTGATTAAAAAGCGTCTGGCTATTCAAGGCTTTGGGAAAAGAGCTGGAATACGAACGATTATTTTTTATAAACAAGGTTCTCATCTATTTTTTGCTGATGGTTGGTCCAAATCACGATTAGCCTCAAAAGGAAGAAAAGAAATTGAGGATGATGACCTTGAATCCTATAAAGATATTGCTCGAATATTACTAAACTCTGATCCAATAAAAATTGCACATATGCTTAAAACTGGTTATTTAATTGAGGTGAAAAATGTCTAATACGATGAAAGAGTTACTTGAATTTGCTCAAGGATTGGAAAAGATTGGAGTGACTGATGATATTGCCTCTCGACGTATTGAAGCAAGAATTAAGGCGAGAGAGTTAAAGGAGAAATTTAGTGCTCTTAAGCCAATGACGGGTGAGGATATTAAACGTATTCGCGAAGAGAATAATATTTCTCAATCATCTTTAGCGCTCATATTAAATATGACAAAAGAAAGTGTGTCTAAGTGGGAACGTGATGAAATCAAACCTAACGGCGCAGCGTTGAGATTACTAAATCTAATCGAGCAAAAGACTCTGATTATTTAACCAGATAGAGATAGATAACAGGGAGAGAGTCAGAAATCTAAATCGAGATTTTCTTTCCTAATGCAGGGCGTTTCGACTCTAAACCATCGGCACCATATGTGGATTGATTATTGTGTTTTTTCACAAAATTAAGGCGCTGTGAGTTCAGTTCAATATGCAGTTGTAGCATTTGGTGATTACGATAATTTAGCTCTTTTAATGAAGTGGTCAGGGCTTTAATCGATTCCCAAATATTACTCAGTACAAGGTTGTCATCGTAAGGCGCTGCAATCTGCGCTTGCTCTTCTAGCTGCAAACGGTGATTTTCGCCGTGACTAATAGCGGCGACCAAAAAGCGTTTTTGCTCAGTCGTTTCCTGAAAAGGTGACGGTGGAACGCGATGATAACCTAATAATAACTCTTCATTTTTCATCACAATTTCCAGTGATTGCAAATGACCCAATTGTTGTTCTAGTAATAGCAATAATTCGTCGTTCATAGTAATTCAATTTATTTCATGGAAAGCATACATTCATGGGCGTCACGCAAAATGCCATCAGCAATTTTACCTGCATCCATCGTTAAAGTGCCGTCTTTGATAGCTTGCTTGATCTTCTCGACTTTTGCAGTATCAATATCGGTTGCTTGAGGCTGGAGTAATTTCTTTTGTAATTCGCTGGGTGCGAAAGAACTTTCTTTAACTGCTTCATTAGCTGAAATTTTTTTATCGCGCATCGGGGCTGTCGCATCTTGTGGATCGCGAGTCGTAACCTGAGTCAGCGCAGAAATTGCAGATGTTTGCTCAATAGCCATAGTGTTTTTTCCTGTTCCCGATATTTTTCATATAGTCAGTTATCGGCAGATATTAATGAACCTTTAATATTCCGTTATATTTCAAGTTGCCGCTATGCCACTTTTTTTATTTTTTACTATGTCGGACGAATTGTAAAAATTATACCTGCAATTCC
Organism: Providencia sp. PROV210; assembly: GCF_028479445.1. Lineage (NCBI taxonomy): Bacteria > Pseudomonadati > Pseudomonadota > Gammaproteobacteria > Enterobacterales > Morganellaceae > Providencia > Providencia sp. PROV210. The sequence continues at coordinate 50,988 of NZ_JAMPNQ010000006.1, forward strand.
CATGAAAAACAGAAAATTATCATCCGCTAAGTTAATGATTATATTTCGCTTTCAATTAATTCAATGCAACCTGAACACTGCCATTTTCTTGAGCCTCACCATTCACAACTTGCCCATTAATTAACCGGACTCGAATATTCTCGCCGATGACAGCGTTGTTAATCGCTCTTCCTTCGTATTTCACCGAAAAATTATTTCCAGTCGCGAACACATGTACGGTTTGACCTGATTTGATTGCCCAAGGACGTCTTACCATTGAGTTGGTTAATGTTTGTCCCGCAGTGATATTACGTAGAGCAATGGTTCCACGTAATGCTATTTTTTCTGTTGCTGCTCCAGACGGTAATTGATGGATTAACCCTTTTTTTGTGCCGATATCTACAAATTCAATTGTCTCACCACGATTGATATTACGGGTTGCCACATAATATTGACCGGTCACATTGACGACTAATTGAATATATTGTTTTTTTTTGTCGCACTGTACGGGTAAGGAGACATTGCCCATATTTCTGCCCCCGCTTGGTGGGCTAATTTGGGGCTTATCACATTTTGGCCATTTATCTATCGGCGTTTTTATTTCAATAGAGACAGTATTTTGTTTACCGTGAATATGGCGAAAATACTGATCAATATCTTGGGGTAGTGAAGCTTGAACAGATAAAGGAATTAGATTTAATAGACTGATATATAAAATATATTTAACTAAATAAACACGTCTCATTACACCATCTCCTTTTCAGTATCTCACTTTTATTCCGCTGAAGTTTACCGACATCCTCAATAATGAATGAGGCAAATAGGTCAATAATTTTGCCTTTATCTCGCCATTAGATTTTTTATCTGCCAGCTAATATGAGCATCGAATTTTTGTATTGATGAAATCTGCAACCAAAAAATTCCTAATTTACTGATTAAAAAGTTAGGAATTGACTGAAATCCATTGAGGGTAACCATGATTGATAAATTAGATGCCACTTTTGCTTTTCAACAGCGGGCTTTGTCCATAAGAGAAGCAAGACAGACCGTTTTGGCATCTAACATCGCCAACTCGGATACCCCAGGCTATCAAGCTCGTGACATTGATTTTAATCGTCAATTGCAGCAAGCGATGGATAAAGGAGTTGTTAAAGGTAAGGGAATTTCACTGGCTGTGACGGCGAAAGGGCACATTGAAGGGCATGATATGCAGCCTGCGGCAATGGATCTGAAATACCGAGTACCTTACCAAACATCAATGGACGGAAATACCGTTGATATGGATATAGAACGTAGTCAATTTGCTGACAACACGTTGAAATATCAAGCCGATCTTACATTTATTAATAGCCAAGTCAAAAGTATGTTGGCCGTTCTACAGCAAGGGTAATTGTCATGGCTCTATTGAGTATTTTTGATATCTCCGCTTCCGCATTAACTGCGCAATCTCAACGCCTGAACGTGAGTGCCAGTAACATGGCGAACGCGGAAAGTGTGGCGGGTCCCGATGGACAACCTTACCGTGCAAAACAGGTCGTTTTCCAAATGGCTCCGCAAGGTCGTCATCAAGTGGGGGGCGTGCGAGTCAGTGAACTGATTGAAGATCCTTCTCCACCGCGCATGGAGTATAAACCGGGACATCCTCTTGCTGATGAAAAAGGTTATGTCCAGATGCCGAATGTCGACACGGTTGGTGAGATGATCAACACCATATCGGCATCACGTAGCTATCAAGCTAACTTAGAAGTGATGAATACCGCTAAAACATTGCTACAGAAAACCTTAACGCTAGGTCAGTAACGGAGACGCGAAATGGGGATTTCTGCCTCAATGAATGATTCTTTGGATAACTCTGTTGCAGGCCCAGCGGCTGCGGCAAGTAATGTACCAAAGAAAAGTCAAAGTGATGATATGCGTGACACATTTCTAACCATGATTGTGACGCAAATGCAAAACCAAGACCCAACAAAACCGATGGATAATGCCGATTTGACGGGGCAATTAGCGCAAATAGCCACCCTCGAGAGCATGAATAAGTTGAGCGATAGCGTGAGTGGCATTTCTCAGCAAATTGGTTCTGGACAATCATTACAGGCGACGCAATTAGTTGGAAAAGGGGTCCTGATCCCGCGTAATGAAATCATTTTAGCGCCACTGAAAAAAGAGAGTAACGGTGAAAATAGTACCGTGACCAAACCAGCAAATCCATTGCCAGATGAGGTGATCAGCGCGAACAGCCCATCGAATTTTGGTCTCAGTAATCTAGGGGCTAATGAAGGTGATGAGGGCTCTGAAGAGCCACAAACCGATTATATTTCATCGCCATTTGGTTTCTTCTTACCGAAGTTAGCCGATACCGTTGAAATTACCATTCGTGACAAAAACCGCACAGTTATCCGCACCATTAGCTATGACTCAGAAGTTAAACCCGATATTTACGATATGGCATGGGATGGGCGTGATAACAACGGCAATTTGGTTGCTGACCCGAAAGGTAAATATTTCTTTGATGTGAAAGCCGTCAGGATGGGGTCTGAAATTGAGGTCACCAAACTCGGCTATACCCGTGTCAATGGTGTAACACCCGGCTCAGATGCACCGTTATTGGATGTCGGCATAGGGCAAAGTGTGCCACTAAGCAGCATCTTCAAAGTGTATCCCGCATCTTAATTTTATTCCCCAAATATTTATGGAGAAAATATGTCTTTTTCACAAGCAGTTAGCGGCTTAAATGCAGCATCAGCGGGGCTAGATTCAATTGGTAACAATATTGCCAACTCCGCAACCAATGGTTTTAAAGGGGCAACGACATCGTTCGCTGATATGTTTGCCGGCTCAGGTGTTGGGTTAGGGGTTAACGTTGCTGCGGTTACCCAAAACTTTAAAGATGGTCCTATTACCCGAACTGATAGAGCGACCGATGTAGCGATTTCGGGCAACGGTTTTTTCCGTGTTGAAGACCAAAATGGCGATGTTTTTTATAGCCGTGATGGGCAATTTCAGCGCGATAAAAGCGGTAATTTAGTGAATAACCAAGGCATGGTTGTGACGGGGTATCCCGCTAGCGTTGATGCTAAAGGCAATGTGTCAATTCAAAGTGGTGGCGTACCTGCGGGCATGAATATCCCAACGGATATGATGGATGCAAAAAAATCTGAACTAGCCAAGTTAACCATTAACCTAAATTCAGAAGATAAAAAGAAAGACAAAGCGTTCGATTTAACAAAACCGGACGATATTGCGACCTATAACTTTAGTACCACGATGACTTCCTATGATAGCCAAGGGAATACTCATGAAATTTCAGTCTATTTTGTTAAGAATGATGATAATAAATGGACGGCATACGCTAAAGATGCCAGTGAAACAGACGCTAAAAAATTAGGTGATTTAGAGTTTGATGGCAATGGTAAGTTGAAAGATGCTGAAAATGCTATTTTTGATTTTGCTTACAATGGGTTAAATGGCGCTGATGGCGGCACGTTGAAAGTTGATCTTGGTAAAACCCGTCAACAAAAAGTCAGTGAATCTTCAGTCAGTGCCATCGATGTTAATGGCTATCCCGCAGGTGAATACACCACCTTCAAGATCGAAGATAACGGTCTGGTTGTGGCTAACTATTCTAACCAACAAAAACGTGTTGTTGGTCAAATAGCCTTATCTGCATTTGCTAACCCAAATGGTTTAGTTTCCCAAGGGGGTAACGTCTGGGCATCTTCAAATGCGTCGGGTAACCCGATGGATGGCGTACCGGGTGTGGGTCAGTTCGGTAAATTAACCAGCGGTGCATTAGAGTCCTCAAACGTGGATATGAGCCAAGAGCTGATTAGCATGATCGTGATGCAGCGTAACTATCAATCCAACGCACAAACCATCAAGACTCAAGACCAAATGCTACAAACATTGGTTAACTTACGTTAAGGGTAGAGGTTGTCCATGGATCATGTCATTTATACCGCAATGGGCGGGGCGCGTCATGCGCTTGAAAATCAAGGGATTGTTTCTAATAACATTGCCAACGTTTCCACGGCGGGTTTTAAAGCTCAACTTTCTGCGATGCGTGCAGTGCCTATTCATGGGGATAGCGAGCAGACTCGGACGATGGTAGTGGCTTCAACGCCCGGTGCGGATATGAGCCAAGGACCACTGAACTACACAGGAAAAGCCACGGACGTGGCATTGAATGATAAACACTTTTTGGCGGTCGCATTAGCAGATGGCTCAGAGGCGTATACCCGTAACGGGAACATTCAAGTATCCCCTGATGGTGAATTAATGATTGGTGGGAATCTTCTGCAAGGTGATGGTGGTCCTATTGATGTTCCACCGAATGCCGATCTGACTATTGGGGCTGATGGAACGATCACGGCGCTATTAGCCACAGACCCACCGACGATGCTAGGGCAGATTGGTCGATTAAAAGTCGTTGAAGCACAGCCGAATGAGCTGATTCGTGGTGAAGATGGATTATTCCATTTATCGGCGCAGGCACAAGCGGCAAACGGTAATGGCTTGCAACAAAGTGGCCGAGCCATTGTGACGTCAGGTGTTATTGAAGGCAGTAATGTCAATGCAGCTGAAGCCATGGTGTCAATGATTGCGAATGCTCGACATTTTGAAATGCAAATGAAAGTGATCCATAGCGCGGATGAAAATGCACAGCGTGCTAATCAACTACTCACTGTCAGCTAATTGTTAGTAAGGAATTACTATGATCCGTTCTTTATGGATTGCAAAAACAGGGCTTGATGCCCAACAAACAAACCTTGACGTCATTTCCAACAACTTGGCAAACGTCAGCACTAACGGTTTTAAACGTCAACGTGCTGTTTTTGAAGATTTACTTTATCAAAACATCCGCCAGCCGGGTGCGATGAGTTCAGATCAAACTTCATTACCTTCAGGTTTACAAATGGGTACGGGTGCGCGTCCAGTAGCAACAATGCGTATCCACAGCCAAGGTAATTTAAACAAAACAGGTACCACAACCGATATCGCCATCAAGGGACAAGGCTTTCTGCATGTTCAGATGCCAGATGGTACTGATGCCTATACTCGTGATGGTGCATTGCAGCCAACCAAGATGGTCAATTAGTGACGTCAAGTGGCTATCAAGTCGTTCCTGCGATTATGATCCCTGAAAATGCGAACAGCCTAAGTATTGCGCGTGATGGTACCGTTTCTGTCACGGTATACGGTGATAACCAGCCTCAGCAAATTGGTCAAATTACCTTAACCACGTTTATCAATGATGCGGGTTTAGAAAGTATGGGTGAAAACCTGTACATGGAAACCGCAAGCTCAGGGGCGCCAAATGAAAGTGCTCCGGGGACTAACGGGGCGGGTTTGCTGTATCAAGGCATGTTAGAGACTTCAAACGTGAACGTGGCAGAAGAATTGGTAAATATGATCCAAACTCAACGCGCTTACGAAATTAACAGTAAAGCGGTCTCGGCATCGGATCAAATGCTCCAGCGTCTGACCCAACTGTAAGTGAGGATGGCAGTTCGCGTCATTAGCGAGTGAACTGCCCCTAGTAATGACAAAAGGTATTTCGCAGCAAAAGAGTCGCATGATGATTGAAAACGGCATTGTTCCTAAACAGCGTAAAACGGTTTTACAGATTTCGAGAGTGGTATGCTTGGCCGCCATCGTTATTATCAGCGGTTGCGCCCATATTAAACCTCGTCCTCTCGTGGATTCTCAAACCACGGCTACGCCAACTGCACCGACTGCACCTGCGCCAAATGGCGCGATTTTTCAGAGTGCACAGCCTGCCTATTATGGTTACCAACCGCTATTTGAAGATAGACGACCTCGTAACGTTGGGGATATTTTGACTATCAATCTGCAAGAGAACGTGAGCGCGAGCAAAAATTCATCAGCGAATGCAAATCGTAGCGGAAAAACAGGTTTCCTCGCGGCGATCCTTCCTGGGTTCATGCAGGGTTGGTTAGGCGGCAGCAATACCGAGATTGATGTGAAAGGTAACAGCGACTTTACCGGTAAAGGTGGCGCAAACGCGAATAATACTTTTAAAGGCACTATCACGGTGACGGTTGACCAATTATTAGCCAATGGCAATTTACATGTTGTTGGTGAAAAACGTATCGCGATTAATCAGGGAACCGAATCTATTCGTTTTTCTGGGGTTGTTAATCCACGAACTATTGGTGCAGACAATAACGTGAGTTCAACTCAAGTGGCTGATGCGCGTATTGAATATGTTGGTGATGGCTACATCAACGAATCCCAAACAATGGGGTGGTTACAACGCTTTTTCTTAAATGTTTCCCCTTACTAAATGAACATTCGCCATCAAGTAGCCGAGAAGAATCCATGAAAAATAAAGTGTTCGTTCTATTTTCACTATGTTGCCTGTTAGGGAGCCTATTTGTTGCTCCCGCTTATAGTGAGCGCGTTAAAGATCTCACCACTGTCCAAGGGGTAAGAGATAACCCATTAATTGGTTATGGTCTAGTGGTAGGGCTGGATGGTACAGGGGACCAAACTATGCAAACCCCATTCACCACTCAAAGCTTGAACAATATGCTTTCCCAAATGGGGATCACGGTTCCTCCGGGCACCAATATGCAGCTAAAAAACGTCGCGGCGGTAATGGTTACCGCTAAAATGCCGCCGTTTGGTCGTTCAGGGCAGTCGGTAGATATCGTAGTTTCTTCCATGGGTAACGCCAAAAGTTTACGTGGCGGAACGCTATTAATGACCCCATTAAAAGGGGTGGATGGGCAAATCTATGCCATGGCTCAGGGTAACGTTTTGGTTGGTGGTGCAGGAGCCAGTGCTGGCGGTAGTAGCATTAAAGTCAACCAACTCAATGGTGGGCGAATTACTGATGGAGCAACGATTGAGCGTGAGTTACCCAGCAGTTTTGGACAAAGTGGCGCGATCAATTTACAGCTGAATGAAGACAGCTTTGCTTTAGCGCAAGATATTACCGATGCAATTAACCGGATGGGGGGAATGGGAACGGCCAGAGCGCTAGATTCGCGGACGGTTCAACTTTTAGTGCCTGCAAATAACAGTGAGCAAGTGCGTTTTCTTTCGCGAGTTCAAGAGCTCAATGTTCGTACACCAATGACGGAAGCGAAAGTGATCCTGAATTCACGGACCGGCTCTGTGGTGATTAACCGTAGTGTGACACTCGAAAGTTGTGCCGTTGCTCACGGCAGTTTGGCGGTAACAGTCGAAAGACAAACTCAAGTGAATCAGCCGGATACCCCATTTGCGGGTGGACAGACCGTTGTCACGCGTAATACCAATGTGGGCATGCGAGAACAAGGTGGCGCACTGCAAAAAGTCAATGCGAGCGTACAGCTAAACCAAGTTATCCAAGCTCTCAATACACTAGGCGCAACACCAACAGATTTAATGTCCATTTTGCAAGCCATGGAAAGTGCAGGTTGCTTACGTGCGAAATTGGAGATCATCTAATGAGCGATATGCAGTTATTACAAGGAGCTGCGTATGATGTCCAGTCGTTAACGGGCTTAAAAGGTGAGTTAAATAAATCGCCAGAACAGGGGCTGCGTCAAGTGACGCAGCAACTCGAAGCGACTTTTGTGCAAATGATGTTAAAAAGCATGCGTTCAGCATTACCGCAAGACGGAATGCTTTCTAATGATCAAACTCGCTTGATGACCAGCATGTATGACCAGCAAATTGCCCAAGACCTTTCACAGAAAGGACTCGGTTTTGGCGAAATGATGTATCAGCAATTGACTCGTGACCAATCCTCTAATTTGCCGACCCAAAGTGCATTTATGCCATTGAATGAGCAGGAGCTTCAGTCATTACCGCCGTTCGCCATGGAACAGATGATGCGCCGTTTTGCACCAATGGGTGATGCTCTGGCGGCACCATTCCAGAAAATTAAATCGTTATCACTCAATAGCAGCAATTTTATTAATCGCTTATTGGAACCCGCTAAGAATGCCAGTGAAAAAAGTGGCATTTCTCACTTTTTAATCCTCGCTCAAGCCGCATTAGAAAGCGGTTGGGGAAAACGTGAAATTTTAACAGCGGAAGGCAAAAGCAGTCACAACTTGTTTGGTATTAAAGCGGGTAAGAGCTGGAAAGGTCCGGTCACTAATATCATGACCACGGAGGTCATCAATGGCGAAAGTATCAAAATGCGCGATGATTTCCGTGTTTATGGCTCCTATGAAGAAGCTATTTCAGACTATATCGGGTTATTAACTCAAAATCCTCGTTATAAAGAGGTTAAACATGCGCCAACCCCTGAAATTGCAGCTCGTCGATTGCACCAAGCAGGTTATGCAACTGACCCTGGTTACTCTGACAAATTAATTACCTTGATTAGTCAAATACGTGGCTCGGATTCAACTGTCAATAATGCCACTGTGAAAGCTATTCAGGCTTATAACATCGACTTAAAAGATATCTTCTAAAAAGTCTTAATAAATCAAAGTTTGCGCTAAATATTTACGCCAACTTTCCGATAACTGAATAAGTGAAAATTTTGAGTGACTAGCGCTGAAATTGAGTCAGCCAATCAAAGCGCTCAGTCCCAAGAATAGGAAAAGCTTATGCTGAACAATGTAATGAATAACGCGCTAAGTGGTGTGAATGCTGCGCAGGGTGGGTTAAGTGTTATTTCTAATAACTTAGCTAACGCTGGTGTAGGTTACTATCACCGCCAAAGTGCTGTGTTCGGGGAGAATCCCGGTACGATGACACCTAATGGTTATTTTGGTAACGGCACTTATTTCAGCCATGTTCGCCGTGAGTTTGATGAATTTGTCAATGCGCAATACAGCCAATCACGGGCTCGTAGTGGCGATTACGAAGCTTACGTGAAAAACTGTAATAAAGTCGATGACTTGCTGACTAATGATGTTGAAGACCTATCGAGTAGTATCGGAAGCTTCTTCACTGCACTGGATACTGCAAGCAGTGATGCTAGCGACAAAACCTTGATTGATGTTTTCTTAGGTCAATCGAATGCGCTGGTATCTCAATTCAAAGAAGCAGATAGACGATTACAAGAAATGGAACGCGATATTAATCACCAAATCGAAAATAAGGTGAAAGATATCAATATCTATGCGGATAAAATCGCTGGATTAAACCAACAAATCGCCCGTATCCGTTCAGTGAGTGGCTCAGAGCCTAATGACTTGCTGGATGTGCGTGACCGCCTTGTCAATGAAGTTAACTCAGTGATTGGCGTGAAAGTTATTGAGCAAAACGGCAACTACAATGTGACGTTTGCTAACGGATTACCGCTGGTGACAGGTGAAAAAGCGAATCGCCTTGAAGCCGTTCCTTCTTCTAAAGATGACAGCCGCTTTAGCATTGGGTTTGTGGGATCAAACGGTCAAGTCCGTGAAATTCCTGATGAAGCGTTTAAAGGCGGAGAGCTGAGCGGTGTACTGCGCTCTCGCCAAGAAGTTATCGACCCTGCCTATCAAAAAATCAATAAATTGGCCTTAGTTTTTGCAACGAAATTTAATGAAATTCATAGCAAAGGTTTTGATTCCAATGGGAATACTGGAAAAGATTTTTTTGCTTTAGGTAAAGGTACCGTTGTTAGTAACACCCATAACACAGGCAAAACGGACTTTGACTTAAGCTACAGCGATGTTTCTAAAGTCACCGGTAATAACTATGAAATGCGTTATGACGGAACCAACTGGAATGTCACCCGTTTACCTGACGGGGTGAAAATTACTGTTGATCCATCATCCACCGCAGACACGTTGAAATTCGAAGGCTTAGAGCTCAAGATGACGACAAATACCCCCGCTGCGGGTGATACCTTTGTGGTGAAGCCGATGAACGGCGTAATCAACAATATGGAAACGTTGGTGACGGAAGCCTCTGGATTTGCAGGTGCTGGAAGTAAAGATGGTGGCCCAGGCGATAACGAAAACATCAAAGAATTGGTTAAATTACAAGATCAAAAAGTAGTGGATGGCGGTTCTACGTTCTCCGATTTCTATGCCACGTTAATTAATGATGTCGGTAGTCGTACTAAACAGGCGCAAATTGATTCTGAAACCCAGAATAAAATGACAGAAAGTTTCTATCGCCAAGAGCAAGAAATTTCTGGTGTTAACATGAATGAAGAAAGCATTCAGATGCAAAAAATTCAGCAATTTTTTAATGCCAATGCACAGGTATTGAAAACGGTGGACGATCTGTTTAATGCGTTGATGCGTGCGTTCTAATTCATTGAACTCACAGGGTTTCAGAATAATTTAATAAGGATTTAAGCGATGCGTTTAAGTACCAATATGATTTTCCATCAACGCTTACAAGATATGAACGGTGCGCAATCTCGATGGATGGATGCGGGCAGCCAATTAGCGTCAGGTAAGCGTGTTAACAAGCCATCGGATGACCCGCAAGCATCATCCCAAGCTGTGCGAATTAACCAATCTGAAAGTCGTAACCAGCAATATGTCACAAGCCGTGGTTTTGCAAAAACGGGTATGACACTACAAATGAGCATTTTGAGTCAGATGACGGAAGTCACCACTCAAATTGATACTACGATTATCCAAGCTTCTAACCAAGGTGCGTTGAGTGATAAAGACCGCACTTCATTGGCGGAACAATTAACAGGTTTGAAAGAGCAGTTAGTTGGGCTGGGTAATACCACGGATGGTAACGGACGTTATATTTTTGCAGGGTTTAAATCTGACAAAGCCCCTTTTGAAATCGATACGAATGGTGAGGTTTTGTATAAAGGTGGTGACAAGCCAATCATGCAAAATGTTGCTAGTGACCGTGAGATGACCACCTATTTTACGGGAGCTCAGGTATTTGAAACTGATGGCGCAGGTATGGTCAATGTTTTCAAAGCGCTAAACGTGGGAATTAAAGCGTTATCTATTCCTCAACAGGATGCACCGCAATCAGATTTAGATGCTGCTCAAGCGGGAATGGATGAAGCTAACCGTGGTATTAAAGCGGCGTTGGATCAAATTTCCAATATTGAAGCCAAGCAAGGCTTGCAGTTACAGGAAATTGATAAATTAGATTTTCTAGCCAATACCCGCACTATCCAGAATGAAGCTCGTAAAAGTGAGCTGCTAGAGACTAACTGGACGGGAACCACCACGGATTATTATAAAGAGAAAGCCATGTTCCAAGCTTCTCAAGATATTTTCAAAGATCTTAACAGCATGTCATTATTTGGCGGACGTTAATTGATTTTTACCGCACCTTATGAGCAGTGGTATGTAAACTAGGGTGCGGGTTTCTCGCTTATTTTTTCTATTTTCTGCGTTGTTGATTTTACTTTCCTATTTGATTGTTATGGCTTGTTTATCCCTGATATTTTAAATCGCCCATTGCTGTATAGGCCGCTTAAATTTTTATTTAATAAATATCGTCACGGGGAGTTTAAATCGCTCTGCCAGCTTTTTCATATGCTCAAGAGATAAGTTGCGTTCACCGTTTAAAATGCGGCTAACGTAAGAGCGAGAGCCTATTTCATTAGCAAAATCAGTGGTATTTAGATTGTACTGATCCATCAATGTACGTAACACCGCAACAGCGTCATCACACTGCTTTAATTTGCGATTAAAATCTGCAAATTCGGGGGCATTGTCTTCATAGTGATCAATTTTTTCACATAAAATTTCGACCAGCGGATTATCAGGATCATATTCCACCAGATACTCGACTAATTTAATGGCATCTTCATAGTCGCGGCGAGAGTGATTTTTGCCGAGAATAGGAATGAGATGAATTAAATGATTAGCAGTTTGAATGGCTTCACTAAAAATCATATTTTATGTTCTCCGATAATAATTCATTAGCTTATTATATTCAGCGTGTGTAGATATATGTTTTATGAAAATTTTACTTTTTTTAAAATCAGCAAAAAATAAAATCCTTAAAGCATTACCACCGACATCAATAACCCACCACTTTTCGCGGTACTTCATTCTATCTAAGCTTGGGAAAATATTTTTTAGCTCATCAGGTGATGAGTACGATCCTTGTTTTAGTGTTTTATAAACATCTAATAATGCTTTGGCATGCTTAGGATTTCTTTCCGATGCATGGACAAAGGGTTCCCTTGAGATTACGTGCATTATGCCCCTCGCATTTCCTAACGGTTAATAATATATCACTGCTCTTTGCTGTTGCCAACAAGGCAACTATGATTATTTTTCTTAAACTATTAACCATGATCTTTTAGGTGGTAGCAACTCGAGGCTGCCTGTTCTTCAAGGTTTTGCGAAGCTTCTCGCAGATTGAATGTTCTCGCGTTTTAAAGCTTGTATTGATATAGAAGACAGACTTAAATGGAGTGAATTTATTAAAAAAATTACTATGTTAGGGAAAGGAAAGTTGATATGGATGATTTTTCTCCATCGGATCTAAAAGCAATACTGCATTCTAAACGTGCGAATATGTATTACTTAGAACATTGCAGAGTGATGCAAAAAGATGGCCGAGTCCTCTACTTCACTGAGACTAAAAATGAAAATCTCTATTTTAATATCCCTATAGCAAATACCACTGTTTTACTGCTAGGTACAGGGACATCTGTCACTCAAGCTGCAATGCGAATGCTATCTCAAGCAGGGGTATTAGTCGGTTTTTGTGGTGGTGGGGGAACGCCTCTCTATATGGCAACTGAAGTAGAGTGGTTTACCCCTCAAAGCGAATATCGTCCAACTGAATATTTACAAGGTTGGCTTAGTTTTTGGTTTGATGACACCAAAAGATTATCTGTTGCGAAAAAACTTCAAAAGGCGCGTATTCAATATTTACAGGGAGTGTGGGAAGGTTCTAGAGAATTGAAGAATGAGGGCTTTGTTTATCAGCATGATGTTATTCAATCTGCATTAAAAACGTTTAATTCCCGAACTGAATCGGCAGAAAATGCGCAAGAATTATTGTTAACTGAAGCGCAGCTAACGAAAGTACTTTATAAGTACGCGGCAAATAGTACAGAACACAAGAAATTTTCCCGCCAACATCAATCTTTAGATAAGACCAACTCGTTTTTAAATCATGGTAACTATTTGGCATACGGTCTAGCGGCAAGTTGTCTATGGGTATTAGGGATCCCGCATGGCTTTGCTGTAATGCATGGTAAAACCCGCCGGGGAGCATTAATTTTTGATATTGCAGATTTAATTTAGGATGCCATTGTACTTCCGTGGGCATTTATTTGCGGAAAAGAAGATGCAACGGAACAAGAGTTCCGCCAGCAAATCCTACAGTCTTTTGTCGATCACCACGCATTAGATTTTATATTTGATACGGTGAAAGCGTTAGCGCTTCAGCCGGAAATCGCCACACAGGAGAAAACAAAGTCATGATGGTGACATTTGTTTCTCAGTGTGAAAAAAATGCATTAAAAAGAACTCGACGCGTTTTAGATGCTTTTGCCAATAGGATTGGAGATAACACATGGCAAACCTTAATAACCCAAGAGGGGTTATTAACAGTTCAAAAAATGTTGCGTAAAAGCGCCAGCCGTAATACCGCAGTGAGTTGCCATTGGACACGTTCCCGTTCTCGCAGCCAATTGCTTTGGGTGGTGGGTAAAAAAAGCAAGTTTAACGAACAAGGTTATGTCCCCGTCAATCGAACAGAAAAATCTCTTTTGGGAAGTGAAGTAGAAAATAACTGGAAATATCTGCCCTTAATTAATGCCTTTACTCGTTTAGCTGCGTTACTGCATGATTGGGGTAAAGCGTCGTTGCTGTTCCAAGAAAAATTAAACCCAAAATCAAAAAATAGATTTAAAGGGGATCCGCTTCGTCACGAATGGATTTCATCATTGTTATTTAGTGCATTAGTTAAAAGCAGTCCTACAGCGAAAGATGACGAAAGATGGATAGAAACGTTAGTTAATGGCACATGGAGTGAGCAACAGTTACAAAAGTGGGTAAAAGAGAATAATGCTCTCAGCAGGCCATTGAGTGAACTCCCAGAGGCGGCGTCATTATTAGTCTGGTTAATTGTTTCCCACCACCGTCTGCCATTCATCGAGGATCGGCAACAACGCTACGAATGGGCAGATAAAGCACGAGATACATTACCTGAATTACTTAAAACAATAGACAAGGAATGGGGCTATCAAAACCTTTATGATGAAGGTGAATATAATCAAAGGATTAATCAATGCTTTGAATTCCCTCAAGGTTTATTAAGTCAATCACCGGTATGGCTGCATGCGGTCAGCTGTGCGGCGGAACATCTTAAACATCAATTACCTCTTTTTAAAGAAGCAATGGATAATGGTTGCTGGCGGCTAGTTGCTCAACATGCGCGCCTTTGCTTGATGCTAGGGGACCACAATTACTCTTCTAAAGACGCCGACCCGACATGGGAATCAAATATACCACTGTATGCGAATACAGCAAGGCTGCATGGGGCGATGCAATATAAACAAAAGCTAGATGAACACTTAGTGAATGTTGCAAATGTTGCTGCCAATGTGACGGAATACCTTCCATTTTTTGAATCAGAGCCGCCAATGGCGAATGATATTCCAGAGCTGAAACACAACAAAAATGTGACGGGAAAATTCAGTTGGCAAGAGGATGTCGTCAATACCATTTACCAGTATCGACATGAGCAAGAGGATAAAACCGAAGGCTATTTTATTGTTAATATTGCGAGTACAGGCTGTGGTAAAACGACGGCTAACGCAAAAATTATGCAGTCGTTATCGGAAGATAAACAAAGTTTGCGATTTATTCTGGCTTTAGGTCTTCGAACATTGACGTTGCAAACTGGGGATGAGTATCGTGAGCGTTTGGGGATTGATGAAGAAAATCTCGCAGTTTTGATAGGTTCAAAAGCAGTTTTAGCACTGCACCAAGAAGAAAAAGATCACGAAAAGGAAAGGGAAAAAGAGCTTCAATTAGCGGAGCTCGGGTCTGAGTCACAAGAGAGCCTGTTTGGTGAGGAAGACCTCGAATTAAATTGGTCAGAAGAGAGTTGGCAAGGGAGTTTGCCAGAAGAAGAGCTATCCACAGTATTAACGCGCTCAAAAGACAGAGCGTTGCTCTATGCGCCTATTTTAGCCTGCACAATTGACCACATCATGAGTGCAACGGAAACCATTCGCGGTGGACGTTATATTTTGCCGTATTTACGGTTGATGTCGTCTGATTTAGTGATTGATGAAATAGATGATTTTACGGGTGATGATTCCATTGCGATTGGTCGTCTGGTCTACCTTGCTGGAATATTAGGTCGTAAAGTAATGATCTCATCTGCCACTATTCCTCCAACTTTAGCGCTTTTCTATTTTAAATCCTACCAACTGGGGTGGCGTATTCACGCACTTAGCCATCAAAAGTCATTACAGATAGGCTGTGTATGGGTGGATGAAGGCGAATATGACCCCAAAAAGGATAAATGTTTCCGTTCATGCCAAATAGCGACGATTAATGCGGCGGATGAGGAATTAACGCTTGAGCATTACCAGCAGTATCATGATAAATTTATTACTAGACGAATCAAAGTACTACAGTCATTAGTTGTCCGTAGGAAAGCCTTTATTGTGCCTACAGGAAAAGGCCAAGGTAGCGACCCACAAACTCAATATTTCGAATACATTCGGCAAGCTATTCTTGGTTTACATCAAGCTCATTCTTGCAAAGATGCGCAAACCAATTTGAATGTTTCATTTGGTGTGGTGCGTGTCGCGAATATTCCCGTTTGTGTCGCTTTAACTCACTATTTCTTATCCTGTGAATGGGCTGAAGACGTTGAAATCCGTACTATGGCCTATCACAGCCAACAAGTTTTATTACTGCGCCATGAGCAAGAAAAACATCTTGATGCCGTGTTAAAACGCAAAGAAAACGTAGATGAACAGCCAAAAGCGTTTCAAAACCCAGTCATTCGACAGCATTTGAGTCATATCCAACAACAAGGTAAAGCCAAACAGCTGATTTTTATTTTGGTGGCGACGCCAGTAGAAGAGGTCGGGCGAGACCATGATTTTGATTGGGCGGTGATTGAGCCATCATCATACCGGTCAATAATTCAAATGGCAGGGCGCGTTCGCCGTCATCGTGAAGGTGAAATTGAAAGCCCAAATATGGCCTTGCTGCAATATAACTGGAACGGATTTACCGAAGATGAAAATGATAAACGCAAGATAGCGGATGTGTTTTCTCGACCAGGCTATGAAAATAAAGAACTAAACCTTCATTTATCTTCTCATGATTTATGTGAACTTGTGAATGAACAGCAACTTCTAAAATCCGTTGATGCAATTCCTAGAATTCAGCAAATACCCGATTGGAAAAGACAACAAAAAACGAATTTAGTCTGTTTAGAGCATGCGGCAATAGAGCAGCTGATGGGATATTCGACGGATAGTCAGCCGAAGCTGATTACACGGAGTCGAATACCAACAGGGATATCATCGATCGCAAAAAATAAACCTATTACACTTTGGGGATTTACCTGCGGTACTTGGTGGATGACGGCGCTTCCGCAACAGTTTGCCGAGTTTAGACAGAGCCTGCCTTCGATTCGGCTATCGCTGATTTTATCAGACAAAAATAAACTGAATTTCTGTGAATACGATGAAGATAGCGGTTGGGTGAAAATAGATAAGGAGCTTGGCATTCATCATCAATCAGTCTCGGAGGAGATAAAACAGAGGTTATGGCTGGTTCGAGATTACCGACAATCACTGGAAAATCGAGAAAGTGAACATGATCCCGCAGGACAACTTTCTAAACGATACGGGGAAATTAGCGTTATTAAGCGTAAAAATGACACGTATTACTACGATGACCAAATGGGAATTAGCACCTTTAAGATTTTGGAATAAGCATTTAAGTCATAAGGACCATTCAACATGTTAGATCCAGCAATAGATGCCTTTTTTGTGGAGCGTAAAGAAGGTTGGTTTAAAAAGAATGTCAAAGCATTGATGAATGAAAGTGAATTACAGCAATTACTACAGGAGTGTGATGCCGTATTTTCATTAGCACGGTGGTTACCCAACGCAGCAAAACGAGCAGGTCAAATATCATTGTCAACTCACCCTTGCACCTTTAGCCATCCTAGTTCGAGAAAGAATAAAAATGGTTATGTGACGGCGATATTAGCGGAAACAGAACACACTAATGATGGCTTTCTGAGATCGGGGAATGTCGCGGTTGAAACGGATGCATTAGGCAATGCTGCAGCATTGGATGTATACAAATTTTTGATGCTTAAACTGCAAGATAACAAAACGTTACTAGCACATATTCAAGATGAAACCGACCTAGCTAAATCTGTATTAGCGCAAGGTGATGAATCTTATCAAGTGCTGAGAGATGGTTTTTTAGAGATGGCTTCAACGGATGATTCCGTCATCACAAGTTCGAAAATAAAACAGGTCTATTTCCCTGTTTGGTTAGAAGAGATTGAATATCACTTACTGTCTCCATTAACTCCGTCTGGGTTAGTTTTTGAACTACGTCAGCGCATAGATGCCATCCGCTATTCTGAGCAAACCAAAGTATTGCGAGATTTAAAACGAAAAGGGGAATATAGCAAGGTTGGTTATAAAGAAATTTATAACATAACGACGATTGGCTATGGAGGTACTAAGCCTCAGAATATTTCAGTTCTCAATAATCAAAATGCCGGCAAAGCGTATTTATTATCATCATTACCACCAAGAATTATTCAACGAAAATTGCGCTTACCAAACAGTAATTTTTTCTCTGATACTTTAAATCCTTGGCAAGTGAAAGAAACATTAGACGCATTTCATGGGCTGATTTCTTTACCAAAAGAGCTGCGCAATAGCCGGTTTATCGAATACAGAGATAAGCGTATTCAAGAGTATATGGACTATATAATGCTGACGATGTGGGAAGTTCGACGGGCATTTGAGCAAGCGGATGCGAGGTTGCCTACAGGATTATTGAAAGAGCAACAAATTTGGTTATTTCCAAATCAGCAGCGGGATAGCTCAGATGAATGGCTATCACTGATTGTAGGCTCGGTTGCTCAGTATTTTATACAGCACTACAAAAAAATTATGGGGAAAAAAGCTATCATTTTAGGAAATGATGAATTTGCAGTTGTTAAGGCGCAGATTGCAAATAATAAGGAGCTTTTACGATGAGTTCAATTTATATAATTAAGCTACCTTACCTGAAAATTCATAATGCAAATGCGCTTTCCAGCCCTTATACCATTGGTTTTCCTGCAATGACGGCATGGTTGGGTTTTATGCATGCCCTAGAACGTAAGCTCCATGAATATGGAGTCAATATTGTTCTCGATTCTGTTGCGGTGATAAGTCATGAGTGTGATTTACAAACATACCGTGGGCCTAATGATTTTGTCAGTTCAATTATCGGTACTGCAAACCCGCTAAACAGTGATGGTACGCGCTCAGCATTTATTGAGGAGGCTCGTTGCCATTTAGAGGCTTCGTTGCTTATAAAATATGCAGTTGATGATGACGGAAAGGTGGAACCATTACTTGAGAACTCACCTGTTCTAGCAGTTATTTATGATCTTGTCATGACCATGAAATTGGCGGGGGGAGATATTCTGTCTTTAGGTAAACCGACTACGTATATCATCCCAGAAAAAGATACGGATGGAGTATTCAGGCGTAATTTACTCAATAGTGTAATGCCCGGTTATGCTTTGATCGAACGTCGAGACTTAATGAAAGTCGCCATGAATAAAGGGCAAGATGCGATGGATGCCTTACTTGATTATGTGGTGGTGGACAATCAATGCATTGAAAAAATACCGACAAATGAGCATGGCAATGAAAAAAATGCCCAATTTGAGTGGCGAGCTCAACGTAAAATATCCGGTTGGATTGTGCCTATTGCTACGGGTTATCAGGGTATTTCCCCATTAGGGCAGGCTAAAAACCAAAGAGACCCAGACACGCCTCATCGATTTGCTGAAAGCGTAGTGACTCTTGGTGAATTTATATTAGCTAACCGAGCCAATAGTATTTATGAAATTTTATGGGGGTTTGAATTTATTGAATCTCAAAACCTTTATTTATGCCAACAACTGGTATCAAACTTTATATCTGCGGAGAGCAAGTAATGGCGAAGAATAATGATGTTGCATCTGTTTTAGCATTCGAAAAAAAACTGGTTCCATCTGATGGCTATTTTTATGGAACTTGTTGGGATAATAAAACCCAATTTACCCCGTTGTCATTACAAGAAAAATCCGTAAGAGGTACGATTTCTAATCGCCTTAAAGGTACGGTGAAAAACGATCCCTTGAAGTTAAATTCAGAGGTGGAAAAAGCCAACTTACAAAAGGTAGATGCGTGTGCATTAGGCATTAATCAAGATACGTTGATGCACCAGTTTACCTTGAAAGTATTGGGGGGGGTTGAAATCCCATCGGCATGTAATAACGCCTTATTCAAGCAAAGTTATGCCCAAGCTGCCAAAACGTATATTGAGAAAGAAGGTTTCCGAGAATTAGGTCATCGTTATGCACAAAATATTGCGAATGGGCGTTTTTTATGGCGTAACAGAGTGGGAGCTGAACAAATTGAAGTCGTTGTTAAAGTACTGAACCAAGGTCAGCAAGCCGAGTGGGTGTTTGATGCAACGCAGTACAGCATTCATCAGTTTGATATAAAAGACGAAAAATTGACGCTATTAGGTGACAAAATTGCCGCAGCACTGGCGAATCCTCAAGGTGCTTTATTGCTTGAAATCACAACATATGTCCAGTTAGCTAAAGCACAGGAAGTGTATCCAAGTGAAGAGTTGGTGATGGATAAGGGCAAAGGGGACAAAAGTAAAATTCTGTATCATGTTGGTGGGTATGCGGCTATGCATTCTCAAAAAGTAGGCAATGCACTGCGCTCTATTGATACTTGGTACCCTGCGTACGGATCTGATCATGGAGCCGGTGCAATAGCGATTGAGCCATATGGCGCAGTCACTAATTTGGGTACTGCATACCGCACACCAAAAGAGAATCAGGATTTTTATACTCATTTTGACAAATGGGCGCGTGGTGAAAGCTTACCACGAGTTGAAGATGAACATTATGTCATGGCAGTGTTGGTTCGAGGTGGTGTATTTGGTGAAAGTGATAAATAAGGTGAGCTATGAATTATTATCAAGAAGTCACTTTATTGCCTGATTCAACCATACCGTTGGATTTTCTTTGGCAAAAGGTTTACCAGCAAATTCATATTGCATTGGTGGAGAATAAAAAGGAACAAGGGAGTAGCTCTGTCGCGATTGCCTTTCCTGAGTATGGTTGTTCAGGTTTTCGGTTGGGTAAAAAGGTACGTTTGATAGGTAAAGATTCGATAGTCCTGCAGCAGTTAGATTTGGTTAAATGGTTTTCAAGGCTGTCAGACTATGTACATGTAAAGTCGATACAAGCGGTTCCAGAAAATGCACGGCCGGTTAGCTATGTTCGTCAGCAAATTAAGGGAACCGCTCGAATTGAATCGGATATGCAGAAAAAAGCGGCACTTTGGGCAAAAAAATCGGGGCAATCATTAGAACAATGTTTAGTTGATCTTGAAAAATTGCGGCCAACAAAACAAAGTCGATTACCATTTATTTGGGTGGAAAGCTTACATAGCAGAAGTGAGCATCAAGGCAGTCGTCCATTCCCGCTATTCATTCAATGTATTTGGGCAGATAAGGTGATTGATGGCGTATTTAATTGTTATGGGTTAAGTCAATCAAACAATGGCAGCCAAGTATTTGCAACAGTCCCACATTTTTGACCTTTGTTTTTCGCTCTTTAATAACAAGGTATAAAATCAATGAGTTATAGTAGTCAGTGAAAATTAAGGGTATTTTATTACAAATACTCTTAACTGATTGTTGTAACTTATTTTTTGTCTGATATTTTATAGTTCACTGCCATACAGGCAGCTTAGAAAGCCACGATTTAAACAAGGATAAGTTATGAAAAGTTCACTGCCATACAGGCAGCTTAGAAAATAATATCGGTCAGATATGGCTTGATTGGATCGTTCACTGCCATACAGGCAGCTTAGAAAACATCGACATTTCATCATCGCGATCATAGTCAGTTCACTGCCATACAGGCAGCTTAGAAAATTTCACACCCCCGGCATAAATCCAACGTTTAGTTCACTGCCATACAGGCAGCTTAGAAATTAATCTGATCGCGTTGCTTCATACTGGCAAGGTTCACTGCCATACAGGCAGCTTAGAAATGTATCTGAGCAAATATACACACAGCAAGAATGTTCACTGCCATACAGGCAGCTTAGAAAGTAGCGGATAGTTTTAATGCATAAGGGATGAGATTCACTGCCATACAGGCAGCTTAGAAAGCTAAAAACTTGAGCAAAATCACCGTCGCCCTGTTCACTGCCATACAGGCAGCTTAGAAATTATCGTGATTTAGACCCGCGTTATATCCCATGTTCACTGCCATACAGGCAGCTTAGAAACACTTAAGGCGCGACATACGATTATTGAAGTTGTTCACTGCCATCAGGCAGCTTAGAAATTGAATATATTCTTGCTGCTCACTGCCCGGTCGTTCACTGCCATACAGGCAGCTTAGAAAACTTGAACCTCAGCGATATCAAAAAAATAAGTGTTCACTGCCATACAGGCAGCTTAGAAAACATCAAATAGCCAAATGGTGCAGTAAGCAAAGTTCACTGCCATACAGGCAGCTTAGAAATTGATTTATCCATCACTTCACCTTCATTAATTGTTCACTGCCATACAGGCAGCTTAGAAATTCATAGAAAAACAGTTAGTCCGTTGCTCACGGTTCACTGCCATACAGGTAGCTTAGAAACGCTATATAAATTTCAAGCTGAATTCACAAGGGTTCACTGCCATACAGGCAGCTTAGAAACGAGTATCAATTCGGGGTGAAAATATCTCAGGGTTCACTGCCATACAGGCTGCTTAGAAACTGTCGAAATTCAAAACTGTCAAAAGTCTTATGTTCACTGCCACACAAGCAGCATATATAAAGTAATTTCGTTTAATGGAATAACAAAATTGCACAATAATGCAATTTGCATCATAATGCAATTTATTGAGAGGGAACATGTATACAATAAAATATCATCTCGATGCTGAAAAAGAAGCCAATGCATTGCCCCTGAAAATAAAAGTAAAGTATGACCGAATAATACAAAAGCTTGAACAATTCCCAAATTACTTACGTGAACCGGATACAAAATCGTTAGGTAACGGGCTTTTTGAGCTCAGAACAGTAGGAAGTGAAATTGCTAGAGGTTTATGGGTATACCATAAAGGCAGGACAATTATTATGCTGAGGATTTTTATCAAAAAATCCCAGAAAACCCCAAAGTCTGAGTTTGATTTAGCTAAAAAACGTTTGCAGGAGTTATTAAATAATGAAAACGCATAAAGAATTGCATATTGAATGGATGAAAGACCCTGAATATCAAGTTGCTTATGAGGCGGAAATTAGAACCGAGAAATTACAAGCTATGCTTAAAGAATGGCGGGAGTCTGCAGGCTTGACTAAGAGTCAACTGGCCGAAATTATTGGCGTTAATCCATCAACGATTACAAGATTAGAAAGTAATGTGAACAATGCCAGTATCAAAAGCATTGCAAGGTATGCCGCCGCATGTGGGATTAAAAATCCAATTATTACGTTGTAAGTCTTAATATCATAGATATTAGCCACACAAATAGCTTAGAAAACGCCAAATTATCGCTGTTTATGATGTGATTATTTATTGTCGTATAAGTAGTCAAAATATCAGCTTCACCTATTATATTTTGATATTTATTGCTTCGAGTAATTTGCACTACATTTAGTGGACTATCCTGTGAAATAACAGAATAGATCACTGTCATTAGATAGCTTAGAAATGAACGATAGAACGGGTCAGGAATACTGCCATACAGGCAGCTTTGAGTAGAGACTACCTGAACAATAGAACGGGTTAAATTATGAATTTATCGGATGATAAAGAATATATGCAAATAACGTATTGGAGAATGTAATGCGCTACGAAATTATTATTAAGATCCTTTTTGTGACCTTCATCTTCAGAATGAAAAAATTATAGAACCCACTTAAACCCACAAATTAAACATCAGCGACAATTGCTCAAACGCTTGATGGATCAAGCGTTCGGTATAGCGAGGAAGAATGGAAATAATCAGTCCCAACATGCTAATACCGATGGTGAGTGTGAGCGGGAATCCCACCACAAAAACCGATAATTGCGGCGTCATACGGTTAAGAATACCGAGGGCAAGGTTGAGAATCAAAAACAGTGTAATAAATGGCAGAGCGAGCATTAAGCCATTAATAAAAATGGTATTAGCGAATTGCAAAAATATCCAAAAGCCATCTCGGTTGAGCGGTGTAGTTTGAATAGGGATGAGTTCAAATGAGTTGGTTAAAATGTAAATTAGCCACAAATGCCCATCGAAAGATAGAAACAATAGTAGGGTAATCAAGTTAAATATACGCCCTAAAATGGGCATATTCGGGCCACCGGTCGGGTCAAAGAACGTAGCGAATGATAATCCCATCTGTAAACCAATCACTTCCCCAGCATGACGCACCGCAGCAAATGCCATCTGCATTGTTAATCCCATCGCAGTGCCAATCACCACTTGCTGCACAATAACCCACAAACCCATAGCTGAAAATAGTGGGATATTCACCACGGGAAGCTGCGGTGAAATAATCAGAACGATAAAAAAGGCGAGGGCAATACGAGCCTTGGTGATAGATTGCTTTTCATTGAAAAACGGCGCTGTACCGAATAAAGCTAACAGGCGTATAAACGGATAAAAACCTTGGCTCAGCCATAGCGTTAAGGTTTCACTGGTGATGGTTAACATTGCTAGCCAATAATAAACGGCAGGTTACTGAATAACTGGCGCATATAGTCGGTAAGTAAGTTAAGCATCCATGGACCTGCAATAATAATCGTGGAGATAACGGATAAAATTTTAGGAATAAAGGACAGTGTCATCTCATTGACTTGGGTTGCAGCTTGCAACAGGCTAATAATCAAACCCGCGGCCAGTGCGGCCAGTAATAAAGGTGCTGCCAACATTAAAGCGATTTTCATCGCTTCTGTACCCATCGCCATTACCGATTCAGGTGTCATAATCGTTCCTAATTAAAAAAGCTTTGAGACAGAGAGCCCAGCAATAATTGCCAACCATCAACCAAGACAAATAACATTAACTTGAAGGGTAATGAAACCGTTGCTGGGGGTACCATCATCATTCCCAGCGCCATCAGAACACTGGCAACCACTAAGTCAATGATCAAGAACGGAATAAAGATAGTAAAACCAATTTGGAACGCGGTTTTCAGTTCACTAGTAATAAACGCAGGAACTAAAATACGCATTGGTACATCTTTGGCTTCTTGAATTTCACCAACTTTGGCGATACGTGCAAAGAGCGCAAGATCCGATTCCCGAGTTTGCCCTAGCATAAACGTACGCAGTGGCGCGGTGCCTTTTTCTAATGCCGTTTCTAGGCTAATTTTATCTTCACTAAAAGGTTGATAAGCTTCACGATAAACTTGGTCTGCAACGGGAGACATAACGAAAAAAGTGAGAAATAGCGCTAATCCCAATAGAACTTGGTTTGGTGGTGCTGAAGGGGTTCCAAGGGCATTACGTAACAAACCGAGCACGATGATAATCCGCGTAAAGCTGGTCATCATGAGGAGCATGGCGGGGATAAAGCCAAGTAAGGTCAAAAACAGTAAAGTTTGGACCGGTAATGACCAAGATTGCCCACCATCAGTCAGAGAATGGCTGATCACCGCAGGCAGTGCCGCTGAAGCTGATTGAGGTAGAGCAAGTAACAGAGCGCTGATAGCGGCAACGGATTTTAAAGGTAACATGGGCGCTTCCGGTTACTGTTTTTCTAAGGCCGCTTGGTTGGCGGCATCTTGTTTTTTCTTGAATATCGACTGAAACGTTAACGGTTCTTGGGTAAAATTCAGTGGGTTTTCTTGTGGTGCGGGATACTGGTGTAATAAGTTCACCGACTGTGCAGTTACCCCTAAAACCAAGTATTCGTTGTTTACTTCAACCACAACAATTCGTTCTTTTCCCCCAATCGTACAGCGACCTTTTACATTCACCAGTTGTTGCTTTGTGAATGTATTACGCCCAAATCCAAACTTTTTAACCAGCCACGCACCGACTAAGATCAGCAAAATAATGGCGCTTAGCGCCCCTGAAATTTGCGCCAAACTATCATTGTTATTGATGGCAGGAGCAGAAGCGTTATCATGGGACACAGTGCTTGCCAAAAACGGTTTTTGGGTTGGCACCGTGTCAATGACTGTGGGTTGAACTTGGGGTTCTATCGCTGTCACATTGGTCATTTTAGCGACTCAAACGGCGCATACGTTCAGATGGAGTGATAATGTCAGTAATACGAATACCGTAATTATCAGATACGACCACGACTTCACCTTGTGCAATTAAATAGCCGTTGATCAGAATATCGAGGGGTTCACCCGCTAAGCCATCTAATGAAACCACGGAACCCTGAGATAGGCTGAGTAATTTTTTAATGGTCATTTTGGTGCGTCCCAGTTCCACTGATAGGCGAACAGGGATATCCATAATTAAGTCAACATCAGAAAATTGATTTAATGGATTCTGTCCGTCAACATTTTCGAAATTCTGCATACCAGCAGAGGCGGATTCCGCTTGTTTTTGTTGTTCCAGCGCCTCAGCCCACAAGTCTTCATCGTTGTGGTTGGTTGATGCATCAAGAGAATTTTTCGCCTCACTCATTGGTACTTTCCTCATCTAGAGTGTTTAAAACAGGGTTAATCAAATGTTCTACACGCAGTGCATATTGACCGTTTTGGGTGCCGTATTGACTGGTTAATACCGGGACACCGTCAACATTGACGATCAGTCTGTCTGGCTTATCAATAGGGAGTACATCCCCTTTTTGTAGTTGCAGCAAGCTAGAGATGCGCAGCGGGATCTCAACCAGATTAGCAACCAGTTCTAATTCTGAACGTTTTACTTGAGTGACTAAGTTAGTGACCCAAGCTTCGTTTTCTTGATGTCCTTGCTCCGTCGGTGGGTTGATTAAACGTTCACGCAACGGCTCAATCATGGCAATTGGAATACAGATACTGAATTCACCGACGGTATTACCGATTTCCACCAAAAATGGGGTAGTTACCACGATATCGTTGGGAGATGTGGTGATATTGGTGAACTTCACCTGAATTTCGGAACGCACATACTCCACTTCAACATCAGCAATTGGGCGCCAAGCATCGCGGTAGGCGTTAAGTGCGAGTTTCAGCATACGATTGATAATACGTTGTTCGGTATTGGTGAATTCTTTGCCTTCAGAGCGAACAGGAAAGCGTCCATCTCCCCCAAACAGGTTATCCACGGCGATATACACCAGCGCGGGTTCAAAAGTGAACAGCGCTGTACCACGCAAAGGTGGCATATGGATCAAATTGAGGTTAGTTGGAACCGGTAAGTTACGTGCAAATTCATGATAAGGCTCAACTTTAATTGCACCAACCGTAATATCTGGACTACGGCGTAACATATTAAATAACCCCATCCGGAACTGACGGGCAAAACGCTCATTAATGATTTCCAAGGATTGCATACGTTCCCGAAAAACCCGGCGTTGGGTATTCGGGTTGTATGGGCGAACATTATCTTTGCCTTGGTTTTCAGGTATCGGCTGATCGGTTGATGGCGCATCATCATTAAGCAGCGCATCAATTTCAGCCTGAGATAAAATATTATCGCTCATGGGTATTACCGCAGAATAAAAGTAGTAAATAACACGTCAGAAATATCCTGATCGGTATCCCCCGGGATCAGGGTAGGGGTTAATGTCCCTTTAATATCCTTCATCAGTTGCAGCTTACCTTCGTGGGTGCCCATATTTTTAGATTGCTGTTCGGACAGCAATAACAAGAGGCGACTGCGAACTTCTGGCAAATATTCGTGAAGCTGTTTGCGAGATTTTTCATTCGCAAGGCGTAATGTGACGTGGATGTAGAGCACGCGATCGGGTGCATTATTTAATCCTGGAAGATTAACGGTAAATGGCTCTAATTCCATAAAAATAGGTTGAGGCATATTTGGACGTTTTTCGTCTCCATCTACAGATTGTGCCTGTTGCTGTGTCGTCCACCAGCTATAACCGCCAAAACCCGCACCGGCTAAGGCTATGAGGGCAAATAGTAAAATTAACCCTTTATTCGAACGTTTAGATTCATTGCGTGAAGACGACATGTGGCTGAATTCCTGTTTTAGATGCCAAACCCATACGGGTTTTATACTTTATGATCTCTAGCATTATCCCTAGATTGGGATGATTTAAAGGAGTGAAAAACGAAGCAAAAAGGCGGTAACTCGACGCTTTAGAACTAAAATTACCGCCATTCGCATATTTATTATGCAAAGGCCTTACAGAAAGACATTATGCAAAGGTATTAATGCCACCTTGTCGAGTCGGTAACTTGGTGTGGCTTGTACTTGTATTTGCCTCACTAATCCCCACGACTCCGACGGATGGATGCGTCGAATGTGGCTGGCCATCTCGCTGATTGGATTGTTGTTCTGCACCGGATTGACTGCTGGTATTCTCTTGCCCAACAGAACCTTGAGCTAAATGAATCCCACTTTCTTGCAGTGCGTTACGTAGAATTGGCATCATGCTTTCCATTGCAGCCCGTACATGGCTATGTGGAGACACAAAATGCATTACGGCTTGGTTATCCTCAATACGCAAATGCACATTCAAGGAACCAAGCTCTTCGGGATGTAAACGAATTTGTGCTTGGGAAACCCCTTGGCGAGAGAAAAATAGCATGTGCTGGCTAAGTTGCTGCTGCCAGGCTTCGCTACCTAATGGGCTTGGGAGATGCATTGTTGGTGTGGCCAGCGGTGCTGAAATGGTCGCGGCTTGCGCAGTGGCTTGAGTTGGCATAATACCTGCGACATGTGGTGTAGCAGAGTTTGCCGACGTCGTGAATGCCCCTGTTTCAGTTTGAAGTGCAAAAGCGCCTTTGGCATTATTTTGCAAATTTTGGCTGTTTTCTGTATTGGTATTGACCCACTGGGAAATGGAATCTGTATTCAACGATTTTTTACTCAGTGGCATAAAGTCCTGAGCAAAATCTTTCGTGGGGATCACTCGCTGATGATCGAGCGCAAATAACGATTGATCACGACGTTCGCCGACCTCTTTTTTCATCATTAGACCCAGAGTTGGGTCTTGCTCTTCCCCTGCTAATTGTAGTTGGGAGCCTACGAGCGCTTTTTCATCAAATGGGGCTGCATTTCGTGCCACATCACTAATCTGTTGCAATGACTGAGTAAATGGCGTGGTCGAGGGTTTTTCTGGTGCCGCTTGAGGATTGGCTGCGGTTTGAATCCGCTCATTAGTGATTTGTTTTAGCTGGTCGACTAACGCTTTTTCATCGGTGAGTTTACCGGTTAATAATTCAGGCTGTAATGGTGTTTGGACACTATCACCGCGTAAATCACGGCTAAAATTCAATTGTGCCAGCGCATGTTCTGCTTTTTCGTTACCAATAGCGGGCTTATCAGGCGTCGGTTCAGTAATTTCAGCCTGTTTCTGTTCACTGATTTGTTGATTCAGCGTAGCTTCATCAGTCGCAGTTTTCGGAGGCGTGTCATTTTCTGTGCTCTTTGCTGGTGGCTGTTGGTTCTCAAGAATCGCTTGAAAAGGCACCGCGGGTGCTTGAGTTTCATCAATCTGACTATCACGTTGCGGCTCATTGGCCGTTTTGGTGCTATTTGTCGGGGTAACTGGCAACAGATTGGCATTGACGTCCATTTATTGGGATCTCCGTAAAGTCGCGCGTTGAGCAAATTCGTCCATCTGTTTTTGTTCTAAGCGATTTTGACGTTGGTTTTGAGTATGTTCGGCGCGTTGAATTAAGGTATCGAACGCATTGACGCGTTGCTGTTTTTCTTGCCAATGACGGTTAGCATCATCGACACGTTGTTTCCACATACTGAGCTGTTGTTGCTGCTGCTCAATAGTGAGTTCTAGGGTGACAAGAAATTGTTGATAATTCTGCCATTTATCCGAGTCCATACCACTGTGCAGTGTTTGGTTTAACTTTTGCCGATATTCGGATTGATAGTTTTCCAACATATTTAACTGCTCTGACATTTGAGTGTGTGTTTGGCGCACCTGAGCAAGGACCTTAGCCGCCTCTTCAGAAGCGTCTTCCGCTAAACTCAATAATGTCGTTAATGCATGGCTATTGGACATCGCACCCCTCGTTATTCATTTGGAACAACATGATCCAGTTGCTCACAAGCTGTTTGATAATCACAACGTTCATCAATATCTTGTTGTAAGAATTTCGACATGCGTGGGTAATACTGAATGGCAGTATCCAACATAGGATCGCTGCCCATGGCGTAGGCGCCGACATTGATTAGGTCGCGGTTACGCTGGTAACTGGATGTTAACTGCTTAAATCGTTGAATTTTGCGATAGTGTTCTTTAGCGATCAGGTCAGTCATTGCTCGGCTAATTGAGGCTTCAATATCAATCGCAGGGTAGTGACCGGATTCAGCAAGAGATCGAGACAGAACAATGTGTCCATCCAAAATAGCACGAGCAGAATCCGCGATGGGGTCTTGCTGGTCATCCCCTTCAGTCAATACGGTATAAAATGCGGTAATTGATCCTCCGTTTTTTCCGTTACCTGCTCGTTCAACAAGCGCGGGTAATTTCGCAAAAACGGAAGGTGGATAACCTTTGGTTGCTGGTGGCTCACCCACGGCAAGCGCGATCTCACGCTGTGCCATACTGTAGCGAGTGAGAGAATCCATAATCAGCAGGACACTTTTCCCTTGGTCTCGAAAATATTCTGCGATACGGGTAGCGTAAGAGGCACCTTGCATCCGCAGTAAGGGAGAAACATCGGCGGGTGCGGCGACCACGACGGCGCGTCTCAAGCCGTCAGCACCCAAGATATTCTCGATAAAATCTTTAACTTCGCGTCCACGCTCACCGATTAACCCAACCACAATAATGTCAGCTTGGGTAAAGCGCGCCATCATACCGAGTAGGACACTTTTTCCGACGCCTGAACCTGCAAATAATCCCATGCGTTGACCGCGACCAACGGTTAATAGTGAGTTTATGGCGCGTACACCGACATCAAGCACACTATGAATAGGTGTCCGTTCTAATGGGTTAATTGGTGGGGTAATCAATGGTGCTCGAGCTTTGGTTTCCAAGGGACCCTTTCCATCGAGGGGGGTTCCTTGAGCATCCAATACGCGACCCAGTAATTCATTACCGATAGGTAGCAGGCGACTGGTTTGCCCATCATCCCCAGTAGATTGAGCATAAACGCGAGCGCCTGGCGAAATCCCTTCAAGGTCTGATAGCGGCATCAGTAACATTCGAGCGCCGTTAAAGCCGACAACTTCGCAGACAACCTCATCGCTGCCGCCATTAATGTTGCGCTCGATATAGCATGTGGCGCCTAAAGGCATTTTGATGCCTTCGGCTTCCATGACTAATCCGGTGATTTTGGTCAGACGCCCGTAGCGGCGTACCATGGGAACCCCTTTCATACGTGACTCTAGGTCATCAAGGGATGCCATCCAGCGACCGAGTCTGGCGGTCATGACAAGCTCTCCGGTGCATACAGACGGCATAATTCTTGCCAACGCGTGGCCACCGTCATATCAATTTCCCCGTCTTCTGCCACGACGCGACATCCGCCGATATGTAGCGTCGGATCGGCGACTAAACGCCAGCCGTTCAGATCCAGCAGTGAACCTAAATGTTGCTCAATTAATGCCACGTGGTTAGGGTTAACATGCAATTCAGGTTGGCTGGCAAAAATCGGCTTCTGCTGAAGTAAACGACTGATTTCTTCCAGCAGTGCAGTACCATCACATACCGTAGATTGCCCCAATACTTGCTTCGCCGCAGAAAGGGCTATTTGCAGTAATTTAGTGGTGACCACGGTATCAAAAGTATCGAGGGAATAATGAAACTCAGACAATAATTTCTGCCATGTTTCAATAGCGGGTTGTTGCAGGGCAAGGGCTTGATCATGACCTTGCTGCTCCCCTGCACGTAGCCCTTCCGTAAAACCGGCTTGATATCCGTCTTTTTGTCCTTTATCGAAACCTTGCTGGAATCCGGTTTTTTGGGCATCTTCTTTGATGTTATCCAGCAAATTGATCTGCTCAAGTACCTCTTTAGGCTCTAAACAAGGCACTTTGGGGGCAGTTGGCTCAGGGGCATCACTTAATGATGGGATGGCTGAAGAATTTAAATCCCACTGATTAAGTTCCCGTAGCTGCCACGGTTGCCATTGCAGATGTTTTTTAGACGAATTAGACATAGACGTCGTCTCCACCACCGATGGCGATTTCGCCTTTCTCGATTAAGCGGCGAACAACCATCAGAATGGCCTTCTGCTCGGTTTCCACTTGTGACATACGTACTGGTGCGCGGGATTCCAAATCGTCGCGGACGATTTCTGCTGCACGGGCTGCCATGTTGTTGAGGAAATGGTCGCGCAGTGCTTGATTGC
Organism: Providencia sp. PROV210; assembly: GCF_028479445.1. Taxonomy (NCBI): domain Bacteria; kingdom Pseudomonadati; phylum Pseudomonadota; class Gammaproteobacteria; order Enterobacterales; family Morganellaceae; genus Providencia; species Providencia sp. PROV210. The sequence goes on from NZ_JAMPNQ010000006.1 coordinate 82,527, forward strand.
TGCCTTTGAGGGCAATAACCAACGAGTCGGTCGATACGTCTTGCAGGATGCGTTGAATGCTGCGGTTGTCCACCTCGATAAGATTTTCGAACAGGAACATTTCGTCGATAATTTTCTGTGCAAGTTCACCGTCGTAATCACGCATTGCATCGATAACGCTTTCTTCTTGCTGATTTTTCATCAAGTTGATAATTTCTGCCGCGGTTCTTACGCCACCCATTTTGCTGCGCTTGAGGTTTTGACCGTCCAGAAGATTGTTCAGTACTTCAGTCAATTCCGCTAATGCGGCTGGCTGAACACCGCCAAAGGTGGCAATACGTAGCATAATATCGTTACGTTGACGCTCTTCGAACAGTTCTAAGACATCAGCAGCTAAGTTGCGTTTTAAGTGAACCAAAATGGTGGCGATAATTTGTGGATGCTCATCACGGATAATATCGGCAACAGTTTGTGGTTCCATATAGTTGAGGCTTTCGATGCCCGAGGTTGTCTCTTGCTTCTCGAAAATGTCTTCTAATAGGCTGGCTGCTCGCTCTTCACCAAGCGCTTTCACCAAGACAGAACGCAGATAATCATTGGTATTGATGTTGAGAGCGGCAAACTGAATTGCCGATTCTTCAAACTCAGTCAACACTTCAGCAAGCTCATTATTGGAGATTTGGCGCATGTTGGACACGGCCATACTCAGCTGCTGGACTTCTTTTGGGTTCAGGTGCTTGAACACTTCCGCAGCCTGATCTTCGCCGAGAGTCATTAACATAACGGCGCTTTTCTCTGTTCCACTTAAACTCATTGGGATTTTCCTAACCACTGACGGATAACCATTGCCACGACTTGCGGATCTTTCTCTGCCATTTCACGGATACGCTGACTTTGAATTTCAGCACTTACACGTTGACGAGTCAGACGGCGACGGGTTTTTTCGTCCATATCTTCATTAATTTCTTCTTCAACGACGAACGGCGTTGTCGATTGTGTAGCGATAAAGGTTTCAGCATCGGCTTGGGCTTGCTGCGCTTTACGATATTTCACCCATTGAGGTTTGATACCAAAGCGCCACATGAACCACGCAATAATAGCGATAAGAATAATTTTGCCGTAATCCAATGCTTGGCTAACAAATTGAGGACTGTTCAGTAATGACGTTTCTTCAATTGCTGGGGCATCGCTAGTAAATAATGAGTTAGTGATATTGAGGGAGTCGCCACGTTGTGTGGAATAGCCCATCGCTTCACGGGTTAATGCATCAATTTGCTTGATCATTTCAGGTGGTAATGGCTTCATTTCTACGCCTTTCTCACCCTCCTGAGCTTGGTAGTTAACAATAACAGCAACAGAAAGTCGGTCTACCACACCAATTTGACGCTGGGTATGACTGATTTTGCGATCAACTTCGTAATTGGTCGTCTCATCCCGTTGTGAGTTCAGGGTACCATTACGCGTTGTTGTCGTGTTTTGGTTGTTTTTCCCAGTATTATCTTTATTTTCAGCCTCGATTGGTGCGCTAGGTGCACTGACTGGCTGGTTGGATAATGCTCCCGGTACGCCCCCAGGACCTCCATTGCTGTTTTGCATGCTTTCGCTGTTTTGGCGAGAGCGGATTGCGGCAGCATCCGGTGTTTGGTTCGGTTTATATTCTTCGGAGGTTTGTTCTACTTTCGAAAAGTCCATCTGAGCGGTGACCTGAGCATGGATATTTGCACGCCCAACCAGTGGAGAAAGAATGTCTTCAATACGTTCTTTAAGATGGGTTTCCATCTCTTTGGTCATTTTTATCTGTGCGCTATTGGCCGACTGCTGGCTATTATCATTGTTAGTCAGTAAACGACCTGTTTGGTCAACGATAATGACGTTTGTTGCCGTTAAGCCAGTGACGCTGCTCGATACCATATGCACGATGGCACTAATTTGACCTTCATCGAGAACTCTTCCCGGTAATAACCCCACAGTAACGGAGGCCGTTGGAAGTTTTTGCTCACGAACAAACAGTGTTGGTTTGGGAATGGCCAAATGCACTCGAGCACTTTGAACAGGGCTGAGTGATTCGATAGTTCGCGATAATTCGCCTTCTAATGCACGCTGGTAGTTAATTTGCTCGCTAAATTGGCTGATCCCGAATTGCTCCTTATCTAGCAACTCAAATCCGGTATTTCCCCCTTTAGGTAAACCCGATTGCGCCAGTTTTAAGCGTAATTCATGAACCTTATCCGCAGGGACGAGGATGGCGCTGCCATTATCTGCAATTTGATAAGGGACGTTCATCTGAGTCAGCTGACCCACGATATCACCACCATCTTTTGCGCTAAGGTTACTCAGCAGGACTCGATAGTCAGGGCTGCGAAACCAAAGAAGTAGGGCGACAATAATGGCTATCGCAGCAGCACCGGCAATAATTAACGGTATTTTGGGGTTGGCTTTGATACTTTCGATCATAGAGGCAAAACCTTTTTTGGCCTCCCCCGTATCTTTAGATGCGGTACTCATAAATATTCCCTGCTAAGCAAACTAAACGGATGAATGTACGTTTGGTGAAACAATCTGATTTCCCTCTTCGTAACCTCATTTTTTCACGCTGCTATTATTTAATGCCTTTGGGGAATCTAATGACGGAATCAGCCTATAATTTTGGTGTTATTTATCGGCTTCAAGTAAAAAACAGTGTGGTAGGGTAGGCAAACTAAAAATAGTGACAGCAAATTTTTGCTCAACCAATACACGAGAATAAGATGACTATTCAAGCCATTGAAGGGGTTGTATCCCAATTAAATGTGGTTGCGACTCAAGCGACAAACCATGCCAAGCCTGTTATCGAGCCTGTGGGTTTTGCTGATCATTTAGTCGCTTCCGTTAATCAAATCAATGAAGTCCGTACTAAATCAACCCAAAATGTGCAAGATTTCACTATGGGTAAGCCAGATTTATCATTGAATGATGTGATGGTCGACATGCAGAAAGCCAGTTTAAGTCTACAAATGGGAATTCAGGTAAGAAATAAATTAGTAGCGGCTTATCAAGAGATCATGTCAATGCCGGTATGATTGGTATTTTTAATCTCAATATTATTGATTCTATACGCAGGTATCTCCTGCGTTTTTTATGATTCTTAATCTATATCAACGTGTTAATTTACTAACCACTATCACGGATAATTTATTATTATCATCCTTTGCTATTTTTAAGAATAACCGCCTTTCACTAAACTTTGATTAGATAGATAAAAGACAATAATAATTATTTATTGTTTTTAATCATAGTGAGGTTGTTATGGATAATGAAAATAATATTTTCAAAAATATCAGTCAAAATAGTGAATATGAAAGTGTACTTAAGAACGGTTCATTTTTTATATTAAATAGTAGTGGTGAAACAATAAACTCTATTGTTGTTAGTTATTATTCCGGAGATAAAGGAGAGAAAATAACTCAAAAAATTGATAAATTAGAGCATTTGGAAATGGCTGGTTCTGGATGTGAATTTATATATAGCATAATGGCATGGAGTGATACGGATTATTGGGATGTTGACTTTAGAATATCAACTGGGAAAGCCATATCTCATAGAAAACAAGCCTGTAATATTCGATATTGGGATAATGGTGTAGTTATTATTAATATAGTTAAAAATTTCAAATTATATATAAGGTTCTCGAACTCAGGAGGTTGTTATAATTAATCTTTTAAAGAAAGCTGAGGTAGAATGAGAAATATAACAGAAAAAACATTTTCATCTAATCATACTGGGTACTTCTATGTTATGAATTGCTCTTTACAAGATCTTAAATTTGTTACTGTTACGCATACTACAGACTATCCTCATACTATGTTGCATATCACGGCCGACTTCAGTGATCTAAAAAAAATGAACACGACTAAACTAGGACATTCTTTTCCCTATGAGACGGGGTTTCTATCCCACTTTGATTACTGGGCTGTGGAGATAGAAACTGCATCAGGATATAAATATAAAACTAATGATTTTTTTCTTTGTAATCTAAATTCTGATGATGATGGTTTTGTTTATATTGCTATCCTGCCTGATCTATCTGTTCATACTATTTTTTCTTACTCAACAGGTTGTGTTAAACATTTGATGAATAATTTTATTAAATAGAGAGTTAATAATGAAAGTTAAATTAATTTTATTGATTTGTATGTTTTCTTCAGATTTTTCAATGGCTAATGAAATTAAAATAAATAAAGCATTTAAAGATAACTGTACTGCATACCTTAATATGGAAAAAAGAATTGCTACGATAACATTAGGTAATCAAGATGTAGATAATAAAAGGGCATTTTTCACAATAACTTTACGTAATGATCAAGGAATTACGGATGAAATTTCAATATTAGAATCAGTTGGAAATGATTATGGTAAATCAATGTTTCAACTGATGAACACGGCATACTTATCAAATTCTAATATTAAAATAACACGTTGTGAGTTAAATAAAGTTGCAGGGGCTTCAATATCTTATAAATAAAAATAATTTCTTATTATAGTTAGAATGTTTGATTTTCCTATTTTTTAGTGAGTGTATTTTCATAATTAGATAAGACAAGGGTAGGTTAACGTTGTAACATGCAGAGGCTCAGGAATTACGTTATAAAAATTACTTTATGAAATTAAATGGCTAACACATTAAATATAAAAGGAAATTCAATGTTAAAAGTAATCGCGGAAGATTTTATCAAACCAGAAGCAATAGATATTGTTCTCCCTTTTTATAAAGAGTTAGTGGAAGCCACAAAAAAAGAGCCACTGTGTATTTCATATGACCTGTATGTGGATGAAAAGGAACCGGGACATTTTATCTTTATTGAAGAGTGGCCGGATAGAGATGCATTAGAGACACATTGTGCATCAGAGCATTTTCAACGGTTAGTTCCTATGATTAACCAATATATACGAGCCGAACCAAAATTTGTGTTTATGGATAGTGCATTTTGATTTTATCGTTCCAGACAATATAAAAAATATTTAGCCCTATTTTTTAGGGCTTTCTGCAAGCAGTGAGTTATCTATTTGAAAAATTGGTGATATAAAATGAGGCTAATGTCATCCCAATCTTTTTACTAACCAAAGACCACTTTGCTTCATGGCATAACCAAATAATACACCCACAATCAGCGACGGGATGGTCAGTTGCCAGTTCCCTTGAGCGGCAAAGGTCGCACAGGCACCAATAAAGGTTCCCGGAATATAAGCCAGCCAAGACTTCTGCGCTTGAAAACACATCACAAAAGCAACGATGGTAGTCACCAAATAGCCAGCAAAATTAGGAAGGTCATGGGTGAGTTTATCGTTATGAATAATTGCTAAACCCCATACAACACCGCTAAGAGCAGTAAATAAAGTAACCAATAATCCTTTGACGCCTTCTTTTGGGTAGGCAAAGTATGCCGTACAGCCTAAGAAGCCCGCCCAGCTAATTAAACCGAATAGGTCGGCGACCCACGCCCAGACACCAGATAGAATCGCAGTGGTTAATGAAAGAGAAAAAAGTAGTTTCACAGTAATCACTTAATAAAAAATTATGCCAACAGATTTTGGAAAGCTGAGCATTGTATAGAGTCACTGAAATGGTTGCAATTATATGATGAATAATTAAAGGGTAGGGATCCATATATAATGAACTAATTGTGCTATTAATTGCATAAATTAGATTTATTTAAAATAAAGATAAAGAATATGAGGTATTGATAATTGAACGTTAAATAAATTAGCACCGACTTGCATCGATGCTAATGACTATGGCAAAAAAAGATATCGGTTAGCTAGAGATTACCAGCCGTAGGCGACACCAGCGCCAATAACCGCGCTATCGGAGTTATTCCATGAAATTGAACTACGCAGATTCAGATTTTGTTTTACCTGATATTGTGCTCCGGCGGCAATGGCTTTTCCATTTTTAAAATTACCCATACCCAAACCAGCACTAAAACGGGTTCCTGAGGTATATGGAATATTGGTCATGGCTGCGACAGCTGCAATACCTGCATTCGCATCACGAGCAGTTTGATTGATTTTACTTTCCAGATGGTCGAATTTAGTGTTTATTTGCTTAAATTGTCGAGTATGGAGATTATTTTGCTTGTCGATTTTATCAAAACGCTCAATGTTGAGCATTTGTTGGTTACGCAAAATTAAATCAGCGTGGGCTTTGCTATTTTTTTCTGCTTCATCGATTGATAGACTAGTTAATTCATCAGTATTTTTTATTTCTGTATTTAACTCTAAGATAGCGGTATTCAATTTTTCTATCTCATCATGATTTTTTCTATACGAAATTTCAATGGCTTCTTTTGTATATTCTTCGTAATCAGCTATCTCTCTATCTGCATATCTTTGACTTCTATTTTCACTATCTTTAGTGTTTTGCGTTAATTTTGATATGGAATCTATTAATTCATTAATATCATTTTCATTTTTCTCATGTTTACTCTTATTAGAGTTAATGTCATTAGTTAAGTCTTCTACAGAGGTTTTAATATTATCAATATACTGTTTATTTTTATTAGTATGGTCTTTATTTACATCTATCATTCTTTGCATTGAGTGTATGAAAGCCCATGATTCATCATCAGTATTAAGAAAGTTAGGGGTGTTATCGGTATATGTGGTATTAACTTCTTTATTATCTAATTCTTGTAAATGGGGTTGAACAATAAATAGTGTAATAGCATCATCAAGAATTGTACTTATATTGATTGGGGTGTTTTTTTTTACAGTGTCATCATTTAATGATATAGCATTATCATCCATTTTAATATTATAACTGTTATCTTCATGCCTATGTTCAGGATAATCATAAGGAGCATTGATTTTCATATTGTAGTCATTGCTAGCGAATGATTGAGAGAATAAAGAGGTAAGGATGATTGTGCTGAGATTACATAATAATATTTTATTTTTCATAACGAAATTTCCATATAACGTGAAAAAATATATAGAGATAATTAATATCAATCTCTATTTATAAGCGGAGAGCGAATAATAAAAAAAATATTTTGCTAGGTAAAATCCGTTTTTTGTTTTAATCAACTCGGAAAAACCGTGTTTGATTCTTATTGATACAATAGGATTGATTCGAGGAATATAAATATTTCTATGCGTGGGCTATTTTTATTATTATTTCAATGGTGTGATTTTTATTTAAATTATGATTATATTTTTAGATGGATATTTAAATTCCAACAGGTATAAATATCCATCTAGGGGGGAATTATTTTTTCACTTTATGCACGATATCAAAATACTTTGTTTTATCATCCTGAGATGGGTAGATGCGATAAGTATATTCTTCTGGCGTTACAGTCACGTTTTCAACAACACGAGTGAATAGTACTTCGCCCTTATCATTTTTTGCTGTCAGTGAACGGTTTTTACCATCTTCACTAAATGACCAATCACCTTGCATTTTAGGTGCGCCTTCAAGGGTTAGCATTTTAAATGTACCATCCGGGTAATATTCAGCTAACCCGAAGAAGTTTGCGACTTGACTGTTTGTCGCTTCTACCCCTTTTTTATCTTGATCTACGGCTTCAGTTGTCACCCAAACTTTGTTGATCATAATGTCTTCATAAGCATTATTTTTCTTTGCACTTATCGCTGATTTTTCAACAGGTGCCGTAGAATTCGCGTGTGCGGTAAATGCAGTAGTCGTCGACATGACGATCAGGGCAGCAATAATCGGTTTTAATTTCATAAGAACCCCATTTATTAAAATTAGAGATATGAGATAACAATTAAGTAGATTCTCATCTTCAATGAAATGGTAGAAAAAGCAAAGTTAATAATTATGACTAATTATTAAAAAAGTCAGTTTCTGTGTGTTTGTGTATGATAAAAAACGTATTGAAGTTCAATAAATATAATAAAAGCAAATGTAATTTTAATGTAACATTTCTATCTAGCGATAAAGAAAAATAAATCTATTTTCATACTACATTTAAGGGTAATTTTAGTTTTATATTTTGCAATAAATCTAATTGTATTAAGTTGAGTATTTACAATCACTATCTAAGATAGCCAATCCTATTTAGATGGATTTAATTTCATAAATCCTCCATAAACCCCGCTCATCAGTGATTTTTCTGATGATTTCTGATGTATTTTTCACAATATCATGTTATTTTTCTGTGAATTTTTCATATTCAAGCGACTTTGCCATTTTTTGCATCTTTTCTGTGTAAAAAAAGAGCGATACTAATTCACAGAGGCTTGAATAAAAGTAATTGAATTAACAGGATTTTAGAGATGGCAGTAAGAGAAATTATTGAAATTCCAGATGAAAGATTGCGTATTAAATGCGCGCCAGTCACGGATTTCGCCGCAGTACAAACATTAATCGATGATTTAATCGAAACCATGTACAGCACTGACACTGGTATTGGTCTGGCGGCGCCGCAGATCGCAGAAACCAAAGCCATTATGGTGATTGATATTTCTGAAGAGCGTAATCAGCCAATGGTTTTTATTAATCCGGAAATCATTGAGAGTGAAGGGGAGACAAGCTATCAAGAAGGCTGTCTGTCTGTGCCTGATGTTTATGCAGATGTACCCCGTTTTCAACGCGTTAAAGTCAAAGCATTTGACCGTGATGGCAATGAGTTTATTGTTGATAGCGATGAGTTTTTAGCGATTGTGATGCAACATGAAATTGACCACTTGAATGGTAAAGTTTTTATCGACCATTTATCGACGTTGAAACGCAATATGTTACTGAAAAAATTGAAGAAGCAGCAGCGATTAAAACAGCAGTAAGCTCAGGTTAATCCTATCTACTTTGAAGGCTTCCCGAGACGCATTAACTGTGATTCGGGGAGCTAACTGACAGTAAGTATTAAACCCATTCTTTTATCATACTCAGATAAGCGTCAGGTTAGATTTCCTGACACTTTAAATCCTACTCAAGGGGCTTAATAACCCGTGGAGTGTCGGGTTCATCGAACTGGCCGTAACTATTATTTAATACCTTTTGTTGGTCAAGATGTTTCATTTCTTTACTTAAAAAATTCAAATGATTTTGTAAGTATTCTTTTGTTATTCTTTCATTTTCAATGATCTGGTGTAGTAACTGAATAAAGTCTTCAGTAATGGGTTGGTGCTGCTCGAAATCATGAGTCAATGCAGTGAGATTTTCAACGGCAAGGACATAGTCTGTTTCGCGGGAGATCAGCGTCTCCCATTCCCCGGATTTAGCGAGGGCAACTAAATTTTCACTTAAAATTAAGACATTGCGATATACTTCAAGTAAATAGAGAGGATTTTTATTGTCCACCTGGTTATCTTTCATCCACATTTGCACCGATTTGTTGCCACGCAGAGGCGATATCGGAGAGTAATTGATAAACTTCTTGGACATAAGCCACGTTGTTTTCTAAATTGGCGCGAAGCAACTGCATCGTCATATATTCATACAAACTTGCTAAATTTTCAGCAAGCTCGCCACCTGCCTCATAATTTAGCGATTGTTTTAAGCCTGTGTCAATGATGTCGATCGCTTTTGAGATTTCTTTACCTTTTTCAGCCACATTTCCCTGCTCCATAAAAATCTCTCCCCGCTTAAGGGCACTTAATGCCCCTTTGAACAGGATTTGGATCAGTTGATACGGGGTCGCATTGGTGATTTCACTCTCCAAATTGACCTGCTGATAGGCTTGGTTGGCTTTACGTTGATACATTATGTTTAACCTAAAAGTCTGCCTAATGAATTAGTGGTGCTGTTAAGTGAACTCATCATCTTGTCGAGATTTTGGAACTGTCGACGATGCATATCCATGGTGTTTTCAATTTGTTTATTGGTTTGTTCAATACGTTTATCGAGGCTTTTCTTTTTACGTTGAACACCATCGGTGGCGTTATGCAACGTACCTTCTTTCGTATCTAAGGTCTCTTTTAAAAATTTAAAGTTTTCTGTGGCAAAACCCGTTTCTTTTCCATCACCAGCAAAGAAAGTTTTGACGCTGGATGGGTTATCTTTTAGCGCGGCATCAAGTTTCTTGTTATCAATTTCTAACGTGCCATCAAGCTTTTGCTTGATACCCATTTTGTTTAATAGGTTCAATTCACCACTATTTTGTGGGCTGCGAACATGGGTACGTAAAGTACTTTGTATTACGCGTAAGGTTGAATCTCCAATTAATGGGCCATTAGTTTTATCTGGAGTAGTTCCATTTTTATTTGGTGTATATTTGGTTAACTCTTTCGCGAGATTTTGGAATTCATTATAGGCATCAACCCACGCTTTGATTTTGACCTTAGCGGGTTCGATATCTTCAGAGATAATTAAATGGTCTGCTTTTCCTTCTTCACTCTCTTTTTTCAGGGATAAGGTGAGACCCGGAAACAGATCTTTAGCTTCATTAGTTTGTGATTCTAATTCAAAACCATCAATGATCAGTTCAGCATTTTGTGGTGGGACTTTTTGCTCCATACCGCTGGTATCTTTATCTTTGATGGTGACATTACCCTTGTCATCAATCACTGATTCTACATTTAAAACTTTAGCTAGCTGATCATCACCCTCAACATTAATGCTTATACGGCTATCGGTTCCGGCTTTTTTAGAGGTCACTACTAAATGGTATTGGTTATCTTTGTCTTTAATAACCGAGGCAGAAACGCCTTTATCAGTTTTATTGATCGCATCGGCAATCTCAATTAATGAGGTACTTCCAGCATCAAGTTTGATGACAATTTTATCTTTGTCTTCTTTTTGTGAAGGCTGAGTTATCGTTATAGTGCGCTCTTTGGCACTATTACCGAGTAACTCTTTATTGTCACTGTGGCCTTTGGTCGCAACCGTTTGTGCTTTAGCAAGTTGTGTAACGGTAACATCATGAACGCCAGCAATGGCTTTACCATCAGTTTTGACATCAAATGATTTATATTCACCATTAACTTTAGTGGTACTAATATCTTCGTACTTTTTAAGATCTTCCGCCGCTTTTTTGAGTTTTTCCAATGAAGATTGCATCTTACCAAATGCACTAATTTGCGCATCATAACTGGCTTTTTGCTGGGTTAATGGATCTAGACGGCGTCTTTCCATTGCCTCTAATTGATCCATTTGAACGTTTAAATCTAAATTAGCCCCGATGCCGAGTGTAGATATACCTGCCATGATCTCTCCTGAATATAAACCCTAAAAATAAAACCTTATGTAGTTCCTTATCGGCGGATTGGGGAAAAATATTAGACTATTCTGATAAATAATGATGGCGGGAGTTAAACCGTAAAAAGCAGGTAATTATGCTTATTGAATCAAAATGATTGCAAAATAATTCAAATGTGAAGAATTTTATAAAAATTTAATCCGTAAAAAAACGGATTCCCATGCACTTTCGTTGATGTTTATAAAAAATTTTCATAAAAATGGCTAAAGGGGTTTTGGGTGCCGCCGATAATGTATTTGCTGACAAAAATTATTTAACAGAATACTCGTCATACTTCACGCTGTATCGGAGTTGGCTGCACTCAGTCACCCTAGTCACATACTTCAGTATGCTCCTAGGGATACCTTCGCTAGCCGCCTAGATACAGCCCGAATTATTTAGAGTATTAACACTGTGTAACATACAAAAAAATAGGAATACATCATGGCACAAGTCATTAATACTAACATTCTTTCTCTGACTACTCAGAACAACTTAAACCGTTCACAAGGCGTATTAGGTTCAGCAATTGAGCGTTTATCTTCTGGTTCACGTATCAACAGCGCAAAAGATGATGCAGCGGGTCAAGCAATTGCTAACCGTTTCACAGCAAACATCAAAGGTTTAAGCCAAGCTTCACGTAACGCAAACGACGGTATTTCTATCGCGCAAACAACTGAAGGCGCGTTGAACGAAATCAACGATAACTTACAACGCATTCGTGAGCTGACTGTTCAAGCAAAAAATGGTTCTAACTCTAATTCAGATATTAGTTCAATCCAAAACGAAGTCACTGAGCGTTTAGCTGAAATCAACCGTATCTCAGAACAAACTCAGTTTAACGGTGTTAAAGTTCTGAGCGGCGAAAAAACTGAAATGAGTATCCAAGTGGGTACTAACGATAAAGAAGTTATCAAATTCAGCTTAGATAAAACAGATAACGACACTTTAGGTGTTTCTAGCGATAAACTGTTCACTGAAACTACTGCTAAGAAAGGTGTAATTGTTGATGGTTCTGCTATTGCAGATCCTACAACTTTAGTTTCTGGTACTGCATATGACTCTACAACTATTAAATCAGCTAAAACTTATAATGTTGATGGCTCAGATTCAGCAACTCAAGTTGTTATTACTGATGCAGCGGATAAACAATTAGTCGTTAATAAGTCTGATTTAGAAGATAATGGCGCAGGCAAAATCGCATTGAAAGCAGGTGCTCAGACAACTGCATATGCAACATCTACAGGTACAGACGTTAAAACTTTAGATGTTAAAGGCGACGCTCTGGCAACTTTAGACAAAGCTATCAACACTGTTGATGAAAGCCGTTCTAAATTAGGTGCGATTCAAAACCGTTTCCAATCTACTATCAACAACCTGAACAACTCTGTTAACAACCTGAGTGCAGCACGTAGCCGTATCCAAGATGCTGACTTCGCGACAGAAGTTTCTAACATGAGCCGTGGCCAGATTCTGCAACAAGCAGGTACTGCTGTGTTGGCGCAAGCTAACCAGGTTCCACAGGGTGTTTTAAGCCTGTTACGTTAATTCGTGATTGAGCTTTTTATTGAAAGACCAGCTTTGCTGGTCTTTTTTTTGCCCGTCATTCTTCGCGCTGCAACGTCGTTGACTTCAGTCGCTCACCCGAATCACGTACCAATGTACGCTCATCGGGATAATCTCCTTCGTCGCCTAGCTGCAACACGAATTATTTAGGGCGTGCTTTGGTATTGTTAAGGTCAAGGGCAAAAAATTAAAAAATGCACGCATTCATTAATTTTATTTAGGATAAAGAGAATAACGGCTAATTTAGTGTCTTACTCTGCGGATTGAAATTACGCGTAACACAGATAATGACTACCTTTAGTTAAAACTTGAAGGGTGATTCAGGTTGTGAGTGATTTATATACTGCCGAAGGTGTCATTAATAAAAATAGCCTATGGGAGCGTTATTACCCTCTAATACGCCATGAAGCCCTGAAACTGCAAGTCCGACTTCCTGCCAGTGTAGATATCGATGACCTAATCCAAGCGGGTGGCATCGGTTTACTTCATGCATTAGAACGTTTCGATGCTTCATTAGGTGCCTCTTTTGCGACTTATGCCGTACAGCGTATTCGCGGCTCCATGCTGGACGAATTACGCAGTCGCGACTGGGTTCCCCGTAGCGTGCGCCGTCAAGCTCGTGAAATGACCAAAGCCATTGGTGAACTTGAGCAAAAGCTTGGGCGTAGCGCTAGCGAGCCAGAGATTGCACAGTCATTAGATATTGAGTTGTCGGAATACCGTCAAGTGCTCCTCGATACCAATAACAGCCAACTGTTTTCCTACGATGAATGGCATGAGGTCCATGGGGAAAGCTGTGAGCCGTCAATGGATGAAGGCGATGGGGGCAACCCACTGAGTTTATTGATGGAATCGAGTTTACGTGACCAGATCATGGCAGCGATAGAGCAACTACCAGAACGCGAAATGCTGGTATTGACGCTGTATTACCAAGAAGAACTGAACTTGAAAGAGATTGGGGCGGTTTTGGAGGTGGGGGAGTCGAGGGTTAGTCAATTACACAGCCAGGCTATTAAGCGGTTGCGCTCTAAGTTGAAATCGTAGCTCGTCATACTTCGAACCACAGCGTTGTTGGCTGCTCTCAGCTACCCGAATCACATACTTATGTATGCTCATCGGGATATCTTCGCTTGCCGCCTAGCCGTGATTCGAATTATTTAGAGCTATGGTTGGGTAAGGCCAAAAAGAAAAATTCAAAATTATCTAAGTTTTAACTTTGCGTTCCTTGGAATTAGCGTATTCGCCGCCTTGCCACAACGCGAATTATTTAGAGCTATGCTTGGGTAAGGTTAAAAGAAAAATTAAAAAACAAAAAATAAATGAAGTGACGCAATAATGAAGTGACACAATGAAGTTGAACACTTTAAAAACTAGCTTTTTACTTTTTCGATAAACTGCTTGGCGGAAATATGCCAAATATGGGGGATGGGAGTAAAGCCTAGCTTGGGGTAGGTGTTTTGTGAGTCGGGGGTGGAGCGAAAAATAATCTGGCACTCTGGGGGGAGTTCTTCAGCGGTCAGGCGCAATAAATGCTTGCCAACACCTTGGTGAAGATACTCAGTATCTACCGCAATTTCAGAGATATAGCAGCAAAAACTAAAATCCGTGATCCCACGGGCAAATCCCACTAATTGCTCATCCACCCATGCACTAATCAACAAATCTGCATTATTTAACATCGAATCTAGCAGTGCCAAATTATCCGAAGGAACCAGCGTATCCAGCGGAGATTGGTTGATCAAATTTAGAAAATCATCCACAGAAATGGAGTGATTCACTTTATAGATAATCTGACTGTTCGCCGTCTCCATCACATTCCCTCTAAAATAAACATCGCTTATATAGGTTTAGCTCGAAATTGAGAAAATTGCCTGTTTTTCGCTGTGTTTTTATAGGAGGAAATAAGGGAGTTGTTCATCAAACTATTTCCATGGTTATTTTGTTGAAATTAGATAGCCACAATGACGTTTATTTTGACGAATTTTGTTATTTAAATAGTGAACATGATTTTGTATAAATAGTCACTATGGTGACTGTAGCAATTCAATCAATTGATTTTATAATTAGTTAAATGTAACCAATTGAAAAATAAAGTAACATAAAATTAAAAATAGATATTATGTGCCGATGGGTTCTAGGGGAATATAATGCAGCATTATATTTCGTGATAGGTATCCATATGTTTAAAAAGGTTATTTTTGTATTTTTTCTTGGTTTTTCTTCTTTCGGTTGTACCACGGACTTGTCATTTAAAGAAAAGTCACCCGCTGATCGCCTATATAATGAAAACTACCAAGGCATCGACACACTGCAAGAAGAACAAAAATTTAAATTTGACCCCAAATTGAAAATTGCACAGAAAGATCAAAGTTATCAATATTTATTAGAACAGCGGGATGAAGAGCAAAAATCGATTTTTAATCAAATCCGTCCTTGTGATATTAACCCTACAGCAGCAGGGTGCCCGGGGCATTTATCGTGGATGAATGACCCAAAAGAAATTCGCTCCATGCTAGAGCAACAGCTCAAAAATGAATAAGTAATATTGAAATTAGTCGATATCAGGGCGCTCATTGAGCGCCTGATTTTTTTGTACGAATTAAATTATGCGCCTTCAGGGAACGTCAGAGTCGCTCCCGGTGCTTCACGACTTAAATGAATAAAATTCAAATGCTTTTCATACTGGTCGAGAATATCGCTGATCACCTGCTCTTTGGTGTAATCCATTAAGTCATTGGCTTGGGTGCCTTCCCATAGATAGGTTTCAAGTCGGTAATAATGAGATTTACCCGAGCGCGCACGGTAAGTGAAGCTTGGAACAGTGTAACGACGTGGCCAAATTTGATAGATAAAACTCTGCTCCTCAGCCAGATCGACCACTAACTCTAAATGATTAAGTCGCTCGTCTTCAGGAAGTGGATGAATAGTAAATTCCACCTGTGCACCGCGTAGCTCTAACTCTTTGGCAACATCTTGCATGGCAGGAATACACACTAAATCCAACATTCGCCGCGTATAGGTTGTTCCGGGGAAATTCATCACCCGACCTAAGCGCTGTTTCCATTTAATCGGCTCATTACCATACAGCGGAGCTGGTGCGTTGGTATTAATCGCACTAACACGACGGAAATCCTCAAATCTCAGTGACTTATATAACCCCGCCATCACAAAGAAAATCACAAAGCTAAAGGGTAGCCCCATAATCACTGTGGTATTTTGCAGGGCAGAAACCCCATCAGTCATTAACATTCCTAGAGTCAATAAACCGATGGCAACCGACCAGAAAACCCGCAGCCAATTAGGTGAATCACTGTTTATATCGCTCAGTTTTGAGGTGAAATTCCCCAGCACCAGCGAGCCTGAATCCGCTGAAGTGACATAGAAAAGTAGCCCAGTAATTGTGGCGACCGAAGCTGTGAATCCAAAACCGGGATATAACGCTAATAGGGAATAAAATCCTTTTTCAGGCGCTTCTAATACAGTTTGCGCTAATGCTTCATTGCCGTGAATAATTTCATATAACGCGCTGTTTCCGAAAATAGACAGCCACAGCAAAGTGAATACGAAAGGAATAATCAGTGTACCAATCACAAACTGGCGAATGGTGCGACCTCGGGATATTCGTGCCAAAAATAACCCAACAAACGGTGACCATGCCACCCACCACGCCCAGAAAAACAGTGTCCAGCTATTCATCCAATCTGTGGGGCGATCAAATGCAAAGCTGTTCAGGGTCATCCCCATAAAACGATTAATATAATCCCCAACATTCAGCACTAAGGCATTAAGCAGGAATTCGGTATCGCCGACAAATAAGATAAATAAAATCAATCCTAGCGCCAGTAATACATTCAATTCAGACAAAATACGGATGCCTTTATTCACGCCAGAGGTAGCTGAAATCACAGCCATCACTACCGAGAGGAAAATCAAGCCTCCCTGAACCGTGAGTCCTTGAGGAAAGTCGAACAGAACTTTTAACCCATAATTGAGTTGCACCACACCAATTCCCAACGTCGTGGCGATACCAAAAATGGTGCCTAATACGGCGGCAATATCCACGGTATGACCAATGGGTCCATTAATCCGATTACCAAAAATGGGATACAACGCTGAGCGAATGGTGAGTGGCAGATTATAACGATAACTAAAATAGCCCAGTGCAATGCCCATCAAGGCATACATTGACCAGCCCGTTAGTCCATAGTGAAACAGTGTCCACACCATCGACTGACGAGCCGCTTCAAGGGTTTCACCTTCACCAGTTGGCGGTAGCATATATTGAGTTACGGGTTCCGCAACGGAGAAAAACATTAAATCAATACCAATCCCTGCGGCGAATAACATGGCAGACCAACTGAGCATGCTGAATTCTGGTTTGGATTGCTCAGGCCCTAGCTTGATATTTCCAAAGCGTGACGTGGCGATAAAAATCACGAATACGATGTATAAAGTGGCGGCTAATAAATAGTACCAACCAAAGGTTTTAGAGACCCATCCTAGCGCAGTCACAATCCACTGATTCGCGGTATCAGTCATTAGGATGGTAAAAAAAGAAAACGCTAAAATTAGCGCGGCGGAGGTAAAAAAAACAACAGAATTAAGTTTGTCTTTCTGCTCATTCTTGGGACTTTTTGAATTTGTCATTGGCAGTTCCACAATTTTATCCATATGAAAATTTAAAGTTTATTTCTTCTCTAACGTATTGAATTATTAGCGAAGATTTAAAATTTCACGGGTATCTCCTCGATGTGTTTGTGAATTTATTGTTATAAACAATAGTTAATATTGATTGAACATTCAATTAAAAAAACGTTTAATAAATGGGTTCAGTGGTTTTTTTAGGTCCCCATGCCATGCCAAAAATTGGAATACAATCGATACGTAAACAGCAGTTAATCCAAGCCACTTTAGCGGTCATTAACGAAGTAGGAATGCAGGAAGCCAGTTTTGTGTTAATCGCACGCAAAGCCGGTGTTTCTACTGGAATCATCAGCCATTACTTTCGTGACAAAAATGGTTTATTGGAAGCGACTATGCGTCATATCCAATACCAGTTGGGATTTGGTATCGCTATGCGCCTAAGAATGCTGACGGGTGAGGATCCAAAACGCCGTATTCAAGCGATTGTTGAAGGTAATTTTGATCCGATACAAATCAGTGACGCTGCGATGAAAACATGGTTAGCCTTCTGGGCTAGCAGTATGCATCAGCCTAATTTGAATCGTTTACAACATGTCAATGATCGCCGCTTATATTCCAATCTCAGCTATGAGTTTGGGCGTGTATTGAATAAATCAGATGCCCGACGTGCTGCCAAAGGTTTGGCCGCATTGATTGATGGCTTATGGTTACGCAGTGCATTGAGTCGAGAGGTTTTTCCGGTTGAAGAAGCGTTGAGCATTACCAACGAGTATATCGATATGCAACTTAATCGAGCAGGGGACAAAGCCACCTAATAGCAATTCATAGGAGAAATTATGCAGAATCCACCCATTCACAAGCTCTATATCCATGGGGGCTACGTGGACAGTTCACAGCCAGAGTGTGGGCAGTTTGAAGCGATAAACCCAGCTAATGGAGAGTTGATTGCTCATCTGCAATCGGCTTCCAGAGAAGACATTGACTGGGCGGTGGAAAGTGCAAAACAGGGACAAAAAATTTGGGCATCCATGACGGCAGTAGAGCGCTCCCGCATTTTACGTCGTGCCGTGGATATTCTGCGTGAACGCAATGACGAATTAGCCCATTTAGAAACCCTCGATACAGGCAAACCGTTATCTGAAACCTGCTTTGTGGATATTGTCACAGGGGCGGATGTTTTGGAATATTATGCGGGGCTGATCCCTGCCTTAGAAGGGCAACAAATTCCACTACGTGATACTTCATTCGTGTATACCCGCCGTGAGCCTCTCGGTGTCGTTGCCGGTATTGGTGCATGGAACTATCCTATCCAAATTGCCTTATGGAAATCTGCCCCTGCATTGGCTGCGGGAAATGCCATGGTGTTTAAACCGAGTGAAATGACCTCATTAACCGCATTGAAGCTGGCGGAAATTTATACTGAAGCTGGGCTGCCTGCTGGAGTATTTAATGTGGTCACTGGGCTAGGTAGTGAAGTCGGGCAATGGCTCACGGAGCATCCTGATATTGCTAAAATCTCTTTTACTGGGGGTATCGCGACAGGAAAAAAAGTGATGGCGAATGCTTCAACCTCTAGCTTAAAAGAAGTCACCATGGAGCTAGGCGGCAAATCCCCGTTAATTATTTTTGACGATGCTGACTTAGACAAAGCCGCCGATATCGCCATGATGGCAAACTTTTATAGTTCCGGGCAGGTATGCACGAATGGGACACGTGTATTTGTACCAGAGGCATTAAAGGCCATATTCGAAACCAAAATTGCTGAGCGTGTTGCTCGCATTAAAGTCGGTTCTCCACTCGATATGCAGACGAACTTTGGTCCATTAGTGAGTTTCTCTCATATGGAAAATGTGTTGCGTTACATCGAAATCGGCAAGGCTCAAGGCGCGAGGTTACTGTGCGGTGGTGAACGTTTGATGGACGGTGAATTTGCTCACGGGGCGTATGTGGCACCGACCGTATTTACGGACTGTCTTGATGAAATGCAAATTACTCAAGAAGAAATTTTTGGGCCTGTTATGAGTATTTTAAGCTACCACAGTGAAGATGAGGTAATCGAGCGCGCTAACCACAGTGTCTATGGGTTAGCAGCGGGAATCGTGACTCAAGATTTAACCCGCGCCCATCGTGTTATTCATCAGTTAGAAGCTGGAATTTGTTGGGTCAATACGTGGGGGGAATCTCCAGCACAAATGCCTGTTGGCGGCTATAAACACTCTGGTGTAGGCCGTGAAAATGGGTTGGTCACGTTGCAAAATTATACACAAATAAAATCCATTCAAATTGAACTAGGAGAATTTACGTCCGTTTTCTAATCATCTTTTAACTTTGACTGAAACAGAGGAGATAACAATGGTCTATGACTACATTATTATCGGTGCTGGTTCAGCCGGTAACGTTCTAGCTACCCGCCTGACAGAAGATTCTGATGTTACTGTGCTGCTCCTTGAAGCAGGAGGACCGGATCACCGGTTCGATTTTCGCACACAAATGCCAGCGGCATTGGCTTACCCGTTACAAGGGCGTCGCTATAATTGGGCATACGAAACTGATCCTGAACCCTATATGAATAACCGTCGCATGGAATGTGGGCGAGGTAAAGGGCTAGGTGGTTCTTCATTAATTAATGGTATGTGTTATATCCGTGGAAATGCCATGGACTTTGATGAATGGGCAAAAGCGCCCGGTTTAGAGGATTGGCACTACCGTCATTGTCTGCCTTATTTTCGTAAGGCGGAAACTCGAGATATTGGGGGCAATGCTTATCATGGTGACCAAGGCCCAGTAAGCGTGACGACGCCTAAACCCAAAAATAACGTACTTTTCCACGCGATGGTGGAGGCGGGTGTTCAAGCGGGATATCCCCGAACTGATGATTTGAATGGTTATCAGCAAGAGGGATTTGGTCCAATGGACCGCACGGTTACCCCTCATGGACGCCGAGCCAGTACCGCCCGAGGTTACTTAGATCAAGCACGTTCTCGGCGTAATTTAACCATTGTGACCCATGCTACTACCGATATTATCGAATTTGATGGTAAAAAAGCGGTGGGCGTAAAATATTATCGTGGAAAGAGTCAACAACCTACCGGTGCCACCGCACGTAAAGAGGTACTGCTTTGCGCTGGCGCGATTGCTTCTCCACAGATTTTGCAACGCTCAGGTATCGGTCCTGAAGCCATCCTAAAAGAGTTTAATATTTCACCAGTACATATCTTGGAAGGGGTGGGTGAAAACCTTCAAGATCATTTAGAAATGTATTTACAATATGAGTGCAAGCAGCCTGTTTCACTGTATCCAGCATTAAAATGGTTTAACCAACCTAAAATAGGGGCTGAATGGCTTTTTAAGGGAACGGGAATTGGCTCAAGTAACCAATTTGAAGCCGGTGGCTTTATTCGTAGCAGTGAAAAATTTGCGTGGCCCAATATTCAATTTCATTTCTTACCAGTGGCAATTAATTACAATGGTAGCAATGCGGTTAACCAACATGGTTTCCAAGCACATGTTGGGTCAATGCGCTCACCGAGCCGTGGACGTGTACGAATCAAATCTCTCGATCCTCGTCAGCATCCCAGCATTGTTTTTAATTACATGTCCTGTGAGCAGGATTGGGAAGAATTTCGAGCAGCCATTCGGATCACGCGAGAAATTATGGCGCAACCTGCATTAGCGCCCTATCGCGGCGAAGAAATTAGCCCCGGTAATCAGGTCATAACGGATGAGCAGATCGATACGTTCGTGCGGGAACATGCTGAAACTGCTTTTCATCCTTGTGGTACTTGTAAGATGGGATTGGATGAAATGGCGGTAGTTGATGGCGCAGGGCGTGTGCATGGAGTTGAAAATCTTCGAGTCATTGATGCCTCGGTGATGCCGCAGATTATTACAGGGAACTTAAATGCAACCACGATTATGATCGCCGAAAAAATGGCAGATAAAATTCGAGGGCGAACACCGTTACCTGCAAGTAAAGCACCGTATTATCAAGCAAGCCATCAATAGATTAAATGATAACAACTTTGTGAAGTCTAAAGAGCAAGAGGGGGGATATCCCTCTCTTGGTTAAGAATAGATTTAATGAAATTATTTATCTATAAACTCATTATAGGCACGTAATGTTTCAGTGGCATACATTACAGAGGGGCCTCCCCCCATCAAAATAGCGACACCAAGAGCTTCGGTTAGCTCTTGCTTTGTAACACCTAAATCGACCAATGTTTTTGTATGAAAACCTATACAACCATCACAGCGATTTGCAACAGCAATCCCTATTGCAATCAATTCCTTGGTTTTTTTATCTAATGCTCCATCATTTGTACTTGCTATCTGTAGCCTTGAAAATTGATTGATAACATCAGGAATATTTTTAGCAAGCTCGTCTATATTCAAGAGAAGGTCTTGGGTAATCTGTTTGAATTTAGTCATGAATACACCATTAAATTTTATATTAATTTACATTATGTATTTAAATATAATATTTAACTCTGATTAAGCAAGATATGTATGTGAAATAATATCTAATGCCTTATTATTCTTTATATTTAATTAAAATTGATACATGTTATTGGTATTTTACCTATAAATTAGGTATTTCATTATTTAATATGGATATGGATATTTGTATAAAAAAATCCTCCAAATTATGGAGGAAAATAAATATTAAGCGAGAATATCTATATACCACTAGACATTAACGTAACAAACTCGACCAAACAATCGAAAATTCGTGATTTTCACTTTATGTTATATTGAAATAAAGCTTATTTAATGTGTAAATTTTTCCTGTTAACGAACCGAGTTTACTAACCATTGCAAATAATTATCCTCTACTTGGCTAGGATCTAAGCAAATTAATTCTGGTGTTTCATAAGGATGGATCTCTCTGATGGCGTCAAATAGGGCTTGTTGGTTGGCGATGGTACTTTTGATTAGCAGTAAAATTTCATTATCTTCAGTCACCGCTCCTTTCCATAGATAAACGGATGTTACTTGGGGTAATAACGAAACACAGGCAGCAAGGCGATTATTTAACAGATGTTGGGTAATTTTAATTGCGCTATCATGGGTGTTGGTTGTACAGAGAACAATACAGGGTTGCTGAGGGTTTTTATAATGAGTGTCATTAAGTGTCATTTTAATTTCCTTTAGAGTGATAGTCTTATTTCGATAAACTGCCATACATATTTTAGATTAACTTAATGGACAAGGGTTAAAATAGGAAATAGTGATATTAATATATGGCTGATTATTATTTTCACCATTATCATCCTCAGAAACTAATTCACCTAACTGCAATGTTTTTTTAACCATTGCTTTACAATTGCCCGTTTGGTGAGCAAATGTGTTTCGTAAGTAAACATACCAGTAATATAATAGCGCTTCAAATAAACTAAATAGTCTCCAGTTACAAGGGGCATTCTTGCTATATTCAACTAATTGTTATTAATTCGATTCAGCATTCAGTTTTAGATAAGTAAATATAATTTTTAGCGGAAATTTTGTATATTGATAGAGATTTTAAAAATAGTATTAATATTTATTCGCTTTTATCTGATGGATGAGAAAGTGGCGTGGTTAGGTGAAATAATGACTGGTTTTTAGTGTGGCTTGCTTTTTTTATTATGCGCAAGTCGATGAGCAATTGTAATTTAAAATCATAAAATGTTACATAATTTACTGATTATACAGCAAAAATAAGTAACGAAATGATAACGATCAAGTTTTTATAATGATAATTTGCTAACATCGAGCTAAAGATAAAAATATATTATTGCATTTTCTCTGTCATTCCATCTTAAAACTTGTATGGATACCCTTATGAATAAACTGACCCCGTTAAAACCGATACCCACATTAATCGCAGTCGCCATAGCATTAATTATTTGGTTCATTATTCCTGTTCCTGAAGGTGTTAATCCAAATGCTTGGCATTTATTAGCATTATTTGTCGGAACCATAGCTGCAATCATAGGTAAAGCTCTACCAATTGGTGGGGTATCAATTGTCGCGATTTCCTTGGTAGCGGTTACTGGGGTCACTAACCCAGAATCAACAAAAGGGGCTATTGCTGATGCATTAAGTGGTTTTTCCAATGACCTTATCTGGTTGATTGGTATATCCATTATGGTATCAATGAGTTTAAATAAAACGGGATTAGGTGCGCGTATCGGTTATTACGTTATTTCCCTGTTTGGTAAAAAAACGTTGGGGATTGCTTACTCTTTGGCGATTGCCGAAACTATTTTAGCGCCTGTTACGCCAAGTAATACGGCTCGAGGTGGCGGAATTATTCACCCGATTATGCGCTCAATCGCGGATAGCTTCGGCTCTAAAGCCGAAGATGGAACCGCAGGAAAAATTGGACGCTACCTTTCTTTGGTTAACTACAATATTAACCCAATCACGTCTGCGATGTTTATTACTGCGACGGCGCCAAACCCATTGATTGTTAGTTTAATTGTGAGTGAGGCGGGTAAAGGAAATGAACTGAGCTGGGGAATGTGGGCGGTTGCCGCGTTTGTTCCGGCAATAGTGTCTCTGATCCTGATGCCTTTAGTAATCTATTTTATGTATAAACCTGAAATCACGTCTACACCTGATGCACCTAATTTCGCGAAGGAGCGCTTACAACAATTAGGCCCGATTTCGTTGCCGGAAAAAATTACCCTTGGTGTGTTTGCACTCTTGCTGGTGATGTGGGCAGGGGTTCCTGAAATGTTATTTGGACCGTCTTTTAGTGTAAATGCGACTACTGCTGCGTTTATCGGTTTAAGTGTGTTGCTCGCAACGGGAGTGGTTAACTGGGATGATATTCTGAAGAATAAAGGCGCATGGGATACGGTTGTTTGGTTCTCGGCGCTGGTGATGATGGCGAGCTTCTTGGGTAAATTAGGTTTAATCAAGTGGATGTCACTCACCGTCGGTAGCTCCATCGACAGCATGGGTATTAGTTGGGTCTGGGGAACCTTAATTCTGGTATTAATATACGTTTATTCCCACTATTTCTTTGCTAGTACAACCGCGCATATTACCGCAATGTTTGCCGCATTCTTTGCCGCTGGCTTGGCTCTTGGTGCTCCGCCAATGCTGCTGGGACTTACCCTAGCATTCTCTTCTTCCTTAATGATGTCATTAACTCACTATGGGACAGGAACCGCGCCTATTATCTTTGGGTCCGGATATGCCACATTGGGTGAATGGTGGAAAGCGGGCTTTGTGATGAGTGTCGTGAACTTAATTATCTGGATCAGCTTAGGGAGTATTTGGTGGAAATTCCTTGGTTACTGGTAATGAGTTTAGTTAGCCATTGAATATCAGCATCAATCAAAAACCGGAATAAAACTCCGGTTTTTTATCGTCTTTGGATTATCAATGAAATTATATTTCTTAGAGATGAAAAAAATAAAACATCGACCTAAAAAATATAAGGTATTGTGAAGTTCTAAATAATAATGTCAGGAAATGATTGAGGATTTTTCATCTTAAAGCGGCTATGATTGAAAGATTAATCAATATTAAGAAGTCCATCGATTGAAATATTAGAAAGGGATAGTAGGTCTAAAATGAAAAAAATCGCATTAGTATTAGGTATGGCTGGTGTTATGGCATTAGTGTCTGCATGTTCGGATGAAAAGTCTGAAATTGCTGAATATAAAACTAACTTCGTGAATACTTGTACCAAGGCATCTGGCGATTCAGATGCAGAAACCACTAAAGCAGTCAGTGCAATTTGTGGTTGTGCATATGATAAAACAATTGAAAAATATGGTTTAGCAGAATTCAAACGTTTAGATGGTGAATTACAAAAATCAGCAAGTGCAGCGCCTGAATTCCAACAAACGATGATTGGATTTGTTCAAGAGTGTGCAACGAGCGCACGTTAATTGAATACGCTTATGAAATAAAACTAAGCACAGCACTTCTGAACAGTTAAGCGTTATTGACTAATTTGGTCGCTGTGTAAGATCCGTAATCTACTACGATTACGGATTTTTTTATGCTACATAGCCAGATTCTTGAGATAATTCAAAACTAGGCTTCAGATAAATACACCTCGCTTTTTTGCTCTCCTTTCCCATATCGATATTCTTCTATTAGTTATTCCTTTTGTGTTCTCAGTCAGTAGGTTAGCTACGCCGATATTTTAGTTCCTATGTTATAAAAACCATTTTAGAGAAAACAAACTTACTCGGATTAGAAAATAGCCCTGCTGGGCTGGAACAAATTTACGCTGATGGCACAGAGTTGAATGATCACTGACGAGCAATTATCAGACGGCTCCTGTAGCACAACTGATGAAGTAAGATGCTGATATTTACTGACACCGCGGATAGGATAAGCTGCATTTGTTGAGTTATATTCACAATAAAGAGTAAAGTAAATTTAAACTGATAATGTTGACTCTTCTATTTATTAAATTGATTTAAAAGAAAAACAACCCAAAAGACTATATTAATTTAAAATTAAAAGTGACAATTTAATTATTGATTTAATATTAATAATTTTATTTTTAGATAAATGAAAGCTTAAACTTAGAACGAATGTAATTATTATTGTAAATATTAAAGTAATAATTAAGGTTAAATGTTGTTTTTTAAACTTTTATTTTTAATGGTTAAATGATAATTGACCTTTAAGGCGTCACAAAATAATCATCCAAAATAGATTTTTTATTATCGGTGTTAAATAAGTTTTCAGATGAATCATTGTATATCAAAACAATATTTGTATATTTTTGTTTGTATATTTATTGTTTTTACACCTTATAGGTTTAATTTAATTTTTTTATTTATATTGTTTGACGAAAAATGATTGTTATTTTTTGACTGAATTGTTTTTATAAAATATCACTCGATATATTTATTTCAATAGTGGTAGTCTAAAAATGTAGATTAAATAATATATATTAAAGTATAAAATGATTTTTTTGGTGTTAATGTCGATTTTTCAATCTAAGTCAGTTTTATAATCTTCTTTATCACTATATGATTTACATATTTAGCGGTTAATTCTATCTTACTTGCCATTAATAACATTATGTTTTTATTGAAATTGTTTTTTTATTCTTATTGATTGTGCGCTCAATATAATTAAATGTTTTTCCTACTCGCGAATGAGTGGGCTTATTTGTTTTTAAATACTAGGTGCGTAATATATTGAACATGAACTATTCTGATTCAAAGTATGAATAATAAGTTCAGAGGTACCCAATATGGAAAATGAAAGATATAAATACTCATTGTCAATAGGTCAAAGAATTAAATCACTCAGACTACAAAATGGTTGGAGCGGTGATGCTTTAGGAAAAGTAACAGGAATCAGTCAGCAACAAATCTCTCGATATGAACGGGGAGTAAATAGAATTGATGTTGAATCATTAGCTAAATTTGCGAATGCATTTAATGTGAGCATCGTAGTCTTATTATCGGATTATGATAAGACCATCTACGATAAAAGTATATTTGTTGCAAATACAGTAGTTATCTAATTCAGGATAGTAGTATTAAAGGGACTTAATCTTCTTTTATGTAGTTAATCATCCTTATTTTAATAATAAAGGATAGGAATTGTTTTATCTTACAAAGGTCAAATATGAAAAAATCTCTTTTAGTTTTATTAATGGCGTCTTCAGTTTCAGCTTCCGTATTGGCAGCAGATGGGACAATTACGTTTAATGGTGAAATTACTGCAACAACGTGTGATGTGATAACTGGTACGAACGGTGATTTCACCGTTACTCTGCCAACAGTATCAACGACAGCACTTGCTAGTGCTGGTGCTACAGCAGGAAATACCTCATTTGTCATTGAGTTAGCTAACTGTACCGCTAGCGGCGTAGATGTGGCAGCAAACTTCGAAAGTTTAACAAGTGGAGATGCTGTTACTGGTAATCTTAATCCAACAACTGCCCCAGCTAACGTACAAATCGGTTTGGCTGACCAAGCAGGTAACTTGGCTAAGGTTAATGGTGCACCAGTCGGTAGACAACCGATTGTTGGTGGTGCTGCGACATTAGCATATCAAGCATTCTATTATGCAAAAGATGCAGTTACCGCTCCGGGTCTTGTGACTGCACAAGTTAACTATACCTTGACGTATCCATAATAAGTAAGACTGTCAGAGGGAGCAATTCCTCTGACAGATTCGATAAAAATATTCAAATACTGCTATAAATACAAGGTTAGGTCACTATGATAACTCGGATACCTATAATCAATAAAATAGTTCTATTTACATCATTGTTTATGATATCAACGTCACTTTATGCCAGCGTTATTATTAATGGAACTCGTGTTATCTACAATGAGAGTTCAAAAAGTAAAACAGTGCAGTTGGTTAATGAAAATAAATGGCCAGCATTAGTTCAGGTTTGGTTAGATAATGGTGACCCAAGTGAGCTTCCTGAAAATATTAAAACACCATTTTCTATCACTCCTCCTATATTTAAAATGTCTCCAGATTCTGGTCAGAATTTAAGAATAACCTATTTGGGTAGTAATTTACCTAAAGATAAAGAATCTATTTTTTATTTAAATGTATTGGAAATACCACCAGAGAGTGAAGACTCCGTATCTTTGGATAAAAACACTATGCAAATTGCAATTCGTTCAAGAATAAAATTATTGTATAGACCAATTGGTATTAAAATGCCATCTCAAATAAATGAAAAATTGTCTTTCTCAATAAAGAGAACAAATAAGGGGAATGAGGTTTTAGTTAAAAATAACTCTCCCTAGTATATTACTTTCCAGAATGTAGAACTTTCATTAGGCAATAAAAAGTTAGACTTAGTAGAAAATATGGTTGCACCATTCTCTGAGATTTACTTGATGCGAGATAATGGTACTGCAATACCAAATGATTTTATTAATGCCAAGAAAATCAACTACTCAATAATTAATGATTATGGTGGTTTAGATTCATTTGAATCAAATCTATAATAAATGGTATTACTATGAAAATAAAATTGGTTTTTATACTCATTTCTTTATCGTTAGCATATTCTAGAGTATCATTCGCTGTTGAAGAAAATCAAAATGAAAAAAATACTCTTATAATGAAGGCTTTTTACTCGGCAATGCTAAAGATATATCAATAGATAATTTAAGTGAAGATCAAGTTACACCAGGTAACTGGTTTGTAGACTTGTATTTAAATAATGAATTTATCTACAATAGAGAAGTAAAATTTTATAAAAATGATAAAGGAAAGGTCGTTCCTTGTTTAACAAAAGATGATGTGGCTAGTTTTAATATTAAACCTGAGTATTTGAGTTTAATTACATCTGGTGGGGAATGTGAAAATCTATATACTTTATCAAAAGATGTAGATATTAGTTTAAAGCAAGATATATTAAGATTGGATATTTTAATTCCTCAAATAATGGTAGAGCATTATGCTAGGGGATCGGTACCAATTAATGCTCTGAATGAAGGCATTCCAGCATTTTTTATGAATTACTATCTTAATGGATATAGTAGTCGTAGTCATGGTGAAAATACTCATTCAGCTTATGGAAATATATCTGCTGGACTTAATCTTGGGCTATTTCGTTTTCGTCATCAATCTAACTTACAATATAATCAAGATAATAAATTTGAGCATGAAAGCATTCGAACTTATGTTCAAAGAGCGATTCCTCAAATTGAAAGTGAATTAACACTTGGTCAATCGTTTACGAATGGGAATCTTTTCGACAGTTTTTCTTATACTGGTGCAGAGTTAGCGACTGATAATCGTATGCGTCCCCAATCTATGCAAGGGTTTGCACCAACTGTACGTGGTGTTGCAAACAGTAATGCGCGGGTGCGGGTGATACAAAATGGTTTTGTTATTTATGAAACTAACGTTTCACCGGGTGAATTTGTTATTAATGATCTTTATGCAACAGGGTATGGTGGTGATTTAACGGTTGAGGTCACTGAAGCAAGCGGTAGTGTTTCTTCATTTATTGTACCATTTGCAACGATACCTGGTTTATTACGACCGGGACAAATTGATTACAGTATTGTGAGCGGTAAAGTTCGGGGAGATAATGTCTCTTCAGATTTTTTTGTTCAATCCACATTGCAATATGGATTGAGTAATATCGTAACACCTTTTGTGGGATTGCAATATTCAAATAAATATCAGTCAGGGTTATTAGGTTTTGCGGTAAATACTGATATTGGTGCATTTAGTTTTGATATGGCAAGTTCTAAAGCTGAGCTTAATAATGATAAAACCTATAGTGGTACTCGAGCAAGGGTAACGTGGAATAAAGACATTAATGCCACAGGAACTAATATTGCACTAGCTGGATATCGTTATGAGTCGCAAAATTATTTAAATTTATATGAGGCAAGTTCTTACCGTGATAATTATTTATTTAACGGGGATTCAATTAATCCAAGGCGTTCTCAATATACTTTAACCATCAATCAAAATTTAGCTGATTATGGTACGATTTATGCGAGTGGGTCATTACAAACTTGGCGCGATAATTTACCTGATACCAAGCAATTGCAATCGGGTTATATGAATAGTTTTAAAGGTATTGGATATAGCTTTACTTATATAAAAATGTACCGTAATGGTGAGCAAAATGGCGACAATAATTATATGTTTAATGTGTCAGTTCCATTCTCATTATGGTATCCAGAGCAAAATACTGTAATGAGTAGTTCCATTACGCGTTCTGACAATGATAATCGATGGGCAAATAATACCAGTATCAGTAGCTCTTTTGGGGAAGATAATTCTATATCTTGGAACGTAACCGCCAGTGACATTGGGCAATCAAGAAGTAGCTTCTCAGGAAATATTCAAAAAGATTTTTCATCGGCTTCTGTTAATGGGGGTTATTCTCAAGGGAGAGATTTTAAATCACTTTCAGCTGGAGCAAATGGCGCTTTGGTTATTTATGAAGGAGGTATTATTCCTTCTCGTTACTTAAGTGACACGTTTGCGATTATTGAAGCCGATAAAGTAGAGGGTGCTTCAGTTTCATCTTGGAATAATATTATTCTTAATAAAAATGGTCAGGCAGTTGTTCCTTCACTTATGCCTTATCAATATAATACTCTTTATCTAGATTCTGAAAATATGAATTCAGATATTGAAATTGCTAATAATATGGTTAAGGTCGCTCCTTATGCTGGCTCTGCAGTATTAGTGAAATTTAAAACAGAGAAAGGAAATAATATTACCTACCGTATTATGCTACAAGATAAAAAGTCAGTTCCATTTGGTGCGGATATTTATGATGAAAGTAATAATAAGATTGGCTTGGTTGGTCAAGGTGGATTAGTTCATTTTATATCACAGCTTGAAGCCGGTACTGTTTTTGTTAAATGGGGTGATGAAAATAATCAACGTTGTAAGTTTAATTATAATTTTACTAACAACAATACGATCTCAGAATCCACGTGTTATTTTTACTGAGGAATTAATTTTGATTAATCATAAAATCAAACTAGCTATATTTCTAAGTTTGATGTTTTCATCATTCTTAGCTAATGCACTATGTTCTGTTGTTGGTACTGGAATTAACCGTGCCCCTGTCACTTACCTTGGGCCTATTGATCCAATCGCTATCTATGGATTACAATTTCAACCAAAAGGAACGCCATTAAGTCTTTCTTATATGTCTGGGACACAACTGTCTATCTCTAACGGACTGAATCCAGAAACGGTATTATTTCGTTGTAATGCTGCTGATGCTAACCAAATTTTTGAAGGTTATTATTTATTTAGAGCAGATAATGCACATCTGGCTTCTGCTCAAATAGTAAATGGAATTACCTATTGGGCAATTTGGGTCGTGGGTGCGGTTTCTCCTCGAACTCCTGTTTCCGGTGTGGATTATGAATTCTTTTTAGGAAACGGTATTAATGTGGGGAATGCATTTGGTAATGAGCCGAATTGGACAAAAAGAATGGCATATGAGGTTGACCCAACGAATTCCAACTTTATTATAATAAAAGGAAAACATTTTTCTGGTTTTACGAATAGTCAAATCCGTTCTGGTATAGCTGTGACCGCAAGTAATTTTAATCCAGTAATACCTCAGCAGCTTAAAGGATTTATATTTTTTAGAGGCCCTGGTGTTAATAATACTATGGTTTCGAATGGTGGAAATGGAGAGCCTCATACCATTGGATCATTTTTCAGGGTTGGGCTACGTGGCGTGAGTACCACTGCAATTAACTCATGTAATGTAGAAAGGAATGATGCAAACGTATCATTAGGAACACATTCTCAAAATGCATTACCTTCATCTCTAGTTAATTTTTCTGTTACGGTAAAATGTGACTCAGGCTCTACGGGGATTCAATATGGTCTTGCCCCTGGAATGGAAAATATAAGTAAAAATGTAACTGATGTATTATTACTTGACCCTAATATGGGCTCAACAGCAAAGGGCGTTGCTATTGAAATTTTGAATTCAGCTCAGAGTAAAATACCACTGTTGAATCTTCCTGCAACCGGCGGTGTTATTTCGAGCGTGAATAATTGGCAGTCATTACCGATTCCAGCGTCAGGGGGACCAACATCTTCAGTCGATGTTAATCTATCTGCTCGGATTGTCCCATACGGTAATGAGCCTATCGCTCCGGGGGTTGTTCGATCTAAAGTGACATTTATGCTAAATAAAAATTAATTTTTTATTTTATTGGTATAGATTTCATATAACTTTGAATAGTTTAAAGGTAGTTAGGTGACAAGCGAATTAGCTGCTGGGAGCCGATATACTTATAATAAAACCGAAAGGGTTAGCCAAAGTTTGGCTAACCCTTTCGCATTTTCACATTGATAATATGATTTTAATTATAAGTAATATTTAACATTGGCTTATTTTTGTATTGGCTATATTTTACTTTTACATAACTTAAGCTAAGTTTTTTTGCCTCTTTTAACGAGCTTGTTTTCGTGAGATTTTTACCATTACGATAGCACTCAAAGTTAACTCGTTCGGTATTGGACACTTGAACTTTACATTGTGGTTCAACGATATAACCAACAAATGTAATCGTACCGCCACCTATATAGTTTGTGGCAGCATTAGCAAAAGATAAACCAGAAATGAGTACAATAATCATAGTTACAAGTAAGGATAAACGTTTCATGAGCTACCTCCTAGTTGAACTAGAACTGCGCATTTAACACTCAATACGAGTAAATGCACCATGATTAAGTTTAGTCTAATTACGAGTAATAAATATAATATATACACACTAAAAGATATTTCTCTTATGTTTTATCTCGTATTAATATGAAATATAAATAATTATATCGATATTTAATATTTAGATAGATTCGATAATGATTAACCAATCATTGCTAATAGTCATAATGAATTTGGGCTATTGTTAGAATGAAAAGCCCAATTGAGTGTTATTGATATTTAATGGGTGAGATAAGAGTTTTTTAAGGATAATAAAATTTAAATAATATTAAATATCAATTGATTGGGTTTTGTATTACCGAAAAATATTATTTACAGAGGATAAATAAAAAGGCCGTAACGCTATGCGCTACGACCACTCTCAAAGCTTAATTGACAAATATTTCTGTAATGTCGA
Organism: Providencia sp. PROV210; assembly: GCF_028479445.1. Classification (NCBI taxonomy): domain Bacteria; kingdom Pseudomonadati; phylum Pseudomonadota; class Gammaproteobacteria; order Enterobacterales; family Morganellaceae; genus Providencia; species Providencia sp. PROV210. Next base: position 115,459 of record NZ_JAMPNQ010000006.1, read on the forward strand.
GGCTTTATTTTTTATTTAAACAAATGTTTGAACTGATGTGGAGCACAGCGCAAATATTGTGGTGCGACCGAAATTTGTTCATTCAATACACTGGCAGCACGCCATGGCCAACGAGGTTCATAAAGGATCCCTCGACCGATAGCAATGAAATCAGCCTGTCCCGTGGCTAAAATTGCCTCTGCTTGCAGCGGTTCCGTAATTAAGCCAACGGCAATCACAGGGAGCTGAGTTTGGTTATGAATTTCTTGAGCTAATGGAACTTGATAGTTGGGACCCACTGGGATTTGCTGTTTATCGGATAACCCACCAGAAGAAACGTGGATATAGCTGCTGCCCAGTTCCTCGAGAATTTGTGTTAACTCAATGGACTCCGTTAAATCCCATCCGCCTTCAATCCAATCTGTTGCAGATATTCTGACACCTACCGCGATATCTGGGCTAACCGCTTCACGAATTTCCTTAAACGTTTCTACTAATAAGCGGGAGCGGTTAGCAAAGCTGCCACCATATTCATCTTGGCGAAGGTTTGAGTTAGGGGACAAGAAAGAATGGAGTAAATAGCCGTGCGCTGCATGAATTTCAATGACATCAAAACCCGCTTGTTCTGCTCGTTTGGCTGCATCCACAAACTGCCGCTTAATCTCAAGGATCTCATCTTTCGTTAATGCTTTTGGCGGGAAGCTATCAGCAAAGGGTTGTGCGGAGGGGGCAACTGTTTGCCAGCCATGTTCATGGTTAGCGGGTAAATTATTACCGCCTAGCCAAGGTAAATCACAAGCGGCTTTCCTACCCGCATGGGCGATTTGGATACCAAAGCGTGCATTCGCAAACGGTCTAATCTCTGCCAACATTTTCTTAAATGCTTGCATCTGGCTTTCGTTCCAGATCCCTAAATCCTTATAGGTGATACGACCTGATGGAGTGACCGCGCTTGCTTCAACAATGACTAAGGCAGCCCCAGATAAGGCAAGATTCATATAATGGGCATGATGCCATGGGCTCACCACTCCATCATTAGCAGAGTATTGGCACATCGGAGGGATAATAATGCGGTTGTTTAAATGTACGGAACCGATTGTTGCAGGAGAAAACAAATGACTCATTATTTATTCCTTATACATTATGAAAATTATGTTCACAGTATAAAAGATTGCATCTATTTTTCTTGTGATAAAGCGGGAATTACGTATATCCAATAGATATTTTTTCACACGCTATGAGATAAAAAAGCACCACAATAGAGAAATATTTGAAAAAAAAGACAAAAAGTATAAATTTCTGCTTGAACATGACCACATTGATTATTTTCGATTCTATCAATGAGCTCAATCATGGTTTTATACCGTACGATAACCGCGTAAAGACCAGTGGTTTAGCCCAGAAGATTATTTATTTCAACAATAAAAAACGTTAATTCCCATTAATGGTTTTAATGGTGCTAATAGAATCTTTACCTGATTTTTTATATTAAAAATGGTTTTAGTAAATTTAAAATCACATTTATCACCGCAAAAAAACAAATTTTAACTTGCAAGAAAATAGCGGGGTTTATATAAGCAATAAGTTACCGATAACCAGTTTAATAAATTGATACTTTAATACTATTAATAATTTAAAAGTTTAATGAAATTATTTTACTGAGTATTTTCACCTGCAAAAAATATAATTCTAAGAAGGAAGATAAATGTGTTAACAATTATTGGTATTTTAATCATCGTATCGATAGTCACTTTATTGATGATGGGGAAAGCAAGCCCGATTATTGCAATGTCCTGTATCCCTTTTATTGGAGCCTTGCTAGCAGGGTATTCAATCGCTGAAATTTCTGTGTTCTTTGAAAGCGGGATTCATAAAGTCTCTAAAGTTGCGGCCATGTTTTTGTTCGCTATTTTATTCTTTAGCTTGATGAAAGATTTACATATTTTTGATCCACTGATCCGCGCAATGGTCAAAATGACACGCGGTAACGTGATTGTGGTCTGCATTATGACCACCCTGATTGCGGGGGTTGTCCACTTAGATGGCTCTGGCGCGGCGACTTTCTTAATCATCATTCCTGCATTGTTACCGTTATACCGCCAATTGGGAATGAGTCCCTACCTGATGCTGTTATTAATGTGTACCAGTATGGGGATTATGAATATGGTTCCATGGGGTGGCCCTTTAGGTCGAGCTTCTGCGGTGACGGGTATCGATGCGTCTACACTATGGCAAGGACTCATTCCTGTTCAATTAATTGGTATGGTCGGCGCAGTGGTGTTTGCTGTCATTATGGGAATGCGTGAAAAACGCCGTATTGCTGCTGCTGAATTACAAGGTACGACTCCATACCAAATGGATTCACTGCTGACGGCAGAAGAACAAATGGACGATGTCGTTGAAACGATTAACAAACCTAAGAAGCCGTGGATTAATGGCGGATTGATCTTAATCTCCATTATTTGCTTGGCATTTGGTCTGCTGTCCGCCCCTTATGTCTTTATGATTGCATTATCCTTAGCGTTACTGATTAACTTCCCAAATCCGAAAGACCAAATGAAAGTGATTTCTCAGCATGCCCCACAGGCATTAGGAATGGTGGCGATTATTTTAGCTGCTGGAGCATTTCTTGGTATTTTGTCTGACGGCGGAATGTTGAAATCTATTGCTGTTGATTTAACTGCGATCCTGCCAACAGAATGGGTATCAAAAATTCATATATTTGTGGGTATCCTCGGTGTACCGATGGATATCTTCACCAGTACTGATGCGTATTATTTTGCACTGTTACCAATTATTCAACAAATTGCGGGAACAGCAGGGATTGACCCATCAGCAGTGGTCTACGCGATGGCGATTGGTAATAACGCAGGGACGTTTGTGAGTCCATTTTCTCCGGCTGCATGGTTGGCGATGGGCTTAGCGGGCATTGATATGGGACGGCATTTGCGTTATTCGTTCGGGTGGATTTGGCTATTTAGCTTTTTTACTCTAGGTATTGGGGGGCTTTTAGGTCTTTATTGATCTGCTCGTCGTCTTTTGCACTGTAGCTGCGTTAACTGCGCTTACTAACCCTAGTCACATACTTATGTATGCTCCTAGGGATTAGCAGCACTTGTCGCCTTACTACAGCACAAAATCCATAGAGCCAATGTTTGGAAGTTGAAAAGTCAAAATCAAAAACAATTAAAAATTTTAAAACTGAATGAAATATCGAGAATAAAAATAGTTGCTAAGTGGAACATGTTTTTTTACATAATTAGGACTATATCGGTGGCTTTTGTCTTGACTGTTAGTTTAGAATCCCCGCGTACTGATTATTTCTTATTGTTTTTATAGTAAAAACACTTTTTAATGAGGCCGTCTCGCGGAACAGATATGTAATACCAACTCTTGATTTCTCAATTTTCACAGAGGCAAATCTTGCTCAAGATTTGTTGTGTTTTGTTATTTCTGTAGAGAAAGCATGATGAATATGCAATCAAGGAAGTATGGTAGAACGTATCACTATCCGTTCTCCCCGGGCACCACCAGCGACGATCGTATTAATAGCGATTGGTGGGCGCACATCCAAAATATTGAACAATTAGTTCATACCGAAAAACTCGATGGTGAAAATAACTGCTTGAGCCGCTACGGCGTGTTTGCTCGTTCCCATGGCGCGCCAACACAATCCGCATGGACTCAACAGATTCGTCAACGTTGGCAATTAATTAAAGACGATCTTGGGGATATTGAACTGTTCGGTGAAAATTTATATGCGGTTCATTCGATTGAATATCAACATATCGAAGATTACTTTTATGTGTTTGCGGTGAGGCAAGGAGACTATTGGCTAAGCTGGGAAGAGGTGAAATTTTATGCTTCTCTGTTTGATTTCCCCACTGTGCCACAGCTTAATCTTGAGATTGATAAATCCCTATCACCGCAACAATACCGTGACGCGTTAATGACCGCGGCATCTGCCGATAGCCACTTCATTGCACGGGACACCCATACGGGAAAAGCGTGCAGTATGGAAGGCATCGTGACCCGAGATAGCCAAGGCTTTCATGTGGATGACTTTATGCAGCATATTTTCAAATATGTGCGTAAAAATCATGTCAAAACGGACATTCACTGGAAGCGAAATTGGCAGCGAGCGCTACTGGCATTTGAACGACAAGGGGGTGCCCGATGAATTGGCAACTAACGCAAAATCGCGAATGGTCACAGTTGGAAAAGCAATTTGAATTTGTACGGGATATGGCCGCTGTACCACAAGATTCTCGGCATCACGCTGAGGGCAATGTGGCTATTCATACCCAAATGGTACTGGCGGCATTAGAAGGCTTGCCGGAATACCAGCGGCTACCTGAGCAGCAACAACAGATTGTGTGGACTGCGGCACTACTTCATGACGTGGAAAAGCGCAGCACCACGCGTGAAGAAGAGGGGCGAATTATCTCTCCCGGACACGCGAGAAAAGGGGAGCTTTCTGCCCGAAATATTCTATTTCGCAGTGTGGACACGCCGTTTGCTATTCGCGAGCAAATTGCGGCATTAGTCCGTTTTCACGGTTTACCCTTATGGTTAATGGAAAAGCCAGATCCTGAGCGTGCGTTATATGCCGCCTCGCTGCGGGTGGATATGTCTCTGTTATGCATGCTGGCGAACGCCGATGCACTTGGGCGGGTTTGTGAAGATCAAACGGATTTACTCACACGAATTGAGCTGTTTGAGCTATTTTGTCGTGAACATGAATGTTGGAACCAACCGAAACAGTTTGCTTCACTGGCAGGACGTTTTCACTATTTCCATACTCAGCGTGGAACACCGGATTACCAGCCTTTTGATGAGGACGGTAGCGAGGTCATTATGTTGTGTGGTTTACCGGGAATGGGGAAAGATCACTTTATCCAACGATTCTACCCGCAGACGGCAGTGGTGAGCCTCGACAATATTCGCCGTGAGCATAACATTGACCCAGCGGATCGTAATGCCCAAGGTTGGGTGGCGCAGCAAGCCAAAGAACAGGCAAAAGTGTACCTACGAAATAAGCAAAATTTCATCTGGAATGCGACTTCACTGAATGGTTCTTTGCGAGAAAGCTTGATCAGCTTATTTGCTCGTTACCAAGCGAAAATCCATCTGATTTATCTCGAGGTTCCTTGCAAACAGTGGCAGCAACAAAATCGCCAGCGTAAACATGTAGTACCTGATAATGTGCTGGAAAGAATGTCGAGGAAACTGGAAATACCGACCCCCGATGAAGCTCATCAGGTTTCCTATTTTATTAACGGCGAATTTTTGAAATAAGCACCACATTCCTGCCTCAATGTTTGAGGCAGGAATGTTTCTTGCCATCAAGGCACAAAGACATTTCCTTCAAATAATTTTCTAGCGGTACGAATAATTGACGCTTGTAGCCCTTCAGGCGCATTGGTTTGATTATGTAGCGCAACCTCAAATTTGCCGCTCAAATGCTCAATTGCAATTTTCTGCATATCCACAGCACCGTGAAGGTAAGGTTCAATCACCGTTCCCGGTAATATTGCGCCTGTAGCAATGGCAATTGCGCCCGTCACGGCTAAAGCGCCATGGCATTTATGAGGCATAAAATAACGTACATTAATCGTGCCCCCATGAAGTGCTGGGGAGACTAAAATCGGTTTAGGGATCACTTTGTGGGTCACATCGCCGAGCCCTATGGCTTCACCCGCTAACAGTCGAATAGTTTCTAGTCGCTGCATAAATTCTAAATCATGCTCTAATTGGTCAGCCGTTTCATAGCCAGTTTTGTTGAGCTGAGAAGCATCAATCAGCACAACTGGCGTAGCCATATCAAGACAAGTGACCTCAACGCCATCAATCACATCGATCACATTACCGGTCGGTAATAATTTTCCTGTTTTAGTTCCGCTCGCATTTAAAAACGTTAGCGCGACGGGGGCGGCATGACCGGGAACACTGGCAATGGTGGTATTACCTTCGTACTGCACTTTCCCATTAGGGGTTTGGATGGTGGCATTGATAAACGTATTGGTATTGACGTTGCGAATGCGAACCGTGGTGACGTCGCCAGTGATGGGAACTAATCCTTTTTCCAGTGAAAACGGGCCGACGGCACACAGAATATTGCCACAGTTTGGCGCGGTATCCACAATTGGTTCAGTTATCGATACTTGGGCAAATAAATAGTCAACATCAGCATCGGGATGCGTGGATGGGCTGATAATCGCAACTTTGCTGGTTTGAGGGCTGCCGCCGCCAATACCATCAATCTGTAAGGGGTGACCGGAGCCCATGATACCTAAAATGAGTTCGTCACGTTGTTGAATATTCGTTGGGAGATCGTCAGCTAATAAAAATACACCTTTTGAAGTACCACCGCGCATTAATACACAAGGGATCTGTTTCATCTTGATTCCTATTTGAATATCGATAAGGTTAAAAAATGGAGCGCCATTTTCATGGGCTCCATCGATTAACTAAGACAAGCTGGGGGATTAAATGAGACCCATGTTGATCAGGATTTCCCACCAACCTAGACCGATAGTCATGTGGACTAACAAACTTAAGAACGCCACAATCCCACCAATGATCCACCAAGAACGAATATCGTTATAACCTGCACCAAAGACGATTGGAGCTGCCGCGCCTCCGTAGTGGGTTAAGCTGCCGCCGTAGGCGTTGGAGAATAGCAGACCCAGCGCTAACAGCATTGGTGGCGCACCTGCAACCATTCCGACAGTCGCAAATACAGGGACCATCGCTGCCACATACGCACCGCCGGAAGCAAACAGATAGCGAATTGCAACACTGATAAACATGATGACAAAGAACGCTAACATCGCTTGGTCGCCAAAGGAGAGGTGCTCACTCATTACATCTGCTAACCACTTGAAGAAGCCCGCTTTGGTCAGTACACCGGACATCCCGATAATACCACCGTACCAAATCAGCGTGTTCCAGCCACCTTTGTTTTTCAGAACATCATCCCAAGTGACTACACCGAGGATTAAGGTCAATGCCATCACTGCGATAGCAACACTTGATGCACTAACGCCGATTTTATCTGCAAATATCCAGCCTGATAATGCGAGAACAAAGATGACACTGAGCAGTTTCTCGCGCATGGTCATTGGACCTAAGTCTTCTAACCCTTTTGCTGCGATCTCTTTGTTATTCACCTTTTTCAATTCAGGTGGATACAGCTTGTAGATAATCAGTGGTGTCAGGATTAACATAATCAAACCTGGCACTGCTGCGGCCAATGCCCATCCACCCCAACTTAAATGGATGCCCATAATATCGGTCATCATTGCCAGTGCCAGTGCATTTGGTGCCATGGCTGTTAAGAACATATAGCTGGTGGTTTTGGTCACCATATACACGTTCACTAGCAAATAGTGACCGGCTTTACGCGGGCTTTTTTCTGGATCTGAACCGAGTGCCACCGCCACACTGTTGATGATTGGGAAGACAATTCCGCCTGCTCGCGCCGTATTAGATGGCGTCGCAGGGGCAATAATCAGGTCAAGGATCGCCGTTACATAGCCCAGTCCTAATGTTGTTCCACCCAATTTACCAATCAAGATATAAGAGAGGCGTTTCCCCAAACCGGTGATCACAAATGCGGCGCTCAAGGTAAATGCGGCGAAGACTAACCATGTGGTCCCCGAAGCATAACCGCTGAGTACTTCACCTGCTTTCACATCTTTAGTGCCTGTGATACCAATAACAACCGCACTGGCTGCAATCGTGGCTAATAAAATCACGGGCTCAGAATAAGGTTTGAGTACCAGACCCACAATAGCGGCAAGGTATAAACCAAATAATAACCACGCGATACTGGGTAACCCCTCTGGCGTCGGTATTAAGGCTATAATTATTGGAATGGCTATAAGAACTAATAGCTTCCATATTTTATCTTTTTGCATAGGCTAATCCTTCAAGAATATAAAACTTTAAATTTCTTAAATCACATAAAACGAATATCTAAAATGTGTGGAAACCTATTTCTGGGTATAGCGGTATCTTGAATAGAGTAATAAATCTATTGAAAATCGTACTATTTCAGAAATGTTATAAACTGTTTAACGGTACTGATGTGTAATTTGCTTAAAAACGTTTTTTTATTTTGTTACTTTTATTTTTAAATACAGACTTTGAATTTTTATATTCATTGGTTTTTATTTTTTCATATTAATAATTCATAGGGTGATAAGGTAATCGGGCAAAAAACCAAGTCAGAATTAATAAGTCTGCACTACCTCCTGGGCTGAGATTTTTTTGGATGCATTGTTGGTCAAACTGTTGGATCTTGTGTAAATCATGCTTGTCGTGAAAATCATGTTGTAACAGCTGAGCCGCTTGCTGTTTTATCCAATTTAGCCCCGCCATGCCCCCGCGATTTGCCACGTTGGTATCATCATTAATTTTCACTAACAAAATTAAGGTACTGAGTAGGGCGATATCGGCATTTTTTCCGGAAGCTAACTGCTGTAGATAATATGGCAGTGCGTGCTCCGTCACTAATTGATAGCCATTTTCAGCTTCGCCTCTTGCGCCAGTTAAACCGTAAGCTTGGTATAAACGTTGCCCTGCGGTTAGATTATCGGCAGGTTGTTTTAACTCGGCGGTGATCCCTTGGCACATGGCAGAAACGGTTTGGCTAATTGTTGATGGGGTCACTTTTTCCCCTAATCCCATCAGCCTACCCATGGCGGTGAGTATTAAACCCAGTGAAAAAATAGAACCTTTATGGGTATTGACGCCTTGAGTTGCCCTGAACATCGCTTTTTCACATTCAATACCAATTCCACGAATTTGGCCTAATACACGCTCAATAGGTAAGGTTTTATATTGGTCACCCGCCCGTAAAAATTGTGGGAAAAATTGAGCAATTGCATTGGCACTTAAATGAAAATCGGTGAGCGCCATATCTTTATGAGCACCCGTATTGTGTCCATCTACTAAACCCGGTTTCGGGGTTAAATTCACTTCAGCCAGCATAGCTTGCCAAGCAAGGTGACTATAATGGTTAACCACATCATCCGTTAACCCAGTTTGCTGATCAATTCGTTGCTGGAACATACGCTAACTCCTTGATACGGCATAAAATTTGGTCAAGTGAGTGGCTACGCAAGCGGGCACACACTTTGGCTTCCTTATCACAGACCAAACAACGTCTTGTTGGTAGGTCAAATTGGCTGCGAGAATATAGCTTTCCTTGAGAATCAAAGACATCAAAGTCCCAAAGTCTGCCAATTGGTGATAATTCTTCTGCATCGATTAAGGCTTTTTTGACGTCTAATGCATCGGCGTTTACTGCAACTAAACACTCAGGACCCGTAACTAATGGAAAAGATTGTTGTGATAAAAGTACCCACTGCCTGCATGAAGCAACTTGCTTAAGCGCATTCAACCCTTGATTAAAAATCTGTCTAACCAAATGGTTATCTTTAACCGGACCAGGAAAGACGACAGTAAATGAAATCAAGGTTACCTGATGGAGACCAATCCATTCTTGCTGGCGAGCCTGACGGGCATCACGACTCGCCAATAAGTCAGGTAAGGAAATCTCAAGTTGCTCTTGGGTATCAGGCAGTGGGTAAAACATGACCTACTCCTTCACTTGATGGACAACATCAATGACTGAACCATCACGGTAACGGACGACCGCAACCACTTTATCGGTAAACTCTATTGGATTAGGTTTACCTGTTAGTAGTTGAGCTCGTTCACGTAGCCACTGAATTGACACAGTTTTAATGCCTTGGCTCTCTAATTGTTGTTTCAGTTCAGGGCGAGCAGGGTTAACGGCGATACCGTGGTCGGTCACCAAAATATCGATGCTAGAACCGGGAGTGACACAGGTAAGGACTTCATCAACCAATGTTGGGATACGTCCTCGTACTAAGGGGGCGACAATGATAGATAATTTGGCTGCCACCGCCGTATCACTATGACCACCAGATGCACCACGGATGACGCCATCAGAACCGGTTAATACGTTGACATTAAAGCGAGTATCAATTTCTAATGCACTTAATACCACCACATCCAACATATCAACGGAAGCACCTTTGGAATCAAAACAGGCGTACTGGTTAGCACTAATTTCAATGTGATTTGGGTTGCGTACTAAAGATTCGGCAGCAGCACGGTCAAAGCTTTGCACATCGAGCAATTTACGAATCAACCCTTTTTCATGGAGATCCACAATCGTTGAGGTGATCCCGCCCAGTGCAAATCCCGCATGGATATTGTGGCGACGCATTTTATCTTCAAGGAAGCGAGTCACTGCCAGAGAAGCGCCGCCAGTACCAGTTTGTAGTGAAAATCCTTCTTTGAAGAAACCCGATTTTTCAATCACATCGGCCGCAGTACGCGCGATGAGTAATTCGCGGGGATTGGAGGTCATGCGAGTGGCATCTGCGCCAATTTTGTCTGCGTCACCGACGCGTTTAACTTTGACTATGTAATCAACTTCATCTTGCTTAATGCTTGATGGATTATGAGGATAAGTGAGTAATTCTTCGGTTAACATCACGACTTTACGCGCATTTTCTGCGTCGACTTTCGCATAACCGAGGGAACCACAGCTGGCATTGCCTGTGTAGCCATTGGCATTACCGTATTCATCACATGAAGGCACTCCGAGGAATGCGACATCAATATTCAATTCGCCACTATGTACTAAATTTACACGTCCACCGTGAGAATGGATTTGTACTGGCTCATCGAGTTCTCCACGAGAAATCGCTTCAGCTAAAGCACCGCGAACACCGGAAGTGTATATTTTGCTGACGACCCCATGGCGAATATGTTCGACTAACGGTGAGTGGCAAGCACTTAACGAGCTAGAGGCGAGGGTAAGATTACGAAAACCCATTTCGGCAATCACTTGCATGACCAGATTGAGGGTTAAATCGCCCCCACGAAATGCGTGATGAAATGAGATAGTCATCCCGTCTTTTAAGCCTGAGCGGCGAATAGCAACGTGTAAATCTTCACACAGTTTACGGTTTCTTGGTTTTTGCACCTGTTGCTGAACTTTACCGATGTCTTTAAATTCACGCGGTAATTGGCTGTCGCTTGGTGCTAAGTAGGCTGATACGCGAGCCTGACGCAATGTATTATTTGTCATTTTCTTCTGCCTCACTCTTCCCGAATACCTGATAATGCCGCGCGTGACAACACGACGAGGGCTCTTTCAATTACAGGGCTATCCACCATTTTACCGTTGAGGGAAACAACTCCTTTACCTTCCCGTTCAGCGGCTTCAGCGGCATCTACAACGCGCTGGGCATGATCGACTTCTTTCTGAGTTGGCGCATACAGATTATGGAGTAACTCAATTTGTCTTGGGTTAATTAACGATTTGCCATCAAATCCAAGCTGCTTAATTAATGTGGCTTCGTTGAGGAAGCCTTCTTCATTATTTGCATCAGAATAGACGGTATCAAACGCTTGAATACCGGCTGAGCGTGCAGCTTGTAAAATGGCGCACCGAGCATAGAGGAGTTCAATGCCGTCTGGAGACCGCTCGGTACGCAAATTGCGGACATAGTCCTCGGCACCTAATGCGATGCCTATTAATCTTGGGGAGGCGTGGGCGATGTTCACCACTTGGGTTATTCCCATCGGGGACTCAATAGCAGCCAGTAATCCGGTGCTGCCTTCTTCGCGCCCGCAGCTTTTTTCAATACGTAAAATTTCACTTTCGATATCAATGATATCTTGTGCAGTATCGGTTTTTGGTAAGCGAACAATATCTGCACCACCGCGAACCACGGCTTCGAGGTCGGCGACACCGTAAGCGGAATCAAGGGCGTTAACCCGCACAATCGTTTCAATATCTTGATACAGCGGATGCTGTAATGCGTGATACACCAAACGACGTGCTGTGTCTTTTTCTCTGATTGTCACTGAGTCTTCTAGGTCAAACATCAGCGCATCGGCTTTATAAATAAAAGAGTTGCTGAGCATTGCGGCATTTGAACCGGGTACAAACAGCATGCTTCTACGTGTGCGTTTTTTTCTTTCCGGTGTCATTATTTATCCTCCCATGGCAGGGCTTCTAAGTCACAAGCACGGGCTAATAATGCTTCGAGGCGGGCGCGTAATACACACTCTAATGCCCCTTTATCATCCACCACGATCTCAGCGCCTTGGATTTCATATTTTTCAATCATTTCCAGTACGATAGCGCGGATAGCATCACCAAATTGCTTTTCTACGCTACTGGTTATTTGCAATGAAACCTCGCTGGTATCCTCTAAAGGTTCGATTCGTATCATGACATCGCTCGATTCGAGTGTGCCCGCAACCGCTGCATGTAATATCTTCATAATTCACCTATAGCTAATTCAGAACTTGTAGTGCGGACGGAGGCTGATTGTGCTTGTGCTGCCAACATTTCTTGCAAATATTGATAGGTAGCAGGAGGCACAATCGGCTTGATCGCCGCAAGATCTTTTTTAGCGAGCAGTTTTCGGACTTGCGACGCGGAAACTGCCGTGCCGTCGATCACTGTTCGCGGAAATTCAACTAACTCAATGGGTGGGAATGGCATCTCATCAGTTTCCAACCAGTAGCGCATGTCTTGGTTATATTGATTAGTGACTTGGCAAAATGGCTCAGAACCAACAAATCGATGGGTAATTCCCAGTGCAGGTGCGATATATTGACGAAAAATCTTAATATCGATTTCGGTATAACAGTTATTGGCGACCGTAATGTCTTTAATGAAGTAACAAGGAAAGGTCGCCCGTGAAATAATGTATTCAGAACCTTTGTGGATGGTTAAGTTGTCGATACCTTTAGTGCCTTCCTCAATCAGTTTGAGTCTGACTTTATAGGGAAAACGCGAAGTATCTTCTTTTACTACAAACAGATGCAGCCAATCACATTGTTTTGCTGCTTGCTCAATTAAATAACGATGACCCAGCGTAAAAGGGTTGGCATTCATGACAATCGAGCCAATTTTTTTACCCGGTTGGCGTAAGTTTTTTAAGCTTTTAATATAGCGAGTTAAGTAGCAGCAACTATTTTCCATTAATACCATGACATTCGGCACGGATGCGATGGTATGAAAACCACACTGATGAAATAAATCTTCATTCTGAAATTTGGTGTAGATAAATAAATGAGTTGTATTATTTTCGTAAGCCAAATTGACTAATTCAGTAGCGAGTTTTAATGCTAAACCCTCACCACGAACCTCATCACTGATGGCGACACATTTAATGACATTTTTAGCAAGTCCACCGCAAGCAATTAATTTTTCATTGCGTGTTATTGTAATGAAAACATCAACGCTGGCATCAATGTCTAAATCATTCTCTTTTAAAAATTGAGTGATTTCATTGAGTTTTCTGTTCTCATGACGTTTTACTTGGTTAAACGTTATGTGTTCGAACATAATGGTATCCTGCATCTCATTTAGAGATGTATTTAAAATGTTGCTAATGTTAAAGTTAATTAAATAAATATTTTTCACATCTTTTATATTAGCCAAGCACTCAATTCTTATTTAATTATCCTTTTCAATATTTATATTAAATAGACTGTATTTAATATGTTTGACCTATTTCATACTTCTAATATGAGTTTGTATTTGTTTAATGGTTTTAAAGTTTTTAATTAATGGATATGAACTTTATTCCGTGGTTTTAATGTGTTTAATTAATAATATGTTTATTATTCATCGCGTTTAAACTACAGTAATCCACGATGTAGCGGTGTTTTTTTGTAACAATAATTTTACTTTTCAATCGGTAACGAGAGGCAAGATGAAAGCAGACTATCCGAAAATTGCATTTAAAAAAGGAAATCTCCTTTCATTTTCTGGGCGAGTATTTCTTTTATTGTTATTGGCCTCTCTATTACTCACGGTAGGTTTAGGGAAGTATTTTACGGATACGGCTGAAAACCGCTTGATGGCGAATATTCGGTCGCTGGCGATGAGCCAAGCTAAATTGATTGCATCGATTGATGGGGTTGTCAGCGCCGTTAAAGATAAAGATATTCTTAAGCTCAAAATTATTGCGGATAAATTAAACCAAGATTCGAGTTATGACTATGTGGTGATCGGAGATGAGAATTCCATTCGTTTGTATCATCCTAATGGTGAGAAAATTGGTTATAAAATGCAGTGGAATAAACCCGGAGCCTTGGAGAATGGCGAAAGCTATTTTATTAAAGGTGAAGGTTCCATGGGGAATGCGGTTCGCGCTAAAACACCTATCTTTGATACGAATGGTCAGGTAATTGGGGTTGTCTCCATCGGCTATTTGACTCAAAAAATTGACACGTCTTTATCCGAGTTATTTGTTCAAACCTCCGCCACCTTTTTGGGTATTTTAGTGATTTTGCTGTTTTTATCATGGGCATTTACTCGATTGATTCAGCGAGAGATGTTGGGGATGGAACCTGAAGAAATTACGCAACTCGTTTTGGTTCAAAAAGGTATTTTTGATGCGGTTTTTGAGGGGATTATTGCGGTTGACTACTATGGCAAAATCATCAGTATCAACCACAATGCAAGGAAAATGCTGGCACTTAGTGAGTCATCGAAGCAAATTATGGGTAAACCCGTTGCTGATTATATTTCACCATCAGGATTTTTCACCAAAGATATATTGAAGAATCAGCATGATATTGTTTGTGAGTTTAATGGCTTAAATGTCATTGCTAGTCGAGTAGCCATTATGGATGGTGACTCTTTAGCCGGCGCCGTCATCAGCTTTCGTAGCCAAAATGATATAGAATCCTTAAACTCCCAGCTATCCCAAGTACGCCAGTATGTGGATAATTTGCGAACCTTACGCCATGAACACCTTAATTGGATCTCCACGCTGAGCGGTCTACTACAAATGAAAGAATATGACCAAGCGCTAGCTTTAATTAAGGGGGAATCTGAATCCCGCCAACAGTTAATTGACTCCTTGAGAGAACAATTTGCTGATAAACAGGTCGCAGGATTGTTGTTTGGTAAATATCATCGAGCCAGAGAGTTAGGCTTACGATTGGTTTTTGTCCCTGGCTGTCAGTTGCATGAATTACCAGAGTCATTAAATAGCACAGAATTCTGCGCAGTGTTGGGTAACTTATTGGATAATGCCTTTGAAGCTAGCTTGAAAAATGAGGCGAGCAATAAGCGGGTTGAATTATATCTCTCAGATGAAGGAAAAGAGATTGTGATTGAAGTTGCTGACCAAGGATGCGGTTTTCCTCCAGAGCTGCGTGATAAGTGGTTCGAGCGAGGAACAACAACGAAAACGGATGCTGTCGATGGGCATGGTATAGGACTATTTTTAGTGGCATCCTATATTAATCGATGTAATGGGGCGGTGATAATTGAAGAAAATCAACCGCATGGTACTGTGTTCTCAATATTTATACCGAAAGTGAAGACTCAACATGGTTAAGATAAAAATCCTCATTGTCGAAGATGAACTGCTCCTTGCAGAAATGCATGCCGAGTATATAAAAACTTATCCTGCTTGTGACAAGGTCTGGCTTGCCGGGAATCTTGCCGAAGCAAGAAGAATGATTGAGTACATGAAGCCTGACTTGATCTTACTCGATAACTATTTACCTGACGGTAAAGGCATTGATTTGGTGCATGAGCTGTTACATGAACGAAATAGTGCAGATATCGTGTTTACGACTGCGGCCAGTGATATGGAAACCGTCTCCGAGGCAATCCGTCTGGGGGTTTTTGATTATTTAGTAAAACCGATTGCCTATGAACGTTTGGGGCAAACATTAGATCGTTATATTCAACGCAAAGCGGTTGTTCAAGGCAAGCAAAGAACCAGCCAGAGCCAGATTGATGATATGTTCAATACTTATGCTCGCGGTGAAATGAAAGAAGAATTACCGACGGGAATTGACGGGTTAACACTGGATAAAGTGTTGGCATTATTTGCCAGTTCGGATACGGAATACACGGCGGAAAGTATCGCCGAAACCATTAAACTTAGCCGAACTACCGCTCGTCGTTATTTAGAATATTGTTTAGCCCAAGGTAAAATCGAAGCTGAAATTGAATATGGTAAGGTTGGCCGCCCTCAGCGAATTTATCGTGGTAAGCCTAGTTAGCAAATACATAGCACTATCGACTGGCTCTGTTTTAAGGATCCTAATATGACCACCTTTTATCAATTGACCGCGACAAGTCTTGGCGGCCATCCTGTCTCGATGGCTGACTATACGGGTAAGGTGGTTCTCGTCGTTAATACCGCTAGCCATTGTGGTTTTACACCACAATACGGCAGTCTTGAAGCACTCTACAAAAAATACGCGGATCAGGGTTTTGTGGTGCTTGGTTTTCCCTGCAATCAGTTTGGAAAACAGGAACCCGGCGGCGCTGAGGAAATCGCGCAGACCTGCTACATTAACTACGGCGTGAGCTTTCCGATGTTTGATAAAGTCGAAGTCAACGGCGCTGCAACACACCCAGTATTTCGTTATCTAAAAAGCGAGTTACCCGGTTTGCTAGGCGGGCGGATCAAGTGGAATTTCACGAAGTTTTTGATCGGTCGCGACGGTAAACCGCTCAAGCGCTTTGCTCCGTTTACTGCCCCAGAAAAAATAGAAGCGGCAATTGTTGCGGCACTTAAAATTTAAGTTCTCAGAAATTCTAGTCATTAATTGTAGAGTGCTTTTGACAGTGAATTCTTTGAGAAAGGGGAATTCTAGCTTTTCACTCAAAACCAACGATTAACTCTACGTGTGCTGTACCGATAAATTCGTTAGCTCAAATGTGAGCTAACGAATAAAGCCTATTTTATGCAGACAGTCTGAGGCTATTTCCCTTTTCCGGAATTTTGTAAGTCATTTTTCATTAAAAAGGCTTGTATAACCTCATATTTGCGCCAATTTTCCATAAGGTTGTTATGAACGTACTGATTCTTGGTGCACGTGCGCCTGCCTGCCTAGAATGGGCGCGAGCTTTTGATGAGGCAGGATGGACAGTTAGTGTCGGTGATTCATTAAGCCAGCCACTTACCCGCTTTAGTTGCTCAGTGCAGCACTATGCCCGCTTGCCAGAACCTCGACAGGACCCAGAAGCTTGGATTGAAGCTCTTGCGACAGTGATCGTAAATCAACGTATTGACCTTCTGCTGCCAACGTGTGAAGAAGTGTTTTACTTAGCTCACGGCCTAGAACGCCTATCACCGCTGTGTCAGGTATTAATCAGTGACTTTTCGCTGTTACACCAGTTGCACCATAAAGGGCACTTTGCGGCCATGACGGATGGCTGGTCTTTAGCTGCTCCTGAAACCCATCTACTGAAAGACAGCCATGCATTGCTCACATTCGCGGACGATGCTGCAAGCTGGGTATTCAAACCCGCGTATTCACGCTTTGCCTCACAAACCTTAATCCGACCATCTAGCCAACAGCTGAATAACGTGCAGCCTACTCAAGCCGAGCCATGGGTTGCACAGCGATTTATTGAGGGGCGGGAGTTTTGCAGTTTTAGTGTTTTAGTTGACGGTGACTTACGCGCTCACAGCTGTTATCACCCGCGTTATCGAGTCGGTCGTGGCTCAGGGATCTATTTCCAGCCGAGCGCACCGGAACCCGTACGCCAGTTTCTTGAGCATTTTGGCCGAGAAACGGGTTATAGCGGACAGGTGGGTTTCGATTTTATTCAGGACAAAAATGGCCGTTTCTATGTCTTGGAATGCAATCCAAGAGCGACCAGTGGTGTGCATCTGTTCGACAATCAGCGACAGTTATTAGTGAATAGTTTGAGTCATCCACTCGAGCGGACACTTGAACCAACATTAGAGCCTCGAATGATCGCATTGGCGATGCTGCTATTTACAGCACCACGACGAGCCCTGAGCCCGCCTTTCTGGCGTGATTATGCCGCAGCCCGTGATGTTATCGTGCAAAAAGGTGACTGGTGGCCATTGATAGCACAAGTTGGAAGCCTCTCGGAAATCATTGCTCGGGCTGTATCTCGACGCTGTGGATTATTAACGGCGTCTACGGCTGATATCGAATGGAACGGCCAGCCGCTAAATGAGCGTACGCCATGAAATTATTGTCCGAAGATCAAATTCTTAGTGAGAGTGCCAGCTCGAATGACAGCTTGGCTCGGCGTTATGTCCGCGCCTGTGCTAGCAAGTGCTTGATAGGCAATGTGAGCACGAAAATGGGGCTGCTCGATACGGAAACGCAGCAGTTTCCTGTCAGTATCACAGATGGCAACGAACCCGATGACAACTGCTATGTTGTGTCCCCGCAAACTGCCTACAGTGGTTATGCCCGCGAAGAAATCAAGCGCCTCGGCCGGCCTTATCTGACGTGGCCGTTGACGTTCCTTATTTACGGTGTTGACCGCCTATTGCGTGCGGGTAAGGTTAACAAATTGGTACAAGTAAATAACTGGCTGCTATCGACCAATC
This sequence comes from Providencia sp. PROV210, assembly GCF_028479445.1. NCBI lineage: Bacteria > Pseudomonadati > Pseudomonadota > Gammaproteobacteria > Enterobacterales > Morganellaceae > Providencia > Providencia sp. PROV210. The sequence continues at coordinate 133,854 of NZ_JAMPNQ010000006.1, forward strand.
TTTATCCTACTGATTGGGATATCTCGGAGTTACCCGCGATCACGGCACTGCTACGAAAAGAGTTCCCTGAGCACGGAATCGGCTTTCGCTCGCTTAATGATTTTAGCAACCGTGAGTTGCGCCAATGCTTGAAAAACCGCGGATACCTGAGTATTCCTAGTCGGCAAGTCTATTTATTTGATGGTCGGGCAGGGGGGCAAGCACCATTTCTTAAGCACCATAATACTCGGCTGGATGCCACTTTATTACGGCGAAGCCCGTATACCGTCGTATCCGGTAGCGAATTGAATGATACGGATTTCAAAAGAATAGAGCATCTTTATAACCTGCTTTATTTGGATAAATATTGCACACTGAATCCACACTATAATGCACAATGGTTGCAGCAGGGACAGCGTGAGGGTTGGCTAGAAATCCGTGCTTTGCGTGCCCCTGATGGACGTATTGACGGCGCGTTGGGTTGGTTCTCATCTTCCACTGTGATCAGCACCCCAATAGTGGGTTATGACACTGCGTTACCCCAACGGCTTGGATTGTATCGACAATTGACCCGCCTGTGCCTGCAAGAAGCTGTTGAGCGTCGTCAGGTGCTAAATTTTAGCTCTGGTGCTGCCGAATTCAAACGCTTGCGGGGTGGTCAGCCACAGATCGAATACAGTCTGCTCTACATCGCTCATCTGTCTTGGGGGCGACGGCTTGTATGGCGAGTTCTTAGTTATCTGTTACATGCGATTGGTGTGCCTATCATGAGGAAGTTCAAACTGTGAATCTATTTGATCATCAATGGTGGCCCGTGGCCCTCAGCGACAAATTGCGAGGCAAACCGGTAGCTTGCCAGTTATATGACTCTCCGTTGGTACTGTTTCGTGATAGTGATGGGCGTGCTGCTGCGCTGCCAGATCGTTGTCCACACCGTTTTGCGCCATTGAGCGCAGGCAAAATATGCGATGGACAGATTGAATGTCCTTATCATGGCTGGCGATTTTCCGCCGACGGGCGTTGTACTCGAGTACCCGGTAGTAACCGAGTTTTAGGAAGCAAGCCGTTGCTTGAGAGTTTGCCCTGTTGTGAATCTCACGGGCTGGTGTGGGTCAGTTTGAGCACTGAAATGCCGTTAATTTCGCCGGTTGCACCTGCTCAACAGAGTGAGCAGTTAGATACGTTTTGGGTCACCGATCAAGTGCAGTGTTCGTTGCAGGACGCTGCTGAGAATTTTCTTGATGGTTTCCACACTCATTTCGTCCACTCAGGCTGGATCCGTCACGACAGGCAGCGGCAACAAATCAGTGCCCGAGTTCGCCCACTGGCGGATGGCGTCGAAGCGGTGTATAGCGAAGAAGGGAAGCAGTCAGGGCTTATTTCACGACTGTTTGAGCGTGAGCGCGGAGTCAGTATGGGGCGCTTTCGTCTGCCGTGTCTGGCAGAAATTGAGTACCGCGACCGCAGTGATAAGCTCAATCTGCTTGTCAGCGCTTGGCTAGTACCTTGTGGAAATGGTCAGTTACGTGTGTTTGCCCGAATAGCCACTCGGCGCGGCAGACTTCCTGCAATGATCAAGCGTTACGTATTGAGCCGGTTATTCCGCGTGATCCTCCGCCAAGACAGGCAGATATTGGAGAAAGTCAGTACCAATAAACTACGTTTTCAAGAAGTGCCTGTCACGCCAGTGGATGGTGAGCAGGATCTACTTGGGCCGAGCATTCGGCAATTACTTGAAAATGGTAAGCCGCTAACGTTTGAGGAGCGGCAGTTCTGTTTCCGGCTTTAAATAGTTGCACGGAATATGGCTGCAGAGAAAGTACTCGCGTTATTTGTCGTACCTGATGCGGAATATACGGCAGAGACGATTGCATAAACCACCAACCCCGTTAGCTCAAGTGTGAGCTAACGAATAAAGCCTATTTTATGCAGACAGTCTTAGGCTATTTCCCTTTCCCAGAATTTTGTAAATCATTTTCTAAGATCAATACCTTCTTCTGGGCGCGTTCGTCCCCTTGCTTGGCGGCAAGGCGATACCAATATAAGGCTTTCGTATCATCTTGCGGTACGCCCATTCCATACTGATAACAAGCTCCGCTGGCATATTGAGCATCAGGGCTGCGTTGGTTGGCGGCCTTGATAAACCACTGACAGGCTTTCGCTTGATCCGCTGGTATTCCATCACCTCGCGCATAAATTAGAGCAAGGTTAAATTGGGCTGAAACTTCGCCTTGCTGGGCCGCAAGGGTGAGCCATTTAATGGCGGAGGGAATATCGCGTTTTACACCTTGCCCTGATAAATAGAGCATCCCAAGACTATTTTGGGCAGGGGAAAACCCCAGTTCAGCGGAGCGAGTAAAATAGTGAAAGGCGAGGGGGTAGTCGATTTTTTTATACATGCCCGTCGCGGCTTGATATCCCAATAAATAAAGGGCCTGTGGATGATTTTTTTCGGCTAATGCAAGGTAAAGCTGATGTGCTTTTTGGGGTTCTTTTTCGCCTACAACGCCTTTTTCATACCAATAGGCAAGCGTTAGTTGTGCTGCTGGAAATTGTTGCTCCGCCGCTTTTTCTAACCAATCAAGGGCTTGCTGTGGATTTTTTTCGAGAAGTTTTGGGATGCCTTGCAAAGTGTACTCTGCCATATTCATTTGACCGATGGGGTCTCCTGACTTGGCAGCGGCTTCCATCCACCGCAACATCTCTTGTTCATCTTTAGGGACACCAATGCCTTGTTGATACATCAACGCGAGATTAATTTGTGCCTTACTAAAGCCTTGTGTAGCGGATAGGCGATACCAGTGTAATGCTTTATCGAGCTGACCATGGGATTGATAGAACATAGCTAAATTGAATTGAGCTTCTGCTTGCCCTGTTTCTACTAATTTAAGCAGACTTTTTTCATCAATTTTTGGTGTTTCAGCAGGAGTAGCAACCGTTTTAGCGTAACTGAAATTAACGAATAGGTAACTGACAAAGAGTAAAGAGAGTGCAAACCGTTTCACGCGTTATCCTTGGGATGAATTTTCGCCATTTATTCCTAAGGACAGGGTATCTGGTTGCTATGGTGGATGCAATTGCCAATATTTATATTCTAATTATGATTTCAAATCATAGGGTTGTAAAAAATTTTAAAAATATTCAAAAATAAATGGAACCTTTCTGACAAGCTGTGGGTCTTATTAATATCTATATTACTGTTTGTTTGCGCAAACATTCATATATTTACCCTCAACATTCATTTCTTTACATGAAGTAATGCAATAATGCATCTATGTAGTGTAGTTTGAAGTAGTAGCACGATCCTTAATAGAATGCATTATGCCCAGTGTAATTTTTACTGGGCTTTTTTTTGCGCAAAATCTGACCTTATTTCCTTCCTCTGTAGCCTCAACCCCGATAATTTAACTTAAATATGTTTATTTCATAAATGATTCTTTTATGTTGCATGATTTATTGGTTGCTTAAAATTAGAACATTATGCTTAACATGTAATAAACAAACGGTTAAATAACGGTCGGCAATAATTCCAGATAATTTCAAAAAATTGAAGTGAATCACGATGAGTAACTATTAATTCAGTAATTAATACTAGCATATTATATAGTTTTGGTGCATAAATAGTGTATATGGCATAATTGGTTATTCTATTTTAATCGGCATATATTCGTAATAATGTTGAATAAATAATCAAATATGCTTTAACTCATTGAATTTTATCTGCACGATTCATAAACAATATTTACACACAGTTTTGTTTGCTTTGAGGTCAGGGATTGATACTCCTCCAACCGAGATTGAATCTTTTAAGGCTTAAATTCTTGAGACAATAACAATGCGAGGGCGCAGATAGCGCTCCGTGGTTTTTTTTGCATATGTACAGGTTGTACTAGAGGTAACTTGTGTCCACAACAAACAACAATAAAGAGGAAGTCAGTCTTAACGCGTTTAAGCAACCTCGTTCATTCTATCTAATCTTTTCTATCGAACTCTGGGAACGTTTTGGTTACTACGGTCTTCAGGGGATACTCCCAATCTACCTTAGCCAAGTGCTTGGAATGTCAGAAGCGGAATCAATCACGCTGTTTGCTGCATTCTCTGCATTGGTCTATGGGTTTGTTGCCATTGGGGGTTGGTTAGGAGATAAAGTTCTTGGAACCAAACGAGCCATTGTCCTTGGGACACTCGTTCTGATTGTTGGTTATGCGTTTGTTGCCTACTCTGGGCATGACGTTTCCATGGTGTATCTTGGTTTAGCAACAATTGCCGTGGGTAACGGTCTATTTAAAGCTAACCCATCCTCCTTGTTGTCTACCTGTTATGACAAAGATGACCCTCGTTTGGACGGTGCATTTACCATGTACTATATGTCCGTTAACATCGGCTCATTCTTCTCAATGTTGGCAACGCCATGGTTAGCAAAACACTACGGCTGGGATGTGGCATTCTCCCTCAGCGTTGTGGGCTTGATCATTACACTTGTTAACTTCTACATGTGTAAAAGATGGGTTTCGGATCACGGTTCTAAACCTGACTTTGAGCCAGTTGTGTTGTCTAAATTATTCGCGACGATTATTGGTGTTGTTGCACTGGTCGTCATCTCTAACTGGTTACTCCATAACTTAGGCATTGCTCGTGCGGTATTAGGCTTAGTTTCGGTCGGTATCTTAGTTATCTTTGTCAAAGAGATGCTCGCATTAAAAGGGATTGCTCGTCGTCGTATGGTTGTGGCGCTTATCTTAATGCTTGAAGCGATTGTCTTCTTTGTTCTGTATAGCCAGATGCCAACGTCTCTGAACTTCTTTGCTCTGCATAACGTTGAGCATGAAGTGTTAGGCTTCGCCATCGAACCTGCGCAGTATCAAGCGTTGAACCCATTATGGATTATGATTGGTAGCCCAATTTTGGCTGCTGTCTATAATAAAATGGGCGATAACTTACCAATGCCGCACAAGTTTGCCATTGGTATGTTGTTGTGTTCAGCGGCATTCCTCGTATTGCCAATTGGTGCTAAATTTGCCAATGAAGCTGGTATTGTTTCTGTTGAATGGCTGATTATCTGCTATGGCTTCCAAAGTATTGGTGAACTGATGATTTCAGGCTTAGGTCTGGCGATGGTGGCTCAGTTAGTTCCACAGCGTCTAATGGGCTTCATCATGGGTGCATGGTTCTTAACTAACTCTGCCGCAGCATTTATCGCGGGTTCTGTTGCTTCACTGGCAGCGGTTCCTGAAGGGGTTATTACGAGCAAAGCAGAATCACTGGCTGTGTACAGCGATGTGTTTATGAAGATTGGTTTAGTGACAGGGGCTATCGCGATTGTGATGGTACTGACTGCTCCACTCTTAAATCGTATGACGTTAGAACATAAATAGTTCTGAAAGAGTGATAAAAAAGGGCGATAGAAATATCGCCCTTTTTGTTTTTATATGAATCGGTTATTTAAAATATCGATTATTAATGATTTTCATTGAGCGGTTATTACCATTGACCAGAATGGTACTGGCACTGCAACTGTGGGGATCATTAGAAATCCCATTCATCAACACGCTTGGTGTGATAGCAGTAGCAGAGAAAATCACATCCGAGGTACTTACCATTGAATCGAGTGTTAAGATCTCACCAATCTCAATACCCATCTGTTGGCAACGAATGGCTTCCTGAGCAGCTAATAGCTGATTCTGTTTAGTATCATCCTTGGCTTTATTACGTGGCACTAAGCGCGCTTGCATATCGCCCCCTAATGCACGTGCAATCGCTGCACTGATAATGCCTTCAGGTGCGCCACCCGTGCCGTACATCATATCGATGGAATGCTCTGGTAAGATAGTGAGTAACGAAGCCAGTACATCGCCATCAGGGATGGTAATGACGTTAGCGCCAAAATTTCGGATAATTTTGATAATATGCTGGTGGCGAGGTTTATCTAATATTGCCACATTTAACATCGAAATCGGTTTATCTAGTGCAGCAGAGAGAAATTCTAAGTTCTTTTCGATGGGGTTTTTAAGATGAACAACGCCTTTAGCTGCGGGGCCAACAACCATTTTCTCCATATACATATCAGGTGCTTGTAACAGCGTTCCTGTTGGAGCAGCAGCAAGGACTGCAATAGCATTGTGTTCATTGCAAGCGACCATTCGAGTCCCATCAATTGGGTCTACAGCAATATCTAAATGATGCTCACTACTTTGTTTACCCACTTGTTCACCGATATACAGCATCGGTGCTTCATCGATCTCACCTTCACCAATCACAATTTTCCCATGGAAATCAATTTGATTGAGTCGGTTTCTCATCGCTTCAACAGCGGCATTATCCGCCGCATTTTTATCTTGTTTCCCAACCCATTCAAAAGCGGCAATTGCCGCAACTTCGGTGACAGACGCGATAGCGGATGCTAATTCATCGCTGATTTTCATTGTTTATTTTATTCCTACAAATCTAAAAAAAGAGATAACTGTACTTATGATACTTTTATTGTGATTGGCATAGCAAATGATTGGCGAGGAAAACAGCGATGAGAATTGAGAATAACGAGGAAAGGGTAGGATTTCTCCCACCCTTAAGAGTTACAGCATTTCGACGATAGTAATACCGCCAATGATGGAGATTAAAGCGGCTATGGTACTTAAGAGTACTGTCGCTGCGGAGGTTTCCGTATACGCTTTATTACTGATTGCGAGAGCTGGAACAGCGGTTGCTGTCGGTAGAACCCCAATAATAAAGGCCGCTTTTAGTAAATCACGTTCTAAACCTAGAGCAAGACCGGTTCCTAGAATTAAGGCAGCCTGCACAAAGTTTTTTACAAAAACGTTAAAGATAATTTCTTTACTGATGGTGAGTTTAATGCCAGAAAGTAATAAACCGAGGAAGAATAGGGCAACACCACCCGCAGTTTTACCTAGCTCATTCACTGAGTTTTGTAGAATTTCTGGTAACTTGACGCCACAAATTGCGAGCACAGCACCTAAAACTGGTAAGAAAACTAACGGCTGTGCAACGGCTTTACCTACAGATTTTAGGATCCCATTTCCTTTAGATGTGCCGCTGATCATCAGTAATGTAAACGGAATAATCACAACGGTATAAATTAAGTTACCCAGTACCATGGCAATAAGACCGGATGAGCCTACCGTTGCAAGTAAAACTGGTGGCCCACAGTACGCCATATCCGGAAATGACACGGATAATGCTTGCATCGCAGCATCAGTTTTATTGTGACGGAAGAAAACTTTACCGACAAAGAAACCAATAACATAAGAGGCAATTAGACCGACCGCTAAGGCTAGTAGATAGTCTACGTTTAAGAGAACCGATGGCGGTGCTTGTACAGCCGCAAGGAACAAGGCGAAGGGTAACGCAATTTTGACAACAAAATCGGCGAAAGCTTGGGAGTATTCCCGTTTAACAAAACCATATTTCCCCGATAACCAGCCGACAGCAAGACCTAAAATGATGGGGCTGAGGGCTTCTAAAATAATGTGTAGTAGCATTTTTTCTCCTTTCTACGATTATTCTTCGTACAGCTACGTCATTGGTTTTTCCTAGCTACAATTCGAATAATTTAGGGCTAACTGTAATAAATTAAAGCTCTGACATATAACTTATTTAGAACCAAATAATATCTAAAACAAGTCGATAAAAGATAATAGCGATTTGTTAAGTAGGGTAATAGTTGGTTTAAATATATAAATAACATAACTACGTAAAAATACATCTATTATCTGTATATTTAGTATATTTAGATGGATATTAAAATAACTATCGAAAATAGAATGTCGAAAAAATAAAATAATTTGCTATTATTATTAGTTGTAAGTTTTGGATGCTCTTTAAATGATTATTAAGTATTATCCGAGTTACTTTGGATTGCCAAACTCGTATTATGAGTACTGATAAATAAGCTATTAATGCGTTTTGAGGTTTATGTGGGAATAACTCGCAAGGGGAGTTATTTTGTAACATATTGTTACCTACTGTTGGCAAGTGAGATATTCGTCTCTACACTAGGGCACATTGATATTTTATGGATTATTTTTTGCATTGATTGATTGGTTATTACCTCAAATTGTTGCAACGATGACGTCTATTTCGGCGTTTAATTTATCACCTAAAATCGACTTTCAACATATTTTGGGTTGCTAACATTGGGTTCAAGAAGGAAACCTATTTGTGGATACATGGATACTCGTAGGGCTCATCTTAATCATCTTGGTTATTTTAGCGCCAATACTTGCGATGATTGCTATGAATCGCACTACCAAAATGCAGTACCAAATTGATCAGTTAAATCAAAAAATTATTATTTTAGAAAATCAAGTTTCCCAAGAAAATCTATCTTCACTCGCTCAATCAAAAATTCAGTCTGAATCCCATAAACTGACCCCCAATATTGAACCACAACCTAGTGTGATTGTTATACCGAGTGAAATCCAAGAAATTCTCCCTCAACCTATCGCTGCAATATCGACTCAATCGCCTGTCATGGTGATACCAACATCAGCGAGTATAAAAGCCACTCAAAATGTCAATCCTAATCGTTTCGATAAATCCGTCGAAAATCAAGACTCATCGGATAATAAATCCCTATTCTCACATTTCTTCACGTGGTTAGTGACCGGAAACCCATTGGCTAAAATTGGCATTTTACTGCTGTTTTTGGGGGTGGCCTATCTACTGAGTTACAGTGTACAAAATGACATTATTTCCCCAGAATTAAGACTGGTCATGAGTGCGGTAGGGTGTTTAGTTCTATTAGGTATAGGTTGGTGGGTACGTACTAAAAAAGCCTTATTTGGTTTGATATTACAAGGTGGGGCAATCGGCTGTTTATATATTACGATATTCGCGGCCTTTAAATTATATACGATGATCCCCTATGGTTTTGCTTTTGTCGCCATGTTGGTTATCTGCGCTGCAAGCATTGCCTTGGCATTATTACAACGCACGATAAGTTTGGCTATTTTAGCCTCTCTTGGAGGATATTTAGCCCCAATTCTGCTCTCTACTGGTGGGGGCAGTCATATTATTTTATTCTCATACTATTTAATGTTGTCGACCGGTATTTTAATTATTAGTGGTTGGCAGGCATGGCGGCCTCTCAATTTAGTTGGAATGTTCATGACATACGGGGTTGCCGTATTATGGGGATTAGATAACTACATTGATGATTATTATCTCTCTTGCTAAATCTTTATTATTGCCAATTTATTTATCTTTAATTTGCTGACTCAACTGTTTGCATTACGTTTTGACCATAGTAAACAATTGGTGGTGGATAATACGCTATTATTTTTCCCTCCATTGATGAGCATTGGGATGCAGTTCTTTATCTCTGATGGGCTCGGATTTATACCTGCCTTTATCTCTCTATTTCTTGGGTTGCTATATTTACTTGTGGGGTTACGTCTTCATAAACGTTATCAAGCATCAGGTAAAAATATGGCATTGGCAAATATGGTGATTGGAACCGGTTTTGTGACGGCGGCCATTCCCCTTGCTTTATCCTTTACGTGGACCTCGATCATATGGTCAGTAGAGGGATTATTACTGCTGTGGTTTGCCTTACGACAAGGGCATCAAAAAATGGCGCTTGGGGCATCCTTACTTATCATCGTGAGTGCGGTGATGGTGTTAAGTGATTATCCTTATTTTTATTGGGATGACAGTCACATCTATATGATGCCAGGCCTGATTGCTGCTTGTATTTGCGCGGGAGGGTTATTCCATCTGCGTCGCCAAGAAGAAAACTATTTCAGTATGATGAGTTACGGGCTATTGGTTTTAGGTTTACTCATTTGGTTTATTTGGGTTCCTGAACTTTCCACTCTATTGTCATGGAATAGCGAAACAGAAAGCCTGATCATTCTGGCGTTAGTGCTAATATCATCATGGTGTTGGCGTTTATTTGCATTACGTATTAATTGGACTCCGCTATTACTCTGCCAATTTTTCTTGTGGATTGTTGCCTATTATTATCTCAGTATTGATTTCTATTTTGATATTAACCCGATGGGGCGTGGTGAAGGTTCACTGATTTGGCCTGTAATTTTAGGTAGTTCAATCCTCTCTGTTTTATACGCCTATAAAATTCGAAATTTATTAATTCAGCGTATGACTCATATTGCTAACTTATGGTTGATTATTATTTTTGGCCTTACACAGGTGAACTGGTTTGTAGTGATCTTACCGTGGGGTATGAGCGAATTAGGCTATTTTATCTATATTATGGCGATAACGTTATTGGTGTTGGTGCTATATTGGCTGCAAAACCATAAATTTGCGCCAATGCGCCGTCATGGTGCGCTGTATTGGTATAGTCTATTACCATTAATGGCCGGCCTGACAGCGCTTTCGTGTTGGTCGAACATGGAAGATGGGAAATTGACTTACTGGAGTTATATCCCATTAATTAACCCGTTAGATGAAGCTGGTTTATTTAGTATCGCTACGATCCTTTTAATGCGTAAAGGGTTGATGGAAAAAATCAAAAAGGTGACAGCAATAAACTCGATCATTACTCAGGGGTTATTGTTCGTGATTATTGGATTGTCTGTGATTTGGTACAACGGCATTATTCTTCGAGCGACGGCAGATTTTGCTGATTTAATGTGGAATCGTTATGTCTTGTATGATTCACGATTAATTCAAACAGTATTATCGATTAGCTGGGCTGCGGCTGCATTAGTTTGTATGGTGATTGCTGCACTGCAAAAAAGTCGTGCTTGGTGGGTCGCTGGTGCGGTGATATTCGCTTGTGTTATTGCAAAACTGTTCCTTATTGATATCTATGGGCAGGATGGTATTTCCAGAGCCGTTTCGTTTATTGCCGTTGCAGTACTCATATTAGTGGTTGGTTATTTCTCACCGCTTCCACCAAAAGATAAAACAGAAATTGTAGAAAAGGAAACTCAAGCATGAAAGCCAAAAAAATAATTAAACTTGGCGGACTGTTGGCGATTTTCTCCTTTATGTTGCCATTATCCCATGGAAGTTATGCGAATGAATCTAAAGAAATAACGCCTTACGACTTTTATCAAGGAATAGAGTTAAGTTCACCGAATAGGAATAGCGCATTTTATTGGTTGGAGTTACCCGCTAATGCTTATATGCAATCAGCCTATCCAGATACTCTGCAAGATGTTCGTGTATTTAATGGAACGGGAGATGAAGTTCCATCGGCGCTATTTTTCGATACGAATAAGTCACAGGCAACATCGACGGTTAATTTTACTTCCCAACGCTTAGTCACTCGTGCCGATAATGTGAATTCTCAAGAGGATGATCGTTCAGACAGCCAATATATATTGGTGGAATCAGTACCAGGAAAAGTGAATCGTATTGAATTACCCAATATGCAAAGAAAGGATAAAACTACCTACCAAGCCTATTTGTTATCTCGCGAGCAGCAATCCAAAGAAGGTTTGTTAACCAGTTTAAATTTAGCCTGGGCTAATAGCCAACAAGATTGGCAGGCGAAAATTTTCGTGTATGCCAGTTCAGATAAAAAAGAGTGGATGAATATTGCGGCTAATCAGCCTGTAATGAGTTTGAAATTAGATTCAGGGGTAGTTTCAAGTAATACGATCGAGTTATTGAGAGGAACGCCGACTGAATTGGCAACACCGTATTTAATGTTGGTGATAGTGAGTCCGCAGGATACCGAGATCCCCGATCTAAAAACAGTCTCAGGCTTTGAGAATGTGGCTACGTTATTCCATCGTCAGGAATCATTTTTATTTGAGGTTACGAATGATGGAAATTCAAGGGAGCAGGTCATTTATCGTCTACCTATGCCTCAGCCTATTTCTGAACTAAGCATTAAATTACAGCAATCAAATCGTGTGATCCCATTGAAAATTGAATATATTTCAAGCAGCAATGATGAGTGGAAGCCATTGAAAAATATAATGGTATTCAACCAAATTACGGATGGTGAAAGGGCAAGTAATCCGAACTTAATGATTGATAATAAAATAATCAAGGGATTAAGAATTACGGCATTAAAAGGCAGTTGGGATGAGCTACCACCAACTATTTATGGTATGCGGGATGCTATAAACTTGGTGGTAAACATGCAAGGCGCTGAACCATTCTTACTTGTTTGGGGAAATAAACAAGTTCCTTTAGATAAAGCCAGTTATACCCAATTAATAGGCCATGCTTATAATGTTGAAGAGGTAATGTCTCGCTATCCTGAAATAACCACAGAAGGTAAATTACTGACATTAGGTGGTGTTGAAAAAAGAACCCAGACGGAAATGGTTCAAGATAACTTTAATTGGATGGTGATTGCTCTGTGGGCTCTGCTATTTATGGGAATTGTCGGGCTGCTTTATCTTTGCTGGTATTTGCTCAAACAAGTGAATTCATCAAATGGAACGAATTCTGAAAGATAAATAAGTGATGTAAAAAGGAGCATTAGCTCCTTTTTTATTGACCAAATTATAGAGTGTATAGATTTGGTGGCTTTCATCATTCACCTTTACTAATCCTATAAAACACTTACTTTTCCTCTGTATTATTTGACAGCTAATTGCGTTAAAACATTAGGAGAACATGAGGAGAAGATAATGAAAAAATGCCTATTTACCCCTTTCTTTATAGCGATTGCATTACTGACGAGTGCCTCGGTTTTTGCACAATCAGCGGATACGACCTTAGTTGCAGATTTTGATGGCGCGAATAGCAGCTATTACGAATTATCTCTGGATCGCATCATTCATAATGATGATGCGGATCTTGAATCTCGACGTGAGAACCATGAAGTAAGTCGTCAAGAGCTTAGTGAAATTACTAACGACAAGCGTTTTACAGGTCGTCAATTTAACTTTTATAAACGATAAATTATAAGGGTAAGGCTATGTGCGAAGGGCAATGTTTATGCGGTTCTGTTAAATTACTGATTGATAAACCTATTGAAAAAATTCATGTTTGCCACTGTGGTATGTGTCAGACATGGAATGGTGGCCCCGGAATGACCGTAGAGTGTGGAGATAATCTGAATATCGAAGGTGAAGAGTTTGTCAGGTATTTTGCTTCTTCTGAATGGGCGGAGAGGGCATTTTGTCAACAGTGTGGTACCCATTTGTTTTATCATTTGCATACTCCATCGCTGTATTACGCCTCTGCGGCACTATTCAGTGAAAGTAATCATGCCTAGATGGGAACACAGATCTATATTGACTGTAAACCTAACTACTATAATTTTGTTGAAAAGACAATAATGCTTACTGAGCAAGATGTATTAAGCCTATTTAATAATAATTCAACGAGTTAACTGATTGGCAGGTATTATACCTGCTATTTATCTTAAGTTAATTTAAACCTTCATTTGTAATGTCAGTGTCGTAAAATTCAATTATAATTAATCTATTCGATTTTAATCTGTTTATTCCCCTCTGGGTTTTTTATATTCCCACTAAGTTAAATAAACAATATAACTTAGAGTTTTTAAACGCAGAGAGAGTAATTTGAGGAACAATTAATGAATAGTATGAAGGGTATGAAGCATGCGAGTAATATTGCTTGGGTACTTCAATGGGTTCTTAATATCGGTTTGATCGCTTTAGCGGCAGTATTGGTTTTCTTTTTAGCCAAAGAAACATTCACAATGGCCTCCTTGATGTTTGGGAGTACCCAAGAAGCTAAAGCGTATGAATTGTTAGAAGCTATTGTGATTTACTTTCTGTATTTTGAGTTCATTGCATTGATAATTAAGTATTTTATGTCAGGTTTCCATTTTCCACTACGCTATTTTATCTATATTGGAATAACCGCGATTATCCGCTTAATCATTGTTGACCATAGTGATCCAATGACGACACTCCTGCATGCGGGGGCAATCTTAGTTCTAGTGGTCGCACTTTATATTTCCAATACTGAGAAACTTAAACGCGAATAATACACTTCAAATTAATTTATCGGTCACGTCAAGGATAATAATAATCATTCTTCTTGGCGCGATTTTGAAATAAATAAAATCACTACCTAAGTAATATAATCCGATTGTAAATCGAGATTAAAATAAAATTAAAGGTAAATTATTTTAGATGAAAACCAATAATATAAGTATTGCTGAAAGGGAATGTTTAGTAGTTCTTATTCTGTTGAAATAAAGTCAGAAAGTGTTTTACTTTTCTAAATGGGTTATTTACTGTGATAATGTTTCTATTCTAATAACATAAGTAACTTGCAAACTATGACAACGAAAACACTACCTAGGAAAAAAGGGTTTTTAAATCGTGTTGAGCGTATCGGCAATGCTATGCCGGATGTAACAATGCTATTTGTTTACGCCCTAGTAATATGTTGGTTTTTATCTTATCTACTTTCATTTGTAGATTTTAGTTATTACCATCCTATCTCTAAAGAAAAAATCGCAGTTGTGAATATGTTTCAATATGAGGAAATCATATTATTTGTGACAACCGCGGTTAAAAATTTTATCAGTTTCCCACCTCTAGGGATAACCATTGTCGCAACGCTGGGCATTGGTATTGCGGAAAGCAGTGGATTTATTAACACTGCGCTGAAAAAAATGCTGTCTTTCATTTCACCAAAGATGCTGACGCCAACTGTCGTCTTTGTTGGGATTGTTTCCCACGTAGCTTCTGATTCTGCTTATGTCATCTTAATGCCAGTTGCAGCAATGATGTTCTACGCAAGTGGACGTCATCCTTTAGCTGGGATTGCGGCAGCATTTGCAGGTTTAGCGGGTGGATTTACAGCAAGCTATACGCCATCAATCATCGACCCCATCATGCAAAGTTTTACACAAGATGCGGCACAGATGCTAGCACCGGGATATAGCGTTAATGTGCTGTGTAACTATTTTTTCAGTCTTGGTGGTACTTTTGGTGTTATTTTCACTTGCTGGTTTATTACTGAAAAAATCGTAGAGCCGTGGTTAAATAAAAATGCACCAATTACACAGTCTGACGTAGATATCGATGCTGAGCAGGATTTAGGTAAAATTACGCCTCAAGAACACCGTGCGTTTCGTGTTGCAGGGTTGTTTGTGATAGGACTTGCTATTGGTTTATTTGCACTATTATGGCCAGAAAACTCGCCATTAAGAGGCCCCGATGGTAGCTTAACGAGCCCAAAAGCGCCAATAATGCAAATCATCGTGCCGTTACTGTTTATTTTCTTCGCATTACCCGGCATTGTGTATGGTTATATGACGAAGTCCTTCACCTCAACCAAAGATGTGGTTAAGGCGATGGAAAACATCACTAAATCTTTGATTCCATTTATTGTATTTGCTTTCTTTGCAGCTCAATTCCTGTATTCGTTCCAACACTCTAACTTAGGAACATTATTAGCATTATCAGGTGCGGAGTTATTACGTACCTTAGATATGCCATCAGGAATGACCGTATTTGGCGTGATTTTGCTGACCGCAGTGTTAAATATCATGATCACCTCAGCGACGTCTAAATGGGCGATTATGGCGCCAGTTTTGGTTCCAATGTTAATGGCAGTGGGTATTTCACCAGAATTAACTCAAGCAGCATTCCGTGTGAGCGATTCCGCGATGAACGTGAGTACCCCAATGTTCCCATTTTATCCGCTGATCTTAATGTATTGCCAAAAATACTATAAAAATGCGGGTATCGGTACATTGTGCTCAATGATGATCCCATTCACTATAGGGTTATTAATCACCTTAACAGCGACTTTATATCTGTTCTGGGCATTCGATATTCCAATTGGTTTTGATAGCGGTTATACATGGCAGCCTGCGCCATAAGTAAAAGGTATGTGAAATGAACGAATTAGGTAAACAGCTAGAAGAACGTTTTTATCGCTATGTGGCGATTGAAAGTCAAAGTAATGCATCAAGCTCGGTTGTACCAAGTACAGAAGGGCAGCGTGAGTTGGCACATTTACTTGCTAAAGAGTTAGAAAGCTATGGCTTGAAAGATGTATATGTAGATGAGCATGCCATTTTGTATGCTATGCGTCCCGGAAATAAACCGAAAGCACCGAAAATCGGTTTTGTGGCTCACTTAGATACGGTGGATGTAGGTTTATCTCCGGTGATTAAACCACAAACATTGAAGTATGAAGGTAAAGATCTGTGCCTGAATACTCAGGAAGATGTGTGGTTTAAAACGGCAGAGCACCCAGAAGCGACGGCTTATATCGGTGAAAATATCATTTTCAGTGATGGGACCAGTGTTCTTGGTGCTGATGACAAAGCGGCAATCACTGTGGTCATGGAGCTGATGAACAAGCTACAAAATGCAGATTTTGATTGTGGTGATATCTATGTGGCATTTGTACCAGATGAAGAAATCGGTCTTCGTGGTTCGAAAATCATGGATCTATCGCGCTTTAAAGTGGATTTTGCCTATACGATCGACTGTTGTGCATTAGGTGAAGTAGTATTTGAAACCTTTAACGCCGCTTCTATTGAGGTGGAAATTAAAGGGATCACTGCGCACCCAATGTCGGCGAAAAATGTATTATTGAATCCAATCCGTGTTGCTCATGATTTTATTGGTTGTTTCGACCGCTTTGATACACCAGAACACACTGAACATCGTGAAGGTTATTTCTACATCACAGACTTGGCAGCAAACCCAAATGAAGCAAAAATCAAAATGGCGATCCGTGATTTTGACCGCCCAAGTTTTGAAGCTCGTAAACGTTTTATTGCTGAGAGTATTGAACTGATTAGAACACGCCATCCGCGAGCAAAAATCGAGTTCAAAGTTGATGATGTCTATAGCAATATTAGCGACTCTATTGGTGAAGATCGTACGGCGGTAGATATTATTCTAGAAGCGCTAAAAATTCATAACATTGAGCCAAATATTATTCCAATGCGTGGGGGTACCGACGGTTCGGCACTGTCTGCTCGTGGGATCGTGACACCAAATTATTTTACGGGTGCACATAATTTCCATTCCCGTTTTGAATTTTTACCGATGACATCATTTGAGAAAAGTTATTTAGTTACTGAAACTATTTGCCGATTAGTCGGACAAAAATAACCGTATTTTAGTGATGTACTGTGTCGTAGCCGCTGAAGAGCGGCTATTTTTTTATTTATTGAATTATTCTAGCGATTAATAATTAAATTTGAATCATAACTGGAGGAATAAGTTGTTATTTTAATTTTAAAAGAAGATATAACTTATTGATATTTTCATTTATGATTCTTCCGATTATTGTGGGTAAATAATAGGAGATATGTTTGATTAATATAATAATTATTGATGATAGTAATATTTCGATTCGAGGTATTGAAGCAATCTTAGCCCGACACTCCCGCTATAAAGTTGTTATGTCATTTCCGAATCTTGATCAAGTTATCACTTGGAATCGTCAGAATAGGGCGAATATTATTTTAATCAGTAGTGAGCATTGCCATTTTGGTTCATTAAAAACACTCGCGACGATTAGACGCACTCAGCCAGATGTCGGCATTATTATTTATAACATCCGAAATAATTACTCTTTTGTTTTAAGGGCCTTAGATATTGGTATCTTTGGTATTTTAAGCGCAAATATCAACGAAGATGAGTTGATTGAATCCATTCAGATTGTAAACGCACGACAGAAGATTATTTCCCCTGATATCGCTCAACATATTGCTTTGCAACGTGTTAATCAGAGAAACCAACTTGATATTCATGAGCTACTCTCAGCAAGGGAATTAGAAATTATGCTGATGATCACGAAGGGCGTACCCGTTAAGCAGGTTGCTGACCGTTTGTCATTAAGCCCAAAAACAGTAAATACCTACCGTTATCGAATGTTTGGTAAACTTAATATCTGTAGTGATGTAGAATTAACACATATAGCAATTAGCTATGATTTAATCACAGCAAAACAGGGTTTATCCGGGTGGCAGAACAGTTTGATCCAAAAGCTTTCTTAAAAACAGTAACCAACCAACCTGGCGTCTATCGTATGTATGACGCTGGGGGAACGGTTATCTATGTAGGAAAAGCAAAAGACCTTAAAAAAAGGCTTTCGAGTTATTTCCGTGAAAATGTCAGTAGCCGCAAAACAGAGCAACTCGTCAAACATATCGCTTCCATTGATGTGACTGTAACGCACACTGAAACTGAAGCTTTGTTGCTGGAACATAATTACATTAAGCTTTATCAACCACGCTATAACGTATTGTTGCGAGATGATAAATCCTATCCTTATATTTTCCTTAGTAAAGAAACACATCCAAGAATTTCACTCCATCGTGGTGCAAAACATGCGAAAGGGGAATACTTTGGTCCGTTTCCAAGCTCATATGCGGTCAGGGAAACATTAGCATTGATGCAAAAATTGTTTCCTATCCGCCAATGCGAAGATAGCGTTTATAAAAATCGTTCGAGACCTTGCTTACAGTACCAAATTGGACGTTGCTTAGGGCCTTGTGTTCAAGGATTAGTGACTGATGAAGAGTATGATCAGCAGGTTAATTACGTGCGTCTTTTCTTGACCGGGAAGGATAAGCAGGTATTAACCGGGCTGGTGGATCGCATGGAGAAAGCCAGCCAAGAATTGCGTTTTGAAGATGCGGCTCGTTTTCGTGACCAAATTCAAGCGGTGCGAGCAGTTACTGAAGAGCAATACGTTTCAGGGGATCATGATGACCTTGATGTCATTGGTGTGGCATTTGAATCGGGTTTAGCCTGTGTCCACGTCCTCTTTATTCGTCAAGGTAAAGTACTGGGAAGTCGTAGTTATTATCCAAAAATTCCATCGGGTACGCTATTGGATGAAGTCGTACAAACCTTCTTAGGGCAATTTTATTTGCAAGGTAGCGAAAATCGTACGTTACCGGGTGAGATTCTGATTGATTTTCCATTAACTGAAAAAGTTTTGCTGGCGGATTCACTGTCTGAATTAGCAGGGCGTAAAATCAATATTCAAAGCCAGCCTAGAGGCACCCGCGCTCGTTACTTAAAATTAGCTCGAACTAATGCGTCGATAGCGTTGTCTACTAAATTAGCTCAGCAATCTACTATTCAGCAGCGCATGGCGGCGCTATCTAAAGTGGTGAATATCGAAAATATTTCGCGTATGGAATGTTTTGATATTTCCCACACTATGGGGGAGCAAACGGTGGCCTCCTGTGTTGTTTTTGATAAAACTGGCCCAGTAAAATCGGAATATCGTCGTTACAATATTACTGGGATCACTCCCGGCGATGATTATGCTGCAATGCATCAGGTATTAACTCGCCGTTATGGCAAGCATATTGATGAAAGCAAAATTCCAGACATCATTTTTATTGATGGAGGAAAAGGGCAGCTTGGGCAAGCCAAAGATGTCTTTGATTCTCTCGATGTTGATTGGGATAAAAATCATCCATTGCTAATTGGAGTGGCAAAGGGAAGCGATCGTAAAGCGGGTTTAGAAACCCTGTTTTTAAAACCTGAAGGTGAAGGCTTTGCTCTACCACCGGACTCTCCTGCCTTACATGTGATTCAACATATTCGTGATGAATCACACAATCATGCGATTACAGGGCATCGTCAGCGTCGAGCTAAAGTGAAAAATACCAGCGCATTGGAGTCTATCGAAGGCGTCGGACCAAAACGTCGCCAGATGCTTTTAAAGTATATGGGGGGCTTACAACCTTTACGTAATGCGAGCATAGAAGAAATCGCAAAAGTGCCCTCGATCTCATACGCGCTGGCAGAAAAGATTTATAATGCATTGAAACAGTAGGTATCTTAGTGCAACATACTAAGGTATCCGTCTTGGACTAAACGTTAGTGAGCGCGATGAAATTAAATATACCAACGTGGTTGACTCTATTTCGTGTCATCCTGATACCGTTTTTTGTAATAGCGTTTTATCTTCCTGTCAGTTGGGGGCCTTTTGTTTGTGCGTTGATTTTTGTTGTCGCCGCAGTAACAGATTGGTTTGATGGGTTTTTAGCGCGTTTATGGAAGCAGACGACTAAGTTTGGCGCATTTCTTGATCCTGTCGCTGACAAAGTGATGGTGGCTACAGCACTAGTTTTAGTGACGGAAAGTTTTGATGTTTGGTATGTGACTTTGCCGGCTGCAACTATGATTGCTCGTGAAATTATCATATCGTCCCTGAGAGAGTGGATGGCAGAAATTGGTAAGCGCAGTAGTGTGGCAGTTTCTTGGATCGGTAAGTTCAAAACTACGGCTCAAATGATGTCGCTGGTGGGCTTATTATGGCGTCCAACACCGCTTATCGAGAACTTGTCGATTGCACTTTTATATATCGCTGCAATTCTGACTTTCTGGTCTATGTATCAATATTTAAAAGCGGCGTGGGGCGATTTGAGCGAAGCGTGATCGAAATGATTGAAAAAACAGCGAACGATCCAATTTTTTCAATAATTGTATTGACTCGATATTTGAAATCAGTAGAATGCATCGCATCGAACGGCAACACGGTTTACGAAAATAAATAAGTAAATCAGCCAGTTTGAAAGCAAAACTGAAAAGTTAAGCTTAGCGGGAATAGCTCAGTTGGTAGAGCACGACCTTGCCAAGGTCGGGGTCGCGAGTTCGAGTCTCGTTTCCCGCTCCAATCTTGAAAAAGATTAGGGTGTAAGGCGCGTTAGCAAAGCGGTTATGCACCGGATTGCAAATCCGTGTAGCTCGGTTCGACTCCGGGACGCGCCTCCAAATTTAGGCCCAGGTGGTGAAATCGGTAGACACAAGGGATTTAAAATCCCTCGGCTGTAAGGCTGTGCGGGTTCAAGTCCCGCCCTGGGCACCATATTCAGCGAATGGACCAAATTGGTCCATTTTGCTTTAAGTCTTAAGCTAGTTGATAAACATCGTTTTTCTTACTAGTAAGTAGTAAATAGCAGTATTAAAAATTTGGCCCAGGTGGTGAAATCGGTAGACACAAGGGATTTAAAATCCCTCGGCTGTAAGGCTGTGCGGGTTCAAGTCCCGCCCTGGGCACCATATAAAACTTAACGATTTTTTGAATAAATTAAAAATTCGCTAAGCAAGTAAAAGAAAGAGCCACCCAATGGGTGGCTTTTTTACATCAAAAATAAGCCAAAGGTAGCTATTATCAAGTAAATCTACGTTTATTGGCGGTTTTGTCATTTTTCCCCTTATTTTCTAAATTTACCTTTTTTATAGGTAAAATCACGTAAGTCAGACCCATCCGACTTTATTTTATGCCAGTATCTTTTTTTTAGAAAAAGGAGAAAGGTATGTCTAATATGAAAACTGAAATTGTCGTGGTTCGTCTAACTAAACAAGAGCGAGCCCTATTAGATGCAATTAAAACCAAGCCACTACTTGCAGATTGGCTGAAAGAACTCGCTTTTTCTCAAGTGAAGCAGCAAGAAAATACTCAAAAACCGAAATAAACTGGTCTGTTCACTATGTTTATTGCCACTGCATCTTAAGTATGTGGCGAATATCAGGTATATTAGTTGTCGATTGTTAGCTACCAAGAAAAAATGACTATGATTATCAAACCTAAAATTCGTGGTTTTATCTGCACTACAGCTCATCCTGCCGGCTGTGAAGCCCATGTTCGTGAGCAAATGGCCTATGTTAAATCTCGTGGTGAACTGAAAAATGGACCGAAAAAGGTTCTGGTAATTGGTGCCTCCACTGGTTATGGCTTGGCTTCGCGCATTAATGCTGCTTTTGGCAGCGGTGCTGCGACTATCGGCGTTTTCTTTGAGAAACCGGGTAGTGAGAGCAAAACAGGTTCTGCAGGCTGGTATAATGCAGCCGGTTTCGACAAAGCAGCGAAAGAAGCGGGTCTGTATGCAAAAAGTATTAACGGTGATGCATTCTCTAATGAATGCCGAGAAACCGTTATTGATCTGATTAAAAAAGACTTAGGTCAAATCGATTTAGTGGTTTATTCACTGGCATCCCCAGTGCGTAAAATGCCTGAAACTGGTGAAATTGTTCGTTCAGCACTGAAACCTATTGGTGAACCATACAAATCAGTTGCTCTGGATACTAACAAAGATATTCTGATCGAAGCTGTTGTTGAGCCTGCAAATGAACAGGAAATCGAAGACACCATTAAAGTTATGGGTGGACAAGATTGGGAACTGTGGATGAACGCTTTAGCGGATGCGGGTGTTCTAGCAGATAATGCACAAGCGGTTGCTTATTCCTATATTGGTACTGATTTAACATGGCCGATCTATTGGCATGGTACATTAGGTAAAGCGAAGGAAGATTTAGACCGTGCAGCTCATGCCATCAATGAAAAAATGGCAGAAAAAGGCGGCTCGGCACATGTCGCTGTACTGAAATCTGTGGTTACGCAAGCATCTTCAGCTATTCCGGTTATGCCTTTGTATATCTCTATTGTATTCAAAATTATGAAAGAGAAAGGCATTCACGAAGGTTGTATCGAGCAAATCCAGCGTTTATTCGCAACCAAGTTATTTAATGGTGAAACGCCAGAAACAGATGAAAAAAATCGTCTGCGGTTAGATGATTGGGAATTGCGTGATGACGTGCAAGAAACTTGCCGTGAAATCTGGAAGCAACTGACTGATGACAACATCAATGACTTAACTGATTACCAAGGCTATAAAGCAGAATTTCTGCGTTTATTCGGCTTTGGCTTAGACGGTGTTGATTACGAAGCTGACTTAAGCGGCGAAGCTAATTTTGAAGTCATCGAATTAGTCTAATAGATAAGTAGAGTTAAGTTCCTCTATTATTAACCCCGAGCACTAGCAAAACTGGTTCTCGGGGTTTTGTTTTATTGTTATTTAGAGTCTTAATTAACTAACTTATTCTTGGCTGTTATTAATACAGAGAGGATCATTGAAATGTTGATCGTGGAAATGTTAAGTACAGGTGATGAAGTACTGCATGGGCAAATTATCGATACCAATTCAGCGTGGCTTGCGGATTGTTTTTTTCAGCAAGGATTACCACTCCACAGTCGAACGACGGTGGGAGATAATTTAGACAGTTTAGTCACAACATTTCTAGAACGTAGTCAGCATGCAGATGTGGTTATCGTTAATGGTGGGTTAGGTCCAACAAGTGATGATTTGAGTGCAATGGCGGCCGCAATCGCAGCGAAAGTCCCTCTGGTTGAGCATCCAGAATGGATAGCGGTAATGGAAAGCTATTTTGTGGCTAGAGGCCGTGAAATGCCTGCAACAAATCGTAAACAGGCGATGTTACCTGCGAATGCAGAATTAATTGATAATCCAGTCGGTACAGCGTGTGGCTTTGCTTTGTATATCAATGATTGCTGGTTCTTTTTTACACCAGGTGTCCCATCTGAATTTAAAGTGATGGTCAACGAGCAAATTATTCCACGTTTACGTCAAAAAATGTCGCTTCCTGAACCGCCAATTTGTATGCGCTTAACCAGCTTTGGACGAAGTGAAAGTAGTCTTGCGGCACAATTTGATGATTTACCGTTACCAAATGGGTGCATTTTAGGTTATCGATCGTCAATGCCAATTATTGAATTGAAACTGACTGGGCCTGCTAAACAATGCCATGAAATGGCTGAGATATGGCAGAAAATTAAGATGGGAGTTGGTGATAATCTTGTCTTTGAAGGTACGGAAGGAATTGGATCTTTAGTACGTAAAAAATTGGAGCAAAAACACCATCGTGTTGCAGTGAGTGAGCAGTTTAGTGCGGGTTTACTATATTGGACATTAGATGCGGCGAATGCTCCAGTAGTCAATGGCTATATCGAGAAAACGGCAGAAGAACAGAATCTAGCCAGCCTAATACAGAGTGCAACGAAGATTGCGAAACAGCAAGGTTGTACCATCGGTTTAGCTCTGGGAACATATCAAGATGGCCATTTAGCCATGGCGTTATATACACCAGATAGTTGCTATGCTCAAAAAGTGAGCTATCTACCTCGGTATCATACACAGTTAGAAAAACAGCAAGTTAGCGTTATGTTGATGCTGGATATGTTATCGCGTTGGTTGGATGGGCGCTCTGTTATTGGTGAATATGAGTGGTTGGTACAAATTGATATTTTAATTGAGTCATGAAAATAATTTACAGATCCCCCTATTTATTGGGGGATGAGTGATTGAATATATGATTATTTTTCGGTGGGTGAAATTGTATCAATCATAAAATTTAGTGCTGAAATACCTTTTTCACAGGCTGTATTTTGAAATACCGAAGGTGTTTTTTCTATTTTTCGTTTTAACGTATCAATTTGATTTGCATAAATCTCGGCTCCAGCGATATCTGGATTATCTTTAAGATATTCAATAAAGACCTCAACATTCTGATAGAAATAATCACAAGGTTTTTCAGAGATATCAATTTTCGATAGATTTTGCAGGGATTCTGGAATTAAATTTTCAGTTGCTAGCGTAACGTAATCACCATCTTGTACTTGCTGAACGACAGTATCAATTTTAGCTTTTAAATCAAAAAACATAACTAAAGCTATAATGAGTGCAGCTAAGAGAATCATATTGATGCTAATACTAATACCCAATAAGTATTTTTTCATTTTATCCCTCAACATGATAAATATGATAGTTAAAGGCTAATTATCGATTTTAGAGAAGTAACCTATTAATAAATCAATGAATTTAAAATATATCTATAAATAATTTAGCAGGAAAAAACCAAACTGTAACTAAGATAATCAGCAAATAGTCGAATTAAGATGTCAAATAATGTTTCCCGCAGGAAAATATTTGTGAGATTCAAAAACTTTAATGTGTGTAAAACATGAAAGCCCGTAGATATTATCACTTTGGATGTGCTATATATCTGCAAATGAATTTATTAGGCTAATCTATGTTTAATCTCTCTGAATTATTTAATGATTCTCCGATTGACTCTATCTTATTGTTTATAATTACTTTTGTTCTTCTAATTACGTCTGCTTATATTGGTAAATATATTTTTAAACGGCGTAGCACTCATGAAGAAATTGCGGATGACGAAGCAAAAATCATTCTAGGTGCCATACTCTCTCTTCTTGGCTTGCTAATCGGATTTGTATTATCGATCTCCATTAATGGATATAACAACCGCCAACAAACAGAAGAAAATGAAGCGATTGCTATCGGTAATGCATACCAAAGGGCGCAATTACTCAGTGGTGATGAGCGAGCGGATGCTTCACTTTTGATCCAGCAATATCTGGATGCGCGTATTGAATTTTTTAGATCTGGAGTGAGTGATGAAAATAATCAATGGCGTATGGCATCATTGGCTAAGCAAGGGCAATTATGGGAAATCGGCGTAAAGCAAGCGCAGGAGTCACCGAATCCTGTTGTGTCCTCAGTGCTGACGGCATTTGGTGATCTATATGTTTCTCAGCAAAAAACGATGGCAAGTTGGCGGCATCAAATTCCAAATGCGGCGTGGTTCTTACTGATATTCTTTGCTATCTGTTCGAATATCTTAATTGGTTACAATATTCGTGGGACGAAAGGAAAAAACTGGTTAATTGTTATCTTACCGTCATTAACGACATTGGCATTATTTATGATTGCGGAGATCGATATACCAGGAGAAGGGGTCATTCATGTCACGCCTGATGATTTACTGTTACTACAAGACTTCTTATTTAAGGATGGTGCTTGGCTGGGAAAGTAAATTAGTGCGAAAAAGAAAACCCTCCGAGTGATTAGCTCAGAGGGTTGAGAGATTAGCGAACGATAATCCCTAATAAAATTCCGATAGCGCCAAAGTCTGCATCACTAAAGGTGGTATTTGCGATACCGATGTCCCCAAGGACTGGCAGTAAGAATACCGGTAAGAATGTGATTAACAAACCTTGAGCAAATGCACCTAAGATTGCGCCTCGACGTCCACCTGTCGCATTACCGAATACCCCCGCAGCAGCACCCACGAAAAAGTGTGGAACAACGCCTGGAATAATCACGGTCATATTTAATGCATACAGAATGAACATACCTAATACACCTGCGGCAAAGCTGCTTAAGAAGCCAACTAAAACTGCATTTGGTGCATAAGGGAAAACTACTGGGCAGTCTAATGCGGGTTTCGCATTAGGGACTAATTTGTCTGAAATACCTTTAAATGCAGGTACGATCTCAGCAATAACCATACGTACACCTTGCAGGATAATATAGACACCCGCAGCGAAGGTAATGGATTGCATCAAGGAGAACATAAACCAGTTTTTGCCACCACTGACTTCACGAACATAATCACCCCCTGCAAATAAGCAGGTAATGATGAAAATAATGAACATAGTGAAAGAAATAGCGACGGGTGTATCACGCAGGAATAACAAGCTTTTTGGTACATTCATATCTTCTGTTGAATGTTCTTTATTACCAAATTTACTACCGATAAAACCTGCTAAAACATAGGAAATAGTAGAGAAGTGGCCAATTGCCACGTCATCGGAGCCAGTCACTTTCTTCATGTATGGATGTGCAATGGCAGGGAAAAATACCATACAGAAGCCGACGATCAGTGAACCGACTGCCACTAACATGGTTCCTTCCATACCAGCTGTCGATAAGATCACTGCAATCATCATCGACATAAATAAAGTATGGTGACCTGTTAAGAAGATGAATTTCCATGGTGTTAAGCGTGCAATCAAGATATTGATTAACATCGCAAAAAACATAATCATCGCCATTTCACGACCAAAGCTTTTTTGTGCAATAGACACAATAGCTTCGTTATTTGGTACGACACCGTTGATACCAAACGCGTGTTGGAAAATCGCCGAAAAATCACCTAACGAGCTGACGACTAAACCAGCACCTGCACCTAAAATCACAAAACCCATAATGGTTTTGATGGTGCCTTTGATGCATTCAGTGACAGGTTTTTTTTGAGCAATTAAGCCAATTAGCGCTATCAGACCGACCAGAACTGCCGGTTCGGATAGGACATCTTGCATCAGAAAACGAAAGAATTCCATGTAGCCTCCGGTTGGTTACAGCGCGCCGAGTTTTTGTAAAGCAGCGCTCAGACGCTCTTTCATCGCGACTTTGTCGATCATGTTTGCTAAAGCAACAATTTCACCGCCAACTTGTTGAGCGACTAATTGCTCCGCAATATCAGTTGTTCCAACGAAAATATCACTCACAGTGCCTTTAGCAGAACCTAAGTCAACGTGGTCAACATCAGCCGTGACTTGAAGATCTTTCAAAATTGTCTTGATGCTCATTTCCATCATCAGACTTGTACCTAAACCATTTCCACAAACAACAGTGATTTTCATAATATTTACCTTGTTACTGAATTATTTATATTTAGCGATGATTTGAAGGATGTCATCTACGTTTTCTGACTGCATGATGCTATCAATATCTTCTTGGTTATCAAATAGTTCAGCCAATTTTGCAATAGCACCAATATGGCTATTACTATCTGTTGCGGCAAGAACAATCAATAATTTAATAGGGTCGTTGCCCTCTGAACCAAATTCTACACCTTGCTTGAGTACGGTTAAGCCCAGAGAAAGTTGGTTGACGCCATCTTCAGGGCGGGCATGAGGCATCGCAATTCCTGGACCTAATACATAGTAAGGGCCAATTTTTTCATGAGATTGAATGATTGCATCAATATAGCGAGGTTCGATGAATTTATTATTAATTAATGGGTTACAGGCGATTTTAATCGCGTCACGCCAGTCGGTGGCGCTTTCAACCACCTGAATCACATTCGGGGTGAGTAATGTTGTTAGCATTGGCTTGGCTCCTGGTAAAAAATAACAATTTATATTAGATATTTTATTAGTTGCATGAATAGTAGTGATCTATGGTAGCGCTATCTAGCTGAATTGTTCATTTTCGTGATAGCGCTATCATTTTGACTAATAATCCTACTTTAAATCCTTTTTAGGCTGTTTGTGGGTTAATTAACAAATTAAACCTGTGGTAAGTTATAGGCGTTGATTAATAAGTTTAGATGAAACCAGATAACTTCATGCAGAAAACCCGAAAAAGAAAAAATACTGGAAGAGTGACATTACAAGATGTAGCAAAATATGCTGGCGTCGGGTCAATGACGGTTTCAAGAGCCTTAAGAACCCCAGAACTTGTTTCAGATAAGCTCAGAGAAAAAATTAATGAGGCGGTTGAGGAGCTCGGCTATATTCCTAACTTAGCGGCTGGAATTCTTGCTTCAGGGCAAAGCAGAACAATTGCTGTATTAATTCCCTCATTAAGAGATAATGCAAGTTCGGCTTTTTTGCAGTCTCTGCAGGAAGTATTGAATAAAAATAGTTACCAAGTGGTTATAGGCAGCCATGATTACCAGCATAAAAAAGAATCAGAGGTTCTGACAACGTTACTGCAAAGTAGCCCTGCGGCACTGGTAATTTTTGGTGCTATCAATTCTGAATCTGTGCTGAGTACATTAAAGAATATTGCTATTCCAGTGATTAATGTTGCGGGGGAGTCAAATTATCCGTTTACGTTGAATATTAAAAGTCACTGCGGTGAAGCGGTTAATTTTCTGACAAACTATCTTCTGCAAAAAGGCTATCAGCGTATCGGCTATATTGGTGCGCAAATGGATAGCAAAATGCAAAGTCAGCAACTAAGTGGTTGGAATAAAGCATTGCTTAGTCACAATTTGAGTGCTGAGCAGAGTATTACGACACCTTATGTGGCGACAATGGATTTTGGTCGACAAGCAATTAGTGAAATGCTAACTCGCCAACCAGAATTGGAAGCGGTGATTTGTAGCCATGAGATGATTGCATTAGGCGTCATTTTTGAATGTCAGCGGAGATTAATTAAAATTCCTAAAATGTTGGCGGTGGTCTGTGTAGAAGGGTCAGAAAATTGTGATCACATACACCCATCTTTAACTTCTGCTCGTATTGATTACAGTAAAATGGCACGAGAAACTGCGAGAAGATTACAGCGGTGGCTGGAAGGAACGGAAGAAAATTATGAGAATATTCAAGAAGAAATAGTATTCCCATATAAATTCGAGGCTCGCCAAAGTGGCTAAATTAAGTTCAGAATAAAATGGTCTTATCGTAAGACCATTTTCGATATTAGCTTGATATACTAGCTTGTTTTCAGTAATTTTTGGCGTTGAATATAGCGAGCTTGAGCTATTTCCAAGTAGGATTCAATTGCGGAATAAATTTGCGAACTTAACATTTTTACTTCTGGGTCACTATGTAAAGCGGTAGATGTTAACTTAATGAATTCCTTCATGAAAACTTCAACTGAAGGGTGTTTTTCTGCAAGATTAGTATAGTAATACTGGTATACATAGGACTCTTGAGAATGGCTTAATTCGGTATTATTTTTGATATTATTAGTTGCAAGCAGCAGCAGTTGGATGTTTGTCATGTTGGATCCTATTTTTGTTTTTTTGAATATTACATGAGTTAAAAAAAACAGTTTGTCAAAAATAGTCGGATAATTTTATATTTTAGTTTTTATATTACCCCTATAAATATAATTCTTAGTATATCATTATGTTAACGGATAATCATAATTCTTGAGCGTCAAGATAAGAGAATATGCTTTTTAGATAAAATAAATAATATTAACCTTGTTTTTTAATTTCCAAATTAAATATTGTAAAATGTCATTCATGTTCATAAATAGATGAAATTAAAGGAATTTTAATGAAATCAACAAGATGCATTAAGTTGTTGATTTTTATGAGCTATTTGCCACTTTATCAAAAATAATATAAATATTAGATAAGAAAGTGACTTTTTGGTTTAAATATAGAAATTTTATATTTAAGCAAGTAAGGGTCTTTATTTAATTAATATCTATACTTTAAATTTAAATAAATAAAATCTATTTATTTAAATTTATTTTCAATTATCTCTATCACCATTTTAAATATATAAATCATGAGTGGGATTCTATTATATTTTATTAAAGGTCAATAGCATTAGGTAAAATAACCAGATCGCGTATAGTAATATATCTTGGGCGTGTTAGCATAAATAGCGCCGCTTCAGCAACTTCAATAGGCAACATAATATTTCCACTGGCCAGTTCTGCATCAATTTTTTCTTTTGACCAACTATCAAGTGCAGCCGTTACAACGGGACCGGGTAATATTGCACCAACACGTATACCATGCTGAGCAACTTGGCGTCGAGTGGCATGCACAAAAGTTTGTACAGCAAATTTAGAGGCGCTATAAATAGGTTCCCAATCCATTGGAATTACGCCAGCAATTGAACTAGTAAATAAAATATCGCCAGATTTTCGTTCAATAAAATAAGGTAGAACTGTTCGAATACAACGGAAGGTTGCGTTAATATTTAAATTTAATATCCTATCCCAAATATCGGGATCACCTTCAGCAATGGCACCACCAATATGAGCGCCTGCGTTAGCATGAAAAATATCTAAACGACCTGTTTTCTCAAGGATAGCATCTAATATTCCATTAACTTGAATGGGGTCCATTAAATCAATAACGAGAGAAATTGCATTCTGACCCAGTTCTGCAACAGCGTGGTTTAATTTATTTTCATCACGATCAATCAGAACTACCGTCGCACCTGCATTAATGAGTGTTCTAGCACACTCAAGCCCTATACCAGAAGCGGCTCCGGTAATTGCAGCAACTTTATTTTCCAATAAGATAGCCATGGTATTTACTCCAAAATGATAAAATAACAAAGTTACATAGCAAGTGCAGAAAAATACGGTTTGAATTTATATTTCAAACCGTAGCGAGAACTATTTATTTAAGGCTTCTAAGCGTAACTGATGACGCTGGTTATAAAATTTAACATAGGTCAGATAACCGGCCAGAATAGTTGAAAGGCTAGCGGTAGCTAATAGCATGAAAGTCACCATTATTTGGTATTTAACGGCTTCTAATGGATCAACTCCAGCAAATATTAATCCGGACATCATCCCTGGTAGACTAACTATTCCTACTGTTTTTGCTGAATCTACGGTGGGAATTAATGATGCACGAATGCTTTCGCGAATAATTGCAGCGGAAGCAACTTTAGGTGTTGCTCCCAAACTCAGCATTTCTTGAATTTGTTGTTGCTGGCTATTAAATCGTTGCCCTAAATTATTGAAACATAAGCCTACCGCAATCATCGCATTACCTGCAATCATGCCAGTAATTGGGATCACTTGCATAGGGGTAAAAGCAATGGCTTCAGTGACAATCAGCACACATAAAGTAATAAATGTTCCAGATGTAATGGCAATTAGCGCCGTCGGGAATAGTTTATCGAGGTATTTACTTCTCTTCTTGGCATTCCAGGCAGCATTAAAACAGATAAATAAAACGAGTGCGACAGTAAGAATTTTATTATCTAAATGGAAAATATATTTGAGGATATAGCCAGCAATTAATAACTGAACAATTGCACGGCAAGTACTCCAGATGATGTCTTTTTCTAAGGATAATTTTTCTTTATGACTAATAAAAATCGCTACTAAAACTAGCATGATAGAAAAAGCGAGTGACTCATTAGAAATAGTTGGATGATTCACGTTAAATTCCTATTCTTCACTATGATGAACGGGCAGGGAAATAATATCATCGGCGTGGGTAATTTCATCTTGGTCATGGGTTACCCATAACACACCAATTTTATTATCTACTGCTAATTGATGAATAAGTTGGTTCACTTTGAGTTTATTTTGTTCATCTAAAGCACTGGTTATTTCATCTAATAGCAAGATCTGAGGTAAAAACTGTAGATTACGAATTAGGGATATACGCTGTTTCTCCCCCCCAGAAAGCTCATTAATACTTTTATCCAGAATCGACTCAGGTAATGATAGATACGCCAAGTCTTGGATAATTTTTTCCTTATTGAATGGCAAATTGCGAATTTGATAAGGAAAAAATAGATTTTCATAGACTGTGGATCCAAACAAAGTTGGCGTTTGAGTGCAGTATGAGACTTGTTGGCGATACTTTTCAGGAGGAATGTTATTAATATTCTCCCCTAAAAAGAGAATCTCCCCTTGGGTTGGTGAGATAAGTGAGGAAACTATTTTTAATAAGGTACTTTTTCCACAACCAGACGGCCCAGTAATCAGTTTAAATTCTCCAGGATATAGGTCAATCTGCACATTATCTAAAATAGTTTTTTGGTTAATCTGGTAACCAATATTTTTGAGTTGTAAAAGTACGTTTTTTGTATCCATTTCAGGGTCAACTCCATTCTAATATAACGATTATTATGCGCTAATTTAGCCTAAATTGACATAAGGTTATCAATGGTAATTTTATATAAATTGAGTTTGCATGGAAAAAAGGGTTGGATTATCATTTCAATAGAAATTTATTTGGGAGATGGCATTCCTCCTACCCAAACCGTCCATATTGGACTGATGATGCCTACGTAAACCTTTTCAATAGAATGGGCGCGTAGGTTTTATGTGCCCAAATTTTAGGGCATAAATGTCTAGTTAGGACTCTTTCCTTGCATTTATTCCCCCTAACTGGTAAGGAAAGCAGCTATGTATGCATCTCTCTTTTCTATTGCGCTAGGCTCCATCTTGGGGGGCTGGTTAAGATGGATAATTGGTTTAAAACTGAATAACCTACATCCGCATATTCCATTTGGTACGGTGTTTGTTAATCTCATCGGTGGTTTTATCATCGGTTTTGCTGTGTCTTATTTTGCGAGTGCCAATATCAATCCCGCTTATAAACTCTTTATTGTGACCGGTTTTTGTGGTGCATTTACCACGTTTTCCACTTTTTCACTGGAAGTGCTAGTTATGCTACAAGAGGGAAAGCTGATGGTTGCATTTAGTACTATCGCTATTCATGTTATTGGGGCATTGCTGTTTACATTATTGGGAATGTTATGCCATAACTTTTTGGCTCAAGGGTGATGAGCTCATAAGATATCTACTGCCACCTACTTAGTTATATTAGTGGGTGGTTTTTGATTTTTAGGACTATGAAAATAGAAAAATATCAGAGAATCAACGAGCCTTATCAGGAAAGTTATCCATGTTAAACAATAAAGCAGATTATTTTACCTAGATGGATATGAAAATGTTTTTATAGGGAATAGATTGCTACCGTGTTGGGAATTTTCAAAAATATATCCCTAGTCGAAAGAATATAATTTGATACTCATTTCTATGAACCACAAGAATTTATAATTATAGAAATTAAGCTAAGTATTATTTTATATTAAGCTTCTGCGTCATTATTAGATGATGACAAGGAATTATTAAAGATTAAGATGATTTATCACTATCTAATTGCCTGTTTCTCCATCATTCCATTCAGCGTTCAAGACTTTCTCTTATCTATACAACAGTATTTTCAATGATATGATGAATTTGTTGCGTAAATGTAGCGCGCGCTAAAATTATCTATTATTTGGTCATATTCCATCCTTTCCGGAAGATTATCCATCTAACAATACAATATTTTTGATTTAAAAAACTAAAATATAAATTACTAAGAATAATAAATGCGGGGAAAATCTTATGTCGCAGATGTTAGCTCTATTTCTGATCGTCTCGATATTATATATCGGAGATGCTATTGCGGTGAGAACCAAAGCATGGATCCCATCAGTGTTTGTTTGTGCGGTGTTATTTCTTTTTGGATATTGGACATTTTTTCCTAAGAATATTGTCAGTATTGCGGGTATTCCTCAAGTTGTTGCGGTAACACTGATGTATTTACTGATCACCAATATGGGAACATTATTATCTTTAAAAGAATTATTACGGCAATGGAAAACAATTTTAATTTCTTTATCCGGGATTCTAGGAATTATTGTCTTTATTTATGCTATCGGGATGATGCTCTTTGATTTAAATACTGTGTTGGTAGCAATCCCACCGTTAGTCGGAGGAATTGTTTCATCCTTGATTATGTCAAAAGGTGCGGCGGAAGCTGGCTTAATGGATCTATCTGTTTTTGCCATTTTAATTTATGTAATGCAAGGTTTCGCTGGGTATCCGCTAACAGCCATTATGTTGAAACGAGAAGGGCGTCGAGTACTTGAACAATATCGAAATGGGTCATGGAAAGAGTCTTTAGCCGTTGAAGGGGCAGACGATGTTGAAGTGAAAACATTATCCTCTGAAGATGCTATGCCCAAAATGTTTAAGCGAATACCTAATCACTATAATACCAGTTATTTCAAATTCTTACGATTAGCATTTGTCGGATATTTAGCCTATTTGGCTTCTTCTGTAGCTGCGCCGTACGTCAGTATTAGCCCGTTTGTCTTATGTTTATTATTCGGAGTTATTGCATCGTCATTGGGCTTTTTAGAGAGGCAACCTTTGCAAAAAGCCAACGGATTTGGTTTCGCTATCATGGCGTTAATGCTGTTTATCTTCGATACATTAAATCATGCG
Organism: Providencia sp. PROV210; assembly: GCF_028479445.1. Classification (NCBI taxonomy): domain Bacteria; kingdom Pseudomonadati; phylum Pseudomonadota; class Gammaproteobacteria; order Enterobacterales; family Morganellaceae; genus Providencia; species Providencia sp. PROV210. Next base: position 168,088 of record NZ_JAMPNQ010000006.1, read on the forward strand.
ACACCAGATATGTTGTTGAGGTTAGTGTATCCAATGGTTGTGTTGATAATTGCGGCGGTTGTCGGGATGTTTATTGCTTCTTGGATTATGGGCAAAATTTTAGGCGTCTCCAAAGAGATGGCATTTGCGGTTTCATTAACAGCACTGTATGGCTTTCCTGCGGACTATATCATCACAAACGAAGCAATAAATGCGTTAACCAAAGATGAAAAAGAACGTCAAATACTGACCAGCCATATGTTAGGTCCAATGTTAGTCGGTGGTTTTATTTCGGTCACAATGGTGTCGGTGGTACTGGCAGGCATTATGGTTGCTTATCTGGTACCCGCATAATTATTGTCGACAGATATTACGATAACAAATTGATATAACATAAAAAATAATAGATTAATGGGACATTAGTACCGATTGAAAGGACAAAGGTAAAAATATGGTCAATAAAGCAGTTACAGCAGCAATTAAGCATCATACTCAAGATATGATTGCATTTCGACGTGACCTTCATGCTCATCCCGAGCTTCCTTTTGAAGAGGTCAGAACCACTAAACGTATCGCAGAAGAGTTAGCCAAAATTGGCATAGAATATCGACTTACTGAACCGACCGGCATTATTGCTGAAATTAAAGGTGGTAAGCCGGGAAAAACCGTTGCATTACGTGCAGATATTGATGCGTTACCGGTGCAGGAGCTTAACGATTCATTAGAGTATAAATCTACTCAACATGGAAAAATGCATGCCTGTGGCCACGATGCTCATACTGCCATGTTGTTGACAGCATCTAAAGCATTGTATGAAATTCGTGATCAGCTTTCGGGTAATGTTCGATTGATATTTCAACCCGCTGAAGAAATTGCACAAGGTGCAAAAGCGATGGTGAAGCAAGGTGCAGTGGATAATGTAGATAATGTATTTGGAATGCATATCTGGTCCACGACACCATCAGGTAAAGTCTCGTGTAATGTCGGTGGAACTTTCGCCTCCGCAGATCTATTGGTGGTGAAATTTAAGGGCCGTGGCGGTCATGGCTCTATGCCAGAAGCGACAGTTGATGCCGCAGTGGTTGCCTCATCTTTTGTGATGAATTTGCAATCTATTGTTTCCCGTGAAACGTCGTCACTGGATTCAGCCGTTGTGAGTATTGGTAAAATGGATGTGGGAACCCGTTTTAATGTTATTGCTGAGAATGCGATATTAGATGGAACGGTTCGTTGCTTTGATATCGAAACGCGTACGCGCATTGAAGCCGCTATCCGTCGTTATGCCGCGCATACTGCGGCTATGTATGGTGCGACCGTGGAAGTGGATTATATTTATGGAACCTTACCCGTTATAAATGAAGAGCACAGCGCGTTACTGGCACAATCGGTGATCACTGATGCATTTGGCGAAGAAACATTAATGTTCGAAAAGCCAACACCAGGCGGTGAAGATTTTAGTTTCTATATGGAAAATATACCGGGATGTTTTGCATTATTGGGGTCGGGTAATCCAGAAAAAGATACGCAATGGGCTCATCACCATGGCTGTTTTAATATCGATGAAGATGCGATGGCGACAGGGGCAGAGTTATATGCGCAATATGCATGGTCATATTTACAACAGGATAAATTCTAAGTGAGAAGGAGTTTGCTACTGGTACGTAAGGTATCAGTAGCAAATTAGTTAGCTGCGGTTTATTGGTTATGATGCACAAAAATAGCTTCTCTTAGACTTTGCTGTAATTTAAAGCGTTGTTCTTGGGTGAGCTGCTCATCGTGGGAAAGCTGCATCAGCATTTCGTTCATGTTGTGAACGGAGTTTTCATCTAATAGTAAACTGACTTTTTGTGCGATTTCATCATAATGGCTCATGAGTTTTCTCCATTTCAAAATGGGTTAACGTATCAATATTATGGTGGTTAATTCTGTTTATCAATCACCATGACGGCCATGGTATTCGGCTCTAAAGCTCGCATGATATGGGGTTCATCACCACGGTAATGAATGTAATCACCAACGTTCAATTCAATGGGGTTATCCAGTGGACCGACTAGCGCTCGGCCAGACATTAAAATAATATGCTCAGTCACATCGTGCATATGGGGTTCTGAAATACGATCTCTACCCGGTTGTGCGACGACGGTGTAGATGTCACGCAAGGAGTTGGCTGGGGCAGATGATAATAAATAAGCCAGATAATTGGCGTGCTCCGCGCTAACCGGCGTGCCTTCTCCATGACGAATAACGGTGACAGCGGCGCGTTTTTCTTCAATTAATCGAGAAAACGGAATATCTAAAGCGACACACAGCGCCCACAAGGTTTCGATACTTGGGTTGCCACTTCCAGACTCTAATTGGGATAGTGTGGATTTGGCAATACCCGCTTTACGTGAGAGTTCAGAAATAGAAAGCCCACTCTTTTGTCTTTCGGCAGCCAATGCTTTTGATATTAATTCAATAGGCGGCGTAAATAGGGTCAATTTTAATATCCTGTTTTGATTGCACTGAACATAAATCACCGACATAATGAACGAATGTTTTTTATATCGAACGGTTGAAATATGCTTACTTCTAAGCTCCAATTTTCTATTCTCAATAATAGCACAGTGAAAAACATTGCACTGGTGTGTATTGCAGACTTAATTGTCGGTATTTCTTATGGCGCTTTAGCTCACTCTCAAGGATTTGACTGGTGGGTTCCACTTACTTTATCCATTCTTGTATTGGCTGGGGCGTCAGAGTTTTTATTTATTGGTGTTATTTTTACGGGAGGAAGCCCGATTTCTGCTGCATTAGCTGGTTTATTAGTGAACTCTCGACATATTCCTTTCAGCTTTGCAGTGAGTGAATTGACAGGAAAAGGTCCTCGCGCATTGCTTGGCTACCACATCATGAATGATGAAAGTGTGGTTTTTGGCTTGGCTCAGGAGCATGAAAACGAGAAAAAAGCGGCATTTTGGTTATGTGGGTTGGGAATACTGATTTGTTGGCCTGTTGGTGTGATTATTGGTGAAGTATTAGGTAGTTTTATTCAAGATACTCATCGATTAGGCATGGATGCGATGTTCCCAGCCATTATTCTGGCATTGTCACTTCCTGCATTAAAGGATAAACGCTTACGGTTAACCGCGATTATTGGAGCAGTGATCGCCGTGGCAGCGACACCTTATTTACCAGCGGGTATCCCGGTGTTATTGGCATTATTGAGCTTAGTTATTTACATCAGGAAATAACAATTATGATGGAGAATCCATGGCTGATTGTCAGTGGTATTTTAATCTTGGCAATTGGAACATATTTAATGCGCGCATCTGGTGCAATCCTGAAAGGGAAAGTTGCTTTAACTGAAAGCAGCAAGGCTTTATTTTCTGCGGCAGCTATTGTGATTTTATTCTCGGTCGCAATAACATCAACGCTATTTTCCGGTGAGCAAATCTCAGATATTGCGAAAGTGATTGGCGTGGTTGTTGCCGGTATTTTGACTTGGTATCGTCAGCCTTTCATTGTAATTGTGTTATCTGCTGCAATTGTGACAGCACTTCTACGTTTATTGTTTTCGCTATAAAGAAAAAAGCCCCTAGGGCGTAGGGGCAAAATTAGGGATATATCTAAACTTTATTGTGTGCGAGTAAGATACTGATTTTTAACCAACAATGCGATATGGTTTTAGTTATCGCTGTAACAGGCACAACCTATGTTTAACGTATTTGATGCTTTTATTTAGCTGCTGGTGCTGGAATCGACACGGGAGCCATTGGTTGTTTCATTGGTGCTTGTTCCGGTATTTCAACCACTGAAACACGGATCATGTAGCGTTTACCATCTTCTATTTTTGGCACGTTATTGACTAATTTTTTTATTGTTTCATTCGGTTGGGTTGTTTGCTCTGTTACGCTGTATACCATATTGTGGTGATTACCTGCGTAAGGGCGGGGTGATTTATTATTTACACCATTTGCCATCGCAGCAAAACCTGCAGTTAATAAAACAGCCGCTAACAAACCTTGATTTAATTTTTTCATATCGATCTCCTCATATGTGCGATGAGATGATAATTCATCAATTGAGTTGTACAGGCAATCGCTTTTACCTCTATTGACTGAAGCTTCATAATTCCTGCACTTTTTGTCCTTTCTTTACTCATAGTTTTGAAAAGACAGAAGTTGTTTCTTTTTGATTTAAACAAAATAGTCAAAAATCAGACACTAATTAAGTGAGAGATAACCCAGAATATCTCTGGGTCATTGACGTTTAGCACGCGATTTGCGGTTGTTGTTGCTCGAGCGGGGGAAGCCCATGGGCAGCACGAGCACGGTCGCATGCCTCATTATGAATACCATTGTGCCAAGACTGTTCGAATTCTCGACATGGAGTGGGTCTTTGTTCATAAATAGAACAAGACGTACACTCACCTACTGTGCCAGTTAGTGCAGTACAACGGGTATTAATTTTTTGATTTGTTCCTTGCATGCAACTCACAAACGGCGTGATTTTTTCAGTTAAATGCTGAGGAACAGTTCCTCCACCATCTTCTGCTTCAGCCCAATAAAACGATACGCGAAAGTAGGAACAGCATGCACCACAGCTGACACAAGGGTTATTTGAAGGATCAGTTTTTAGTATATGAATATTACCCATATAAAAATCACCGTAATGAAGTTGATAATTCCCGTAGGAAACGGGATCCGCGACACAGGCAGGAAGCCTAAGAAAATGCCACTCAAATATTATTATGTTACGTAAATTCACATATTGGCAATTATTTTTAGCGTTAAAATCGAACAATTTTACTAGAGAGAATAACGAAAAAACGATTAGCGAGTTTTAGTCACAAAAAAACCTGCCGTTTGATGGGCAGGTTTCAATGAGTGTTAGTGTTTGCGAAGGGTTAAACGTGCTTTAGATCGCCATCATCATCTTGATTGAAAATAGCTTTATCTGTTTCACCCATTAACTGGCTAGTCACGGTACCTGCTGTCATAGAACCACTAACATTGAGGGCGGTACGGCCCATATCAATTAATGGTTCAACAGAAATCAGCAACGCAACCAGTGTTACAGGTAATCCCATTGCAGGTAGAACAATCAATGCAGCAAAAGTTGCACCACCACCCACGCCAGCCACACCTGCAGAACTGATAGTGACGATACCGACTAAGGTCGCGATCCACAGTGGGTCAAATGGGTTAATGCCCATAGTGGGAGCCACCATAACCGCTAACATTGCTGGATAGATACCTGCGCACCCATTTTGACCAATAGTTGCACCGAAAGAAGCAGAGAAGCTCGCGATAGACTCTGGTATACCGAAACGACGAGTCTGGGTTTCAATATTCAGTGGAATACTTGCAGCACTTGAACGGCTAGTAAATGCAAATGTAAGTACTGGACCCGCTTTTTTAAAGAATCTGATAGGGTTTAATCCCGTTGTTGCCACTAAAATACCGTGAACCACAAACATAATTCCTAGCGCTACATAGGACGCGATAACGAAAGTCCCTAAGTTTAGGATATCAGCAAGGTTAGAGCTTGCCACGACTTTGATCATCAGCGCCATAACACCATAAGGGGTTAAACGCATGACTAAGCGGACTAATTTCATTGCCCAAGCTTGCAAGACATCAATTGCGGCTAAGGCTTTTTCGCCACGTTCTTTGTCATCTTTAAACAGTTGTAAGGCTGCAACACCTAAGAATGCGGCAAAGATAACAACACTGATAATCGATGTTGGGCTTGCACCTGTTAAATCTGCAAACGGATTTTTTGGAATAAAGGATAAGATCAGTTGTGGAACAGTTAAGTCCGATACTTTTCCAATATAATTAGTTTCGATGGCTGCTAGGCGCGCAGTTTCTGATTGACCTTGAACCAGACCTTCTGCACTTAATCCGAACAGATTGGCGATTAAGATACCCACTAATGCAGCTATAGCCGTAGTGAATAACAGTGTACCAATCGTTAAAAAGCTAATTTTCCCAAGTGATGAAGCCTTATGTAGTCTGGCTACTGCGCTCAGAATAGACGCGAAGACCAGTGGCATTATCACCATTTGTAATAGCTGAACGTAGCCATTACCGACGATATTAAACCAAAGAATGGAGTCTTTAACCGTTTGGTGACCAGTACCATATACAAGGTGCAGGCCTACACCATAAGCAACACCGAAGACGAGACCGAGTAATACTTTCTTAGACAGACTCCAGCCATTTGCTCCGAGTTTTGCTAACAGTATGAGTAGTGCTACAAAAATGAGCACATTGATTATCAGGGGAATATTCATTCCACACTCCAAGTCGTAATTATTATAAATGATGAAACTTGCTGCTTAATCCTTATTGGATATAAGGATGTGACTCCTTCTAACAACTGGTTATATGTTATCAGCTGAATAACAGCATTTCTTATAATCAAAAATTATAAGATAGCGCTATTCATGCTTACAGTATATTACAAAAGTGATGTATTTGTCGGGAAGTGTATATTTAACTTATTATTCAAATAATTAACAATGTTATCTAGTTGTACGTGAAAATCCATAGAGTGATCAATGGGAAGCAGTACCGCACAGACGGTCAAAAGCACGGAAATGAAACGTTCTCCCCGTTTACTATTTTTACCCCGCAGAATAGGGAAACAGAACCGAGTAGGAAGAGGCCATAAAAAGGGAACGCCAGAAGGGGTAAGCATGTCAGCGACGAGATGACTCATATAACCCAGTAAAAAAGCTTGAATTAAATCAGCGGGAAGCCCCCACTGAGTCGGTAACCATTGGTAGCAAGATATAAGTAAAATCAGCCATGCAATTAAGCTGTGAGTAAACCCTCTATGACCACAGAGTTTTGAAATAGGAAGTGATATTACGCGAAATAATCGACCAAGAATCGAAGAAGGGTGGTCAATATCAGGTAATAATGCGCCCAATAAAACCCCTGGCACCATGTGCAACCAATCACCTTGAGCGAACTCAGGTGTGATTTGCAATTTATGAGCCATGATCAGTGAGGCGACGGAAAATAGCAGATGCCCTTCAGCAGTCATTAGTGGATAAAATACCATCTGTTCATCTATACAGTAGGTGGGGAGTATAAAGGGTTTAAGCGTAATTGAATAGGGGGCTAAAGATAAAAAAACTCTTATTTATTAGACTATAAGGACAGATTTTTATACTTTAAGGTCAGTTACCCCTAGTCAATGACTAGGGGGGATAAAGAGTCGTCAATGGATAATGAAATTAACGCAAATGTTCTGGGCGTAATTCATTCAATGAATTGAGTTTAATATCAGCCAGACCCCAACGAGGGTCATTCATATGACGTTTATCTGGGATGACGATTGAACGCATTCTTGCGGCTTTTGCTGCAATCATTCCATTGAATGAGTCTTCCAGAGAAACGCAATGAATAGGTTTTGTCGATAATTCGGCAGCGGCTTTTAAATAGACTTCTGGGTGTGGTTTACTTAGTGGCAGGTCAGCTGCAGAAACCACAGCAGAAAAATAGTGTCGGATATCAAATAGATTTAGCACTTTTTCTAGCATGTAATCGGGGGATGCTGACGCTAAAGCAATGTTTAAGTCCATGGAGCGGCACAGTTCCAGTGCATGCTCAACACCGGGCAGTAGAGGGCGTTTTTCCTCGACCAAACCGATTACTCTGTCAATAATGCGCTGTTTAGTTTCTTCTAAACTACAGTTTTGCCAAGGAGAAGCGTTGTACCAAAGCTCAACAACATGGTCAATACGTAATCCAAGGGTATCCGGAAGCGTATCTTTCAGGGATAAATCGACACCTAACTCTGAAAATATCTCATTCTCCCCTTGTTCCCAAAAAGGTTCTGAGTCAATGAGCAAACCATCCATATCAAAGATCACTGATTGGATAGGTAATTTATGGTACATATCAAAACTCCATTCATTGAGATACCCATGCGGAATGAGGGTATGAGAGTGTTGTCGTGGTTATTTAAAAAACAGTCACCGTTGTGATTTAAATCTATTCTAACAATTCATGGCTTTCGGTTATACCCATATCTGTGCTATGTACTGTTTTTACTCAAAATTTGAGTTTGGCTGCTCTTCTCATCAGGATGAAGGATTTGAATAATCCGAAACTCGTTTTTTAACTATCATTTTTTTCCATAAATTTGGAGGCGATAATTAATATCGGCTATGATTAGCGTAGAAAAAAACTCTGAGGAATAGTTGTAATGAATTACCACAAGGCAAATTCTATTGCGATCGGCAAACGTATTTTAGGCTGGATTGTATTTTTAGTAGCGTTAATTTCTACTCTGGCATCATTAATTAAGCTAGCTGCCCTTAAAGGGATCCAAGGTGAGGGGATCAATGCGGTGGCGAATGATTTTGTTAAATTAATGGCAGAAATGACACGTCAAAGCACACCATTTTTAAACACATTTTGGAATAACTCCCCCGTACCTGAAGTGAGTAGTGGTTTCTCAGGCAGTACGATTGGTTTTTTTATTATTTTCATTTTCATTTTTGTTGGCTTAGCCCTGAGCGCATCAGGATTACGTATGTATCGACAAATTAAATTTATTCGTGAAAGTATTGAAGACCATGTGATCTTAGAGAATGCGAAAGGAAGTGAAGTGACTAAGGAAGAGCTAGAGTCGAAGGTGACAATTCCTCGACATACTATCTTTAAGCAGTTTTTCCTGATGTACTTCTGGCCAATTGTACTTGGTCTTGTCATTTACTTTGGTCTTAAATTACTGAATTGGTAATAGACTAAAATAATATTGAGCCATAGGGCTAGGATTTCCTATAGCTCGATATTGACTTCGTAAGATTAATGCTCTTCTAATAAACGATCAACGATGCTACGTGCCTGTAAATAACTTTGCTCATTACCGAAAATGTTTGCTTGGTTAAGTAAAAAATAGAGTTGATATAAAGGTTGCCTATCTAAAAAACCAGCAGGGAGAGGCCAAACACTTTGGTAGCCATCGATAATTTGAATCGGAATATCCTTATACAATGGTAGCATGGCAATATCACACTCTCTATCCCCCCAATAGCAAGCAGGATCATATAGAACACCATCGAGTTGATTGGTCATTGCACAGTTCGCTGGCCATAAATCCCCATGTAATAAGGATGGTTGTGGCTGATGCCCAGCAAGCCTATCTTTGACAATATCCACAAGATTTTGGATATCCCCAAATATCATGCCTTTTTCTGACGCTATTTGTAATTGCAGACCTATACGTTTTTCTGCAAAGAAAGTATTCCAACGTTTTTCCCATGCGTTAGGTTGCACTGTCGTACTCAGCATTGTGTCAAAATCAAAGCCGTAACTAGGTTGCTCCTCCCATTGGTGCAGACGTGCTAGCTGCTGACCAAAATGCCATGCATTCGTGTTATCAAAGGATTTTAAGGGAAAATACTCAAGCAAAAGGAAACTATGGTGCTTATTGCTACCAAGGCCATACACTTTGGGGACTGTGATGGTTTGGCTTTTTGCCAGCATTTCCAATTGTTCGGCTTCTTGCTTGAATAATGGTAGAAATTCACGCCGGTTTTGTTTAATAAATACGGTGTGATCGCCATAGTCTATTTTTAACGTATTATGGATATCACCCCCAGAGAGAATAACTTTATTACTCAGCTCTGCTTCACCAAAGTGTTCACTTAATAAACGACACATTGCTTGCCACATGATCCACCTCGCTGTGATTTTGACATTCACTAATACCATACTATAGCGACAATTTAGGAATTAACAGTGATCCTTGTTTAAAAATAAGGCGATAGCATGAAATGGTTTTAGATGATTTATAGTGAGAATAGCGTGGAGATTGAGGGAGAGTGGGAAAATGGAGCTGAATATGGGGATATCATATTTAGCTCCTTGGAATTGTATTATGCGGTATGCAGATCCTGAGGGATAACATGGGATTTTTTACGCGCTAAAACTAATTTGCTGTACAGCAATGCAATCACAAAATAACCTGCTTGGATCACCACAATGGTTGGTCCTGTAGTGGCGTTGATATGGAAGCTCAATACGGTCCCGATAACACTGGATGTGACGGAGGCAATAATTGCGACCACGAGCATCCAACCAAAACTACGGCATAGAACAAAAGCAATAATGCCAGGTGAGATGAGCATGGCGATAACGAGAATAATACCCACGGCTTGCAATGATGCCACAATCGTTAGCGCTAATAGAGACAGTAGACCGTAATGCAATAGTTTAACGGGAAGGCCAATTACTCGTGCTTGGTTGGGGTCGAAACAATACAGCATAAAATCTTTACGTTTTAATAAAATCACAGCGACAGTAATCCCGGCGAATACGAGAATTTGTTTAAATTCTTCGTTAGTGATCCCCAAAATATCACCGAATAGAATATGCGTCAGGTGCTGCTCAGTATCAATTTTAGCGAACATGACCAAACCAATGGCAAACATGCCGGAAAAGACAATTCCCATCACTGTATCTTCTTTGATACGGCTGTTTTCTTTTAGATACCCCGTTGCAACAGCACAAAATAATCCAGAAGCAAATGCGCCGATAGCTAGTGGAATACCAATGAGTGAGGCAATAATGATCCCCGGTAATACTGCATGGGAGATAGCGTCACCCATTAATGACCAGCCTTTGAGTACTAAAAAACAGGATAAAATCGCACACACAGTACCTGTCACAATAGCAGTAAGGAGTGCTTTTTGCATAAATGGGAATGCAAAGGGAGCCATCAATAAGTCGATAAAATCACTCATGGGACACTCCTTGCTGCTTAGTTTGGTGCAGTTTTGCGACTTCTTTTCGTGCTTTACGGCGAGAGGCAAAAACGCCATGCTTCGGAGCAAAGAAGAACGCTAATAAGAAAATCGCTGTTTGGAAGGTCACGATTAACCCACCGGTAGCACCATTTAAAAAGTAACTGAGGTAAGCACCAATAGCGCTGGTGGCTGTTCCAATGGAAACTGAAATGATCAGAAGGGTTTTAAATTTGTCCGTCAATAGATAAGCAGTAGCACCTGGGGTGACGACCATGGCAATGACTAATATAGCGCCAACAGTTTGTAATGCTGCAACGGTACACGCGCTTAATAAAGTAAAGAAAATAATTTTTAAGCGTAGCGGATTCAAACCAATGGATCGGGCATGACTTTCATCAAAAAATACGGCGAGCAGATCTTTCCACAAGCACATCAATACAATGAAAGAGACCGCGATAATAATTTCCACTTGGAGTACATCAGCGTCGGCAATCCCTAAAATATTACCAAAGATAATACTTTGCACATTCACTGAAGTGGGATTTAAAGAAACGATCAGTAACCCAGCAGCAAAAAAGGTCGAAAAAATAAAACCAATAACGGCGTCTTCACGTAAACGAGTTAGGTGCTTAACGAGAGTCATGGCGAGAGCGGCAAGGATCCCAGTAAAAAATGCGCCAGCGGCATAAGGTAAACCTAATGCATAAGCCCCCGCAACTCCCGGGACAACCGAGTGGGAGAGCGCATCTCCCATTAATGACCAGCCTTTGAGCATCAGGTAAGCCGAAAGGAAAGCGCATACCGCACCGACGATAGCGCTGACCCAAATGGCTTTCACCATAAAGTTGTACTCAAATGGTTGCAGTAACAACTCAATCATTATGATTCCTTAGTTTGGTTTTTTCTGACCGGAGCATCGTGGTCGTGCCCATAGAATACTGCGGCTCGTTCGTCATCGGTGATGACCGTGACTGAGCGAGGGTCATCATCGTCATGGAGTTCTTGACCGGATAAGTTAATATGACGAAGAACGCCACCAAAAGCTTGTTGTAGATTTCGTTGGGTAAAGGTTGTTTCCGTTGGACCACTAGCCAGTACGGTACGATTTATTAGGATCACATGGTCACAAAATTCTGGCACGCTACCTAGGTTATGCGTCGAAACCAAAATTAGATGTCCTTCATCACGTAAGCTGCGTAATAGATCAATAATGGCATTTTCAGTTTTAACATCGACACCCGTAAAGGGTTCATCGAGTAATAGAACTTTTCCTTGTTGAGCGAGTGCTCGCGCTAAAAAGACGCGTTTTTTCTGACCACCCGAAAGCTCACCAATCTGACGATGTTCCAATCCTGTTAAGTCCACACGTTCTAATGCCATTTTAACCGCATCTTTATCTTCTTTCTTGGGAATGCGAAAAAAACCCATTTTACCGTATCTTCCCATCATAACGACATCAGAGACTAAGACAGGAAAATTCCAATCAACTTCCTCTGTTTGCGGGACGTAAGCGATAACATTCTCTTTTAGCGCGGTTTTAATTGACTGATTATTCAACTTTACGCTACCAGATGAAGGGGTAACTAGTCCCATTATTGTTTTAAATAATGTGGATTTACCGCTACCATTCACACCAACAAGTGCGCAAATGGAACCACCTTGGATATTAAAGCTCGCATCATAAATTGCAGTGTGGCCGTTGTTATAGGTTACGGTCGCATCATCGACAACAAGATGTGGGTGTTCAAACTGATTTGTGAGGCTCATTTACTGTGAAAATCCTTTTGCGATGGTATCAACGGTTGTGTTTAACAGGTCAATATAAGTCGGTACTGGCCCTTCTGGGGTTGATAGGGAGTCAACGTATAAAACACCACCATATTTAGCCCCCGTTTCTTTGCTAACTTGTAAGGCTGGTTTATCGGAAATGGTACTTTCACTAAAGACAACGGGAATATTATGCTGACGAACCGTATCAATCACTTTTTTTACTTGCAGTGGTGAACCTTGCTCTTCGGCATTGATAGGCCAAAGATACACCTCTTTAAAACCGTAATCTTTTGTTAGATAACTGAAAGCACCTTCGCTAGTCACTAACCAACGTTGATTTTCTGGAATACGATTTAAACGCGCACGTAATGGTGCATCTAATGCAGCAATCTGCTGTGAGTATTTTTTGGCATTAGCATTGTAAGTTTCAGCATTTGCAGGGTCGTGTTTTACGAATGCTTTACGGATATTTTCGATATAAATTTGGGCATTAGCGGGGGACATCCAAGCATGGGGATTCGGATTATCTTTATATTCCCCTTCACGGATTGGCATCGGTTCTATGCCTTCGGTCACGATGACCGCAGGTACATTTTTGAGATTTTCAAAGAAACGTTGAAACCATACTTCCAAATTCATGCCATTCCATAAGATGAGGTCAGCATCATAGGCTTTCATAATATCTTTTGGGGTAGGTTGATAACCGTGGATCTCTGCACCGGGTTTGGTAATGGATTCGACAATAGCGGCATCTCCGGCTACATTTTGAGCTATGTCTTGAATGATTGTAAATGTTGTCACCACTTTAAATTTTTTTGCAAAAGCGGGTTGGCTTCCAAATAGGATGGCAGTTAAAGCAACTAAAGTGGCCAGTAAAGGAAGTGAAAATCGGGATAACAGTTTATTCATGAAATTGACCCTAACGTTTAGCTTGCTATTGTTTGTATTGGATTAGCGTTATTTTAACGGTATTGTTAGTGTGGTTTTTAAGTCTAATACAATTTATATCCCAATTGATAATGATTATCAATATCAATTGAAGAAAATGACCCTAAAAGTCAAAAACAATATTTGTATCGATGATGAGTTTCTTGTTGTTATTATTGATGAATATGACTAAAACATGTCCTGAAGTAAAAGTTAAGTAAAAAATATACTATTTTTCTAAACATTAGCTATTCTTCCAGAGATTTTTATCAGCAGAGGATACTACAGTGAAAAAATTGGTCGGCAGTGCGCTTGTACTTCTGCTGTTAGCAGGTTGTTCGAGTGAACCGAATAAATCAGCAAATAAGCAAAGAATGCTAGATAATGGAAATCAAGTATCCAATTCAGCCTCGAATACTAGCTACCCACGTACACCTTACGATGAGTTTATTCGTGAGTCTGCAGCACGCTACAGTGTGGATGAAACACTTATTAGAGCAATTATTGAAGTTGAATCAAACTTCAGGCCGGAAGTTGTGAGTAAATCTAATGCAATTGGCTTAATGCAAATTAAAGCATCAACGGCAGGACGTGATGCATACCGTTATCAAGGTAAGTCTGGTGAACCTAGTTCTCGTGATTTAAAAGATCCACGCAAAAATATCGATATTGGTACTACCTATATCCGCATTCTGAAAGAGCAGCATTTAGCGGGGATAAGCCATCCACAAACCTTATATTATGCAACGGTGGTTGCTTATGTTAATGGCGCCGGTGCTCTGTTACGTACGTTTGATAATGACAAAAGCAGAGCGATAGCGATGATTAATAACTTGTCACCTGAAGAATTTTATCAACATGTACAATCTAAGCATCCTGCACCACAAGCACCTCGTTATCTGTGGAAAGTAAAAAATGCGTATAATGCATTGCAGTAATTTATTGATATTCTGACATTAAGTGTGGGAGTTGCGCGACAATTTCAACGATCCCGTTGATAACAAATTGCACTCCCATACAAATTAATAAAAAACCCATAACTCGCCCTATGGCATCAATACCGCTATTACCCAACCATCTCATAATGGATGTGGCTCCTCTTAATCCTATCCAGACAAACAAACTGGCTAAAAAGAATATAATTACGGGAGCCGTATTCAGTATCCAAGGCGCAAATCCCACATCCCCTTGAAGTGAAGCGGTGGAGCTAATGATCATAGCTATAGTGCCGGGACCCGCGGTACTTGGCATTGCAAGAGGTACGAAAGCGATATTTTGAGTGCCTTGACGTTTTTTCGGTACGCTGGGGTCATCTAATTGATTATTTGTACTATCATCCGTAGTTTCAGTATTGGGAAATAACATCCCAAAGCCAATAAAGGCGACAATAAGTCCACCTGCAATGCGCAAGCCGGGAATAGAAATTCCAAAAGTACTCATCACTAGCTGACCAGCATAAAAGGCAACCATCATTATGATAAACACATAAATAGAGGCGAGCAGGGATTGATGATCCCGTTGTTCTTTGGTCATGTTTGCGGAGAGACTTAACATGACTGCGATTGCAGTTAATGGATTCGCAAGGGGTAATAATAATACTAATCCAATACTAACTGCTTGAAAAAGCGCTAAGATATTTTGCATAGTATTAAATTGCTCCCTTACTTAATTTGAAAAACTTTGTTGCTTGGGACTATAACAAACATTAGCCTGGATGTGTTGGTTATGGGAGCGTTCTTCTTTAATAATGGCGATATGGGGAGAATAAAAGGTAGATACTGGACCAGTATTATTTAATCCAATACTTAAAGTTGTGCACATTAACTGTGGATAACAGCCCTATTCAGATGTGAATAAGTTAAATTATTCCATTAATAACAATGTAATACGTTGGTGGATTAAAAACACGCAATATATTAGGCAAAAAAAAACCTTTTTATGGTAAATAAAAAGGTTAAGGGCATTATTGCTAGAGGGGATTGTCTTCATTTGTTAAAGAGTATACAGGGGGGAATGTGTTTTACTGACAGGTTATGTAAATTCATTAAAAGATTAATGGCAGGATTTAATGCTAGTTTTTAGTGGAGATTACTCTTATTTTCTTTACAAACTATTTTTATTTTAAAAATTGATTTACGGTTTATTCGTTATGCTATCTAGAGTGTTAAATGTGATTTTAGGATAGCCAATGAAAAAACTACTAGCCCCATTAATGACATCATCCATGCTACTCATTGTGGCTATTGCTGCATTATTAATTATTTTTCCTCAAACATGGAAGCAGTCCATTTATCCTAATGTTTCTCAGTGGCTTCCTGATACTGTGAGTTCACTCATTTTCCAAGGTGAATTGAATAATGGGGTATGTGATAGCTTAGAACAGAATCTACAAAGTTTTGCTGATTATCTGAAAAGCAATTCAGAGGTTGTTGAGGTAAAAGGAATGAATGGCATAGAGGAGCAATTAAGCAATATTCAATCTCGACTAAATAGTTTACCAAGTGATGTACGTAATGCGGTATGCCAACAAGAATATGCAAATCTTGAGGGATTAAAAAGTGTCTTTTCTTTGAGCTACGTGCCTTAGAGTTGCTATAAAACATTGTAGTTAGTCAACATCCCATTCGACTATTTCAACTATGATATGCTGATTACATCAATATTGATTAGGATATGTAATGCATATTTTTCGTCTCCCACTATTAAATTGGTTGGTTCTTAATGGACTTGCTGCCTATTATTTGCATCTAAAAGAGGGGCTTTATTGGGCTTTTTCTGGCTGGATGGGAATATTAGGGATCTTAGTTGTATTAGAAGCAATAGGGTGGATTGGTACGAGCCTATATTATTTTGTTCAGCAAAAAACCTCACCGAACCCAACTCATCAAGCAACGTCTTTAATTACCCATGGTCCTTATCGATTATCACGTAATCCGCTTTATCTTGCTTTTACTTCACTCTGCTTAAGCCTCGCGTTATTTACTCATTCTCCTTATTTTCTAGTTTCGGGACTGATTTTTTGGTTAATAACGGATTTGTATACGATCCCACAAGAAGAAAAATTCTTATCAGAAAAATTCAAACAAGAGTGGCGAAAATATATTCAACAGACACGTCGCTGGTTGTGAAATCCCTTAGTTGAATATATTGAAATTATTAACTAAGGTAGGTAAGTTTACCTATAAACTTTAACTAAATTGAATTTTAAATTCATTAATTTAGCTTTTAGTGCTGTCAAAATCATGGGGTCAAGGCAATTTTTCTGTTGAAATAGTACACTATAATAACCAAGAATTTAGTGAGGTTAATATCGTGAATAGAAAATTCCTTCTAGGTGCCATCGTTTCTTCGATACTGCTTTATTCTACATCTGCAGCGGCTTGTCCTTACTGTAATGGAAATTATGACCATCGATACAATAGCAGCAATTACCGCGAAAATAATGAAATCACTAAACTAGTGAAAGAATTCGATGATAAGCGTTTTGAGTTAAATAAACTCTATGATGCAGGTGCGAGTGATGATGATGCGAAAGTGAAAGCATTAGTTAAAGAACTTGATGAACTATCACTCAAAATTAGGACCGAGGAAGATAAGCAATATAATCGCCCTTATCGTGGACGGGGTGGTAACCATAGCCAATATCGTGGTTGTTGGTAAGTGATGCAAGGCTATCTCAGTATAGAAGGTAGCCTTTATAATAAATTTAAGCTTTTCTAGGCTCAGATGTATTTTTGCCCTAAAGATTCACAATATTGAAGGGCAGTTATTGTTCATTACATACAGTAATCGTAGCTTAATAAAACTGTTATTTAACAATAAATTAAGTGTGGTTAAATATGAAAAAAAGAATGATGGCTGCAATAATTATCTTTTCAGCGTTCAGAGCCTATCCACAAGTCACCTACACGGTGAATGAGCTTGAAACAATCACAGAGCAAGGACGTATTCCTTATCATGAAGGATGGCATGCCATTCATGGGGATAGGATCAATTTTGAGTTATGCTCTGCAACTACCGATTTAGTTTATCTCGTAATATCATCGCACTATCCAACTACGCTTAATTTAGGCTTATCCCACTCTAAATCCCGAATTGTATGGCTACCAGAATATGCCGTCAGAACAGACTGTAATGGTTATGGCAAAAATGTGCTGATTATGACGGCGGATTATATTGAATCAGCTTCAGATAAAGATCCGTAATTATGATGTTTAGCAATATGGCGTAGGGGAGAGAGCCGCCATTTGAACGATCACAAAAAAGTGATTTATATCCAATCATCGGGCTTTAATAATCGACAACGCCCTATCGCCATAAAATGTGTCTGTGTTATGATTAATAGTTGAGTTCCTATCGATGTATATCATCATAAACAATTTGTGTTCATGGCGGTGTACCTATCTCGCATAGTGAAGTGAGAAATCGTTAGTAACGTATTGATTTATAAACTTTGGGATAATCAAACAAGTGATCTTTCGTGTGGGTCACCACTGTTGATAAGGATTTTTTAATGCCTGTTATTACTCTTCCTGACGGAAGTCAGCGTCAATTCGACCATGCAGTTTCTGTGATGGATGTAGCTCGTGATATTGGCACAGGTTTAGCAAAAGCATGTATTGCTGGACGTGTTGATGGTGAGCTAGTTGATGCTTGCGAACTGATTGAACATGATGCAAAACTATCCATTATTACGAGTAAAGATGATGAAGGTCTAGAGATCATTCGTCACTCTTGTGCTCACTTATTAGGTCATGCAATTAAACAATTGTGGCCAAATACCAAAATGGCAATCGGTCCAGTGATCGATAACGGTTTTTACTATGATGTTGATCTTGACTATACGCTGACCCAGGAAGATTTGGATAAGCTAGAAAAGCGTATGCTAGAGCTTGCCAAAACAGATTATGATGTGGTTAAAAAGCGTGTTTCTTGGGCTGAGGCTCGTGAAACATTTGTTGGGCGTGGTGAAGACTATAAAGTCGAAATTTTGGATCAAAATATTAGCCAAGATGACCGTCCAGGTTTATACCATCATCAAGAATATATTGATATGTGTCGTGGTCCACACGTACCAAATATGCGTTTCTGTCATCACTTTAAATTACAAAAAGTGGCAGGAGCATATTGGCGTGGAAACAGCGATAACAAAATGCTGCAACGTATCTACGGTACTGCATGGGCAGACAAGAAACAGTTAGCGGCATATTTGTTGCGTTTAGAAGAAGCTGCAAAACGTGACCACCGTAAAATTGGTAAGCAATTAGATTTGTATCATATGCAAGAAGAAGCGCCGGGTATGGCATTCTGGCATAATGATGGTTGGACTATTTTCCGTGAGCTGGAAACTTTCGTACGCACTAAATTAAAATCTTACAACTACCAAGAAGTTAAAGGTCCATTTATGATGGATCGCGTACTATGGGAAAGAACCGGTCACTGGGAAAACTACAAAGACGCAATGTTCACTACGTCATCAGAAAACCGTGAATATTGTGTAAAACCAATGAACTGTCCAGGTCACGTCCAGATTTTTAACCAAGGGTTAAAATCTTACCGTGACTTGCCATTGCGTATGGCTGAATTTGGTAGCTGCCACCGTAACGAACCATCGGGCGCGTTACATGGCTTAATGCGTGTTCGTGGCTTTACCCAAGATGATGCGCACATCTTCTGTACAGAAGATCAAATCCTGAGTGAAGTCACTAGCTGTATTGAGATGATTTACGATGTTTACAGCACTTTCGGTTTTGAAAAAATCGTAGTAAAACTATCAACTCGCCCTGAAAAACGTATCGGTACTGACGATATGTGGGATACCGCGGAAGCAGACTTAGCGAACGCACTGAAATCGAAAGGTATCGAATTCGAATATCAGCCGGGCGAAGGTGCATTCTACGGCCCTAAAATTGAGTTTACTTTGTATGACTGCCTTGACCGTGCATGGCAATGCGGTACTGTACAATTAGACTTCTTCTTACCGGGTCGTTTAAATGCTTCATATGTTGGTGAAAATAATGAGCGCATCACACCAGTGATGATCCACCGTGCGGTCTTAGGTTCTTTAGAGCGTTTCATCGGGATCTTAACTGAGGAGTATGCAGGCTTCTTCCCAACATGGTTAGCACCACAACAAGTTGTGGTCATGAATATTACTGATACTCAAGCAGAGTATGTGCAAGAATTAGTAAACAAATTACAAAGTGTTGGCATTCGTGCGAAAGCGGACTTACGCAACGAGAAAATCGGCTTTAAGATCCGTGAACACACACTGCGTCGTGTTCCTTACATGTTAGTTTGTGGTGATAAAGAAGTTGAATCAGGAAAAGTATCTGTCCGTACCCGTCGTGGTAAAGATTTAGGTAGCCTTGATGTTGACGAATTCATGACTAAACTTCTGAAAGAAATTCGCAGTCGTCAGCTTAATCAGATGGAGGAATAAGGTATTAAAGGCGGAAAAAAACTCCCAACAGCACGTCCGAATCGTATTAACGAAGAGATCCGTGCGACTGAAATTCGTGTCACTGGCATTGATGGTGAACCTCTTGGCGTAATGAGTGTACGAGAAGCACTCTTTAAAGCTGAAGAAGCGGGTGTTGATTTAGTAGAAATTAGCCCGAATGCTGAACCACCAGTTTGTCGTATCATGGATTACGGTAAACATCTTTATGAGAAAAGCAAATCTCAGAAAGAGCAGAAAAAGAAACAAAAAATTGTTCAAGTGAAGGAAATTAAATTCCGACCTGGAACAGATGAAGGGGATTACCAAGTTAAACTTCGTAGCCTCATTCGTTTCTTAGAAGATGGTGATAAAGCTAAAGTAACTCTGCGGTTCCGTGGTCGTGAAATGGCTCATCAGCAAATCGGTATGGAAATACTTAACCGTATTAAAGCCGATTTGGAAGAACTGGCGGTTGTTGAATCATTCCCTTCAAGAATTGAAGGGCGCCAAATGATTATGATTATGGCGCCAAAGAAAAATAAATAAGTAATACACACTAACATCAGCGGGGAAATGTATCCTCGCTGATGTTTTTTTTGCATAAAATCTCTATGAATAGTCGAAAGATTTGGTGAAATGTGGGAATTCTAGCGAAAAGAATGGCCCAGAAGTTTTATCATTCAGATGACGCTTAGGGAATAATTTGAATATCTGCTTGAGTAATCTCACAATAAGCAGTAAAATCCGCGGTCGAATCGCTTTGTTAAGTTTGCGTTGGCAAATGAAAAGCAAAAAAGAATATCGCGTTTTGATAATTAACGGTTTTTAATTAGTAAAAACTGAAAGTATTGTCGAGGCGCTTGCTTTAGAGAATGTAGCAAATCTCTTTATCCAGTTGGAGGAATGTAGTATTAAAGGCGGAAAAAGAATCCCAACAACACGTCCAAATCGTATTAATGACGAAATTCGTGTTCCTGAAGTCCGTTTAACCGGTTTAGACGGCGAACAGCTAGGCATTATGAGCGCACGTGAAGCGCTTGAGAAAGCTGAAGAAGCAGGTGTTGACCTTGTTGAAATCAGCCCAAATGCTGAACCGCCAGTTTGTCGTATCATGGATTACGGCAAATTCCTTTATGAGAAGAGCAAGTCTCAAAAAGAACAGAAAAAGAAACAAAAAGTTGTTCAGGTGAAGGAAATTAAATTCCGCCCTGGTACAGATGAAGGTGATTATCAGGTCAAACTGCGCAACCTGATACGCTTTCTAGAAGATGGTGACAAGGCTAAAGTAACACTACGTTTTCGTGGTCGTGAAATGGCTCATCAACAAATTGGTTTGGAAGTACTTAACCGTATCAAAGCTGATTTGGAAGAACTGGCGGTTGTTGAATCATTCCCTTCAAGAATTGAAGGGCGCCAGATGATTATGGTGCTGTCACCGAAGAAGAAGTAATTAGGCCATCAAGTAGTAACTTCACAGCGATGTGGCTGTTATTCGCCTAGTTAATTCGTAGTTAATCACAATGCGAAGTCGGAAATAAAAGAAATGCCTAAGATTAAAACTGTACGTGGCGCAGCAAAGCGCTTTAAAAAAACTGCAGGCGGTGGCTTTAAGCGTAAGCATGCAAACCTTCGTCACATTCTGACTAAAAAATCAACTAAGCGTAAACGCCATTTACGTCCGAAAGGAATGGTATCTAAGGGCGATCTGGGTCTGGTAATTGCTTGCCTGCCTTACGCATAAGTAAACATTTTAGTTAATTAAGAATATAGACGATTAGGAGAAAGCTATGGCTCGCGTAAAACGTGGTGTAATCGCCCGTGCAAGACACAAAAAAATCATGAAACAGGCGAAAGGCTACTACGGAGCACGTTCACGTGTTTACCGCGTAGCGTTTCAAGCGGTAATCAAAGCTGGTCAATACGCTTACCGTGACCGCCGTCAACGTAAACGTCAGTTCCGTCAACTGTGGATCGCGCGTATCAACGCTGCGGCTCGTCAGAACGGTCTGTCTTACAGCCGTTTCATCAATGGCTTGAAAAAAGCTTCAATTGAAATCGACCGTAAGATCCTAGCAGACATCGCAGTTTTCGATAAAGCAGCATTCTCTGCTTTAGTTGAAAAAGCAAAAGGCGCTTTAGCTTAATGTTTGCTTGAAGAGAGGAAGGAAACTTCCTCTCTTCATTTTTAATATTTGTATTAAAAATTAGGCTGTGTTAATACATTAATACTGTGTTTTATTGAGACTAATTTACATGAACAACGTTATTTTTCGTTTCTTTTTTTACTTTAGCACCTGAATTTCGGGGGCTTTTGCGTATAGCGAGTAGAATAGAAACAAAAAATTACGCTAAAGCCTCCGTTAGGGGGCTTTTTTGTTTTTGGTTTACCAAAAAATACAGTAAAATCAGTCAGGTATTCACATCGCATTAATATGAATTGTGAAGCTTGATAAATTTAGTGAATAACTAGCAAAAGACCAAGTGGTCATAAAGGGGAAACAATGCCACATCTCGCTGAATTGGTTGCACAGGCAAAAGCAGCCATTGAACAGGCCCAAGATGTTGCGACGTTAGAGTCAGTGCGTGTTGAATTTTTAGGCAAAAGCGGCCACTTCACACTCCAGATGAAAACGTTGCGTGATTTGCCTGCGGATGAACGTCCAGCAGCAGGGGCTGTGATTAATGAAGCTAAAGTTCAAGTCCAAGATGCACTGAACGCCCGTAAAGATGCAATGCAAGCTGATATTCTCAATACACGCTTAGCATCAGAAACAATCGATGTTTCATTACCGGGACGTCGTATGGAAAATGGCGGATTACACCCAGTAACCCGCACCATTCAGCGAATTGAAGAATTTTTTGGTGAGTTAGGATTCTCGGTTGAAACCGGACCTGAAATTGAAGATGATTATCATAACTTTGATGCATTGAATATTCCGGCTCATCATCCTGCGCGAGCTGATCATGATACGTTTTGGTTTGATGCTAAACGTTTATTACGGACTCAAACTTCAGGTGTGCAAATTCGCACCATGAATGGTCAACAGCCACCAATTCGAATTATTGCCCCTGGTCGTGTATATCGAAACGACTATGACCAAACACATACCCCGATGTTCCACCAAACTGAAGGTCTGATTGTTGATAAAGACATTAGCTTTACCAACCTAAAAGGCACTCTGCATGACTTCCTGAATAACTTCTTTGAAGAAGAAGTTCAGGTACGCTTCCGCCCATCTTATTTCCCATTCACTGAGCCTTCAGCAGAAGTTGACGTTATGGGTAAAAACGGAAAATGGTTGGAAGTATTAGGTTGCGGTATGGTACATCCAAATGTATTACGCAACGTCGGTATTGACCCTGAAGTCTATTCTGGATTTGCATTTGGTATGGGAATGGAACGCTTAACTATGCTGCGCTACGGCGTTTCTGACCTTCGTGCATTTTTCGAAAACGATCTTCGTTTCCTCAAACAGTTTAAATAAGGCGGGTCTATCTCATGAAATTCAGTGAACTATGGTTACGCGAATGGGTGAACCCGGCGGTAAGTAGTGAAGAATTATCTGATCAAATCACCATGGCAGGTCTTGAAGTTGATGGTGTAGATGCAGTTGCAGGGCAATTCCACGGTGTTGTTGTTGGTGAAGTTGTTGAGTGTGGACAACATCCAAATGCAGATAAATTGCGAGTCACAAAAGTCAATGTGGGTGGTGATCGCTTATTAGATATCGTCTGTGGTGCACCAAATTGCCGTCAAGGTTTACGTGTTGCTGTCGCGACAGTCGGCGCAATACTACCAGGTGACTTCAAAATCAAAGCAGCGAAATTGCGCGGTGAGCCATCTGAAGGCATGCTGTGTTCCTATTCTGAATTAGGTATTTCTGATGATCACAGTGGGATCATTGAGTTACCATTAGATGCTCAGATTGGTACAGATATTCGTGAATATTTAAAACTGGACGATAATGCGATTGAAATCAGCATTACGCCAAACCGTGCTGATTGCCTGAGTATCTTAGGTGTCGCTCGTGATGTTGCCGTTGTTAACAAATTAGATTTAACAGAGCCTACGATTACTCCGGTTGCTAGTACGATTAAAGATATATTCCCAATTCGTGTTGAAGCGCCAGCAGCATGCCCGCGTTTTCTTGGCCGCGTAATCAAAAATATCGATGTGACTGCACCAACACCGTTATGGATGAAAGAAAAATTGCGCCGTGGCGGTGTTCGTTCAATTGACGCAGTAGTCGATATCACTAACTTCGTTCTATTGGAACTGGGTCAACCACAACACGCATACGACTTAGACCGTCTTGATGGCTCTATTATTGTTCGTATGGCTAAAGATGAAGAAAAGCTTGTATTGCTAGATGGCACAGAAGCGACGTTGAAATCAGATACTTTAGTGATTGCTGATGAGTCTAAAGCGCTGGGTATTGCTGGTATTTTTGGTGGTGAGCACTCAGGTGTAAACAGTGAAACTAAAAATGTTTTATTGGAATGTGCGTTCTTTGAACCTTTAGCAATTACAGGCCGTGCACGTAATTACGGTTTGCATACAGATGCTTCTCATCGTTTTGAACGTGGTGTTGATCCCCAGTTACAATTTAAAGC
Source organism: Providencia sp. PROV210 (assembly GCF_028479445.1). Lineage (NCBI taxonomy): Bacteria > Pseudomonadati > Pseudomonadota > Gammaproteobacteria > Enterobacterales > Morganellaceae > Providencia > Providencia sp. PROV210. The sequence continues at coordinate 192,573 of NZ_JAMPNQ010000006.1, forward strand.
GATTGAACGTGCAACAGCACTGATTGTTGAGATTTGCGGTGGCGAAGTTGGTGACATCATTGATGTTACTAGCGAAGAACATTTACCTAAAGCTGCAACAATTAAACTGACACGCAAAAAATTAGATCGTCTAATTGGCCATGTGATTGCTGACGACATTGTGACGGATATCCTGAAACGTTTAGGCTGCCAAGTGCAAGTTTCTGTGGGTTGTTGGGATGTTGTTGCGCCAAGCTGGCGTTTCGATATGCAAATCGAAGAAGATTTAGTTGAGGAAGTCGCTCGAGTCTACGGATATAACAATATTCCAGATGTTCCTCTGCGCGCCGATTTAGTCATGACTGACCATAAAGAAGCTAACTTGCCTCTAAAGCGCATTAAAGCGATGTTAGTAGACCGTGGTTTCCAAGAGGCGATTACCTACAGTTTCGTTGACCCTAAAGTTCAAGCATTGTTGCATCCTCAGCAAGAAGCTTTGATCCTGCCGAATCCAATCTCTGCAGATATGTCTGCAATGCGCCTATCTCTGTTGACTGGTTTATTAGGCACCGTGGTCTATAATCAAAATCGTCAACAAAATAGAATCCGTTTATTTGAGACAGGTCTGCGCTTTACTCCTGATAATCAAGCAGAATATGGAATTCGTCAGGAAAACATGCTAGCAGGTGTGATCACGGGCAATAAATTTGATGAACATTGGTCAATAGATAAACAAGTTGTTGACTTCTTTGATTTAAAAGGTGATCTTGAAGCTGTTTTTGAATTGACTGGAAAACTAAATCAAATTACATTTAAATCAGAAGCACATCCAGCATTACATCCTGGGCAAAGTGCTGGGATTTATCTGGAAAATGAACATATTGGCTTTATCGGTGTTGTTCACCCAGAATTAGAACGTAAACTCGATTTAAATGGTCGTACAGTGGTGTTTGAGGTACGTACTGATGCTATTACAGAGCGTGAGATCCCTGAAGCTAAGGCGATTTCACGTTATCCGTCGAACCGTCGTGACATTGCTGTGGTCGTGCCAGAAAATGTAGCAGCTGCGGAAGTCTTAGCAGAATGTAAAAAAGTTGGCATAAATCATATAGTTGGCATAAACTTATTTGATGTGTATTGTGGTGAGGGGATAGCTGAAGGTTATAAGAGCTTGGCTATCAGTCTCGTCTTCCAAGATACCCAGCGTACGATGGAAGAAGAAGAGATTACCGCGACCGTTGATCTGTGTGTTGCTGCGTTAAAACAGCGATTCCAAGCCTCCTTGAGGGACTAAACTTATGGCGCTTACTAAAGCTGAAATGTCAGAAAAGTTGTTTGAAAAACTGGGTGTTAGCAAACGTGATGCTAAAGACCTTGTTGAAACTTTCTTTGAAGAGGTTCGCCTTTCCTTAGAAAACGGTGAGCAAGTTAAATTATCTGGATTTGGGAACTTTGATTTACGTGATAAAAATCAACGTCCTGGTCGTAACCCAAAAACTGGGGAAGATATTCCAATTACTGCTCGTCGTGTTGTTACTTTCCGCCCAGGTCAAAAATTAAAAAACCGTGTGGAAAAAGCAACACCAAAAGATTAATCATATCCATTTATAGTTTGGATAGTAAAAAGACCGCCTAGGCGGTCTTTTGTTTTTTTATCAAATGAAAAGGCTTACTACTGGCTTCCTAACTCTCGTTCAATGAGGGTGGTTACATAGTTAATGGGGGCTTCAGTCAGTGCTTTCATATCCGCAGCATTATTAATTTTCACTTGTGAAAAATCTGTTCTATCTAAACTTGGAGCAAAGGCAATGGCTAGATTTTTAGCTCCCATCTGATTGATATTGTTATTTTTTGCAATCTCAACAAGTAAAGGAATTGCTATTTGTAAAGATAAAGGCTGATTTTTCATTGGCGGTATTCCATTATCCAATTGATGAAATCGCGCAGACAATGTAACTGTCTCACTACTGCTTTTTGGTAGTAAAGTGATTACTAATTTTTTATAAGCACTGGTTAACTCTTTAATGCCAATATTATTTTTAGTAATAAAGTCAATGTTGAGTGAATTATTGCTTGCTAAATGGTCCAGTATTAATTGAGCCCGAATAGGGGTTCCACTTGTTCGAAAAGGTCCCACTTCATTGGCAAATTCTGGATGAGATAAAATGGCGGTACCAATTTCATTGAGTTGTTGATATTGTAATTTTTCGCTATAAGCCATCCCTTTGTAATCATTAATAGCTTGGGTATTCTTTTTCTCAATTTTCCCCGCATTATTTTGTTGTTCAATACGTTGAGCCATTGAACTTAATTGTTCGGTATTGAGATATTTTGATGTAGGCTGGCTATCTTGTAATGGCTTTAAACTCATGTTTTTAACAGAATGATTTGTCGTGGTAACAGTATCAAATTTATGATGAGCGGGACATCCTAAGAAGCTTTTACAGCTATTGATGATTTTTTGCACTGAAGCAAGGAAGCCTTTATTCTCAGAACGCATAACTGACTCGATAGGTAATATCGGCAGAGTAGGTTGTATAGTTGATAATTTCATATTTATACAGTTCCTTTTTAATGATGTGATTAAAATTGAATGGGAGCATAAAATCGTTACTGTGGATTTGCTTGCATAAAAAGCGATAATTTTTCAACCTAATAAAAATTAAGATAATCTCCAATGAGCCAATTACTTCACAGTTTGCAAACTAAACAGCATCAAGCAGATTTGCGTCTAATGAGAATATTGTCTTTAGGGCTAATTATCGTTGCGTTGCTTTCACTTTGTGCTGGTGAGGTATGGCTGTGGCCTACACAATGGTTTAATGAAGCAGGGCGGATGTTTGTAGGGCAAATTCGCTTACCTAGGCTACTTGCCGTTATTACAATTGGCGCTGCATTAGCTGTAACGGGGGCTATCATGCAGGCTCTATTTGAAAACCCTCTCGCTGAGCCAGGATTATTGGGGATCAGCAATGGTGCAGGTGTTGCGGTTGTTTTTACTGTACTCATATCATCGGGTATTACCCATTATTGGCTATTGAGTTTAAGTGCTATTAGCGGAGCTTTGATTTTAACCACTGTTTTGCTTTATTTTGCCCGCCGCAAGAATCTCAGTAATCCAAGTTTACTATTAGTTGGTGTTGCGCTTGGAGTGATCAGTGGTGCTTGTATGACCTGGATGGTTTATATGAGCAGTAATTTAGACCTACGGCAATTACTGTACTGGATGATGGGCAGTTTTAGTGGCGTTGACTGGCAGCAAATAGGGCTAATTATTACCTGTATCCCATTTTTATTCTGGGCTATCACGCAAGGTAAAGTATTAAATTATTTATCTCTTGGAAATATCCAAGCATTCCAATTAGGCGTTTCTACTCATAAATGGCGAATAATATTAATCATTATTAGCGGAATATTAATTGGCCTGAGTGTAGCTATAGCGGGAGCAATTAGTTTTATTGGGTTAGTTATTCCGCATATATTACGATTAAGTGGCTTAACTGATAATCGATTGTTATTACCTGGCTGTGCTATTGCAGGTGCACTCTGCTTATTAATTGCAGATTTGTTGGCTCGCTTATTGATAGCAAATGCAGAGGTTCCTATAGGGGTAATTACAGCAACTCTCGGGGCGCCAATTTTTATTTTCTTACTCGTTCGTCACCAGCAATGGCGCTAATTTTATGAATAAAAAGATTATTCTGGATATAACTAATTTATCCGTCTCTGGCCGACTTCATCAGGTCACGCAGCAAGTTTCTGCTGGTGAACAAATTCATTTATTAGGTGCGAATGGTGCAGGGAAAAGTACGTTATTAGCGGCATTAAGTGGCTGTGAATCTTATACAGGAAACATATACCTTAATCATATTAATCTAAAAAATTATTCAGCCCAAGAGCTTGGCAAGCAAAGAGCCTATTTGACCCAGCAAATGGGAATATTACCAAGTTTGAAAGTATTTCAATACTTAGGGCTATTCACATCTAATTGCGACGTGAATCGGTCTATATTTGATGTGCTATGTCGAGATTTTCAGTTGCTTCCCCTTTTAGCTAAGTCTATAAACCAATTATCGGGTGGTGAATGGCAACGTGTTCGTATCGTTGCTATGTTTTTACAAGTATGGGATAGCCATGTACTAAGTGGAAAAATAATCTTTTTTGATGAGCCAATAAACAATTTAGATATTATTCATCAAGGAATACTAGATAAATGGGTGAAATATTTTTGTGATTGCTCAGGAACAGTTATAATGAGTGGACATAATCTTAGTCACTCATATAAAAATGCAAGTCAAATATGGATGATTAAAAAAGGAACGTTAATTTATACAGGCAAACCTGATGAGATCATGACTGATATAAATCTATCCGATATTTTTATGGCTGATATTCAACTCATCCATAACTCCTCGCATAGAGTATGGCAAATTATTGATTTCGATAATTAACAAAATGTGTTCCAATTGCCCGTTTTTAATTGATTTATCGTTGTAATGATGACTGGTGTTGAGGTTCGGTTAAAGTAATTTTAGCTAGAATATTCTATTCATAATGAAACTAGGCTACAAACAATATGAGCAATTTCCTTCCATTTTCAAAACCTGCAATCGGTGATGAAGAGGTTAAGGCAGTAGAAAATGTTTTGCGTTCAGGCTGGATAACGACAGGCCCACAGAATCATCAACTAGAAGAAGATTTTTGCAAGCGCTATGGTTGTAAACATGCTATTGCGCTTTCATCAGCGACAGCGGGTATGCATGTGGTACTGATGGCTTTGGGAATTGGGCCTGGTGATGAAGTTATTACCCCATCTCAAACATGGGTATCAACCATCAATATGATTGAGTTGCTTGGCGCAACACCAGTGATGATTGATGTTGATCGCGATACATTGATGATCCAACCTGAAACCGTAGAACAAGCACTAACATCAAAAACTAAAGCGATCATTCCTGTGCATTATGCAGGTGCACCTTGTGATTTAGATGCCCTACGTGCAATTGCTCAAAAGGCGAATGTTGTTCTCATTGAAGACGCTGCTCATGCGGTAGGTACACGCTATAAAAATGAATGGATTGGTGAGAATGGTACTGCCATTTTTTCATTCCATGCGATTAAAAACGTCACCTGTGCTGAAGGCGGTCTTGTTGCAACAAATGACGACGCACTGGCACAACGTGTTCGCACATTGAAATTCCATGGTTTAGGTGTTGATGCGTTTGACCGTCAAATGCAAGGTCGTAAACCTCAGGCTGAGGTAGTTGAACCCGGTTTTAAATACAACCTATCAGATATTCATGCGGCTATTGCAGTTGTACAATTATCTCGTGTTGAGGCGTTAAATCAACGTCGAGCTGAGTTGACGGCGCGTTACCGTGAATTACTGAAAGACTCTCCATTACAAATGCTGTCGGTGCCAAAATATTCACATTTACATGCGAATCACCTGTTTATGGTACGTGTTGATGAATCTGTATGTGGAATTACTCGCGATGAGTTTATGGAGAGACTAAAAGAGCATAATATTGGTACGGGGTTGCATTTCCGTGCAGCTCATACGCAAAAATATTACCGTGAAAAATACCCTGAGTTGTCATTACCAGAATCAACATGGAATAGTGCGACACTGTGTTCGCTGCCTTTATTCCCAGATATGATTGATGCTGATGTTGACCGGGTAGTTGCTGCGATTAATACAGTCCTTTTGGAGTCAAAATAGTGTCATTAGCTGATGAATTTGAAGAGATTAAAAAAGTCTCTATCGTAATCCCTGTTTATAACGAAGAGCAAAGTTTACCTCAACTGTTAGAGCGTACGATTAAATCCTGTAAACAACTGACTCAATCTTATGAATTGATTTTAGTTGATGATGGGAGTAGTGACCGTTCTGCAAAAATGTTGGTGGAAGCGGCCGAAAATCCTGAAAACCATATTATTGCTATTATTTTAAACCGTAATTATGGTCAACACTCGGCGATTATGGCAGGCTTCAATCAAGCTGATGGCGACTTAATCATTACGTTAGATGCGGATTTACAAAACCCACCGGAAGAAATTCCTCGTTTGGTACAAACAGCTTCCCAAGGCTATGATGTTGTTGGAACTCGTCGTGCAAATCGTCAAGACTCTTGGTTCCGAAAAACTGCATCTAAAATGATTAATGCAATGATCACTAAAGCCACTGGGCGTTCTATGGGTGATTATGGATGTATGTTACGTGCTTATCGTCGACATATTATTGAAGCGATGCTTCAGTGCCACGAAAGAAGTACGTTTATTCCAATTTTAGCAAATACTTTTGCGCGTCGAACTATTGAAATTGATGTAGCGCATGCTGAACGCGAGTTTGGTGATTCTAAATACAGCTTTATGAAGCTGATTAATTTAATGTATGACCTATTAACATGCTTAACAACCGCACCTCTGCGATTGTTAAGTGTCGTGGGTAGTGTTATCGCTGCGGGTGGTTTTGTTCTCGCCGTGTTATTAATTGTTTTACGTTTACTGTTCGGCTCTGACTGGGCAGCTGACGGCGTATTCACACTGTTTGCGATACTCTTTATCTTTATCGGCGCACAGTTTGTTGCTATGGGTTTGTTGGGCGAATACATTGGTAGGATCTACAATGATGTGCGCGCGAGACCTCGTTATTTTATTCAAAAAGTCGTCGGAGCAGATCTTAAAACCGACAAAAATCAGGAAGAAAACTAATGAAAGCTATTGTTTTTGCCTATCATGATATTGGCTGTGTAGGGATAAAAGCGCTGGAAAAAGCGGGTTTTGATATTCAGGCAGTATTTACTCACACTGACGATCCAAATGAAAACCACTTTTACTCTTCTGTAGCTCGTGTAAGTGCAGACATGGAACTTCCTGTTTTCGCTCCAGAAAACGTTAACCACCCACTGTGGATTGAACGTATTCGTGAGATGAAACCTGACGTGATTTTCTCTTTCTATTATCGTGATATGTTAAGTGAAGAGCTGCTGGCATTAGCACCAAAAGGTGCTTTTAACCTACATGGTTCTTTACTACCTAAATACCGTGGTCGTGCACCAATCAATTGGGCGTTACTGAATGGTGAGAGTGAAACGGGTGTGACACTGCATAAAATGGTTGCTAAAGCTGATGCTGGTGACATTGTTGCACAAGAGAAAGTTGCTATCTCAGACACGGATACAGCATTAACCCTGCACGCTAAAGTGCGTGAGGCCGCTGAAGTTCTGTTGGATAAAACTCTACCGTTAATTGAAGCGGGTACTTATAAAGCCGTTGCTCAAGATGAGAGTCAAGCAAGCTACTTTGGTCGCCGTAATGCGGATGATGGCCAAATTGACTGGAGCCGTAGTGCGACAGAAATCAATTGCTTAATTCGTGCAGTGACAGAACCATATCCAGGTGCGTTTACATACTTGGGCGCGCGTAAGATGGTGATTTGGCGAGCTCGCGTATTAGATGACAACAACGGTAAAGCAGCTGGAACCGTATTATCTAGTGATCCTCTGCGTATTGCTTGTGGAAAAGGCGCACTTGAGATTGTGAGTGGTCAGAGCGAAACTGGTCTTTACATGCAAGGTAATCGTCTGGCTAATGAAATGGGCATTATGGCTGACATGCATGTTGGTATTAAACCAACAACACAAGTCAAACGCCGTAAGCGTGTTCTGATTTTAGGTGTAAATGGTTTTATCGGTAACCACTTAACTGAGCGCTTATTACAAGATGATAACTATGATATCTATGGTATGGATATCGGTTCATCTGCAATTGAGCGTTTCATTGGTAACCCACGTTTCCACTTTATTGAAGGTGACGTCAGTATCCACACTGAGTGGATTGAATATCACATTAAAAAATGTGATGTCATCCTGCCATTAGTCGCTATTGCGACACCAATCGAATATACCCGTAACCCACTGCGTGTATTTGAATTAGACTTTGAAGAAAACTTGAAAATTGTTCGCTACTGTGTGAAATACAACAAGCGTATCATTTTCCCTTCTACTTCAGAAGTTTATGGTATGTGTGATGATAAAGAGTTTGATGAAGATGAATCTCGCCTGATTGTTGGTCCAATCAGCAAGCAGCGTTGGATCTACTCTGTTTCTAAACAGTTACTTGACCGAGTTATCTGGGCATACGGCGCGAAAGAAGGTCTGAAATTTACCTTATTCCGTCCATTTAACTGGATGGGACCACGTTTAGACAGCTTGAATTCTGCACGTATTGGTAGTTCTCGTGCAATCACTCAGCTGATTCTGAACTTAGTTGAAGGTTCACCAATCAAGTTAGTTGATGGTGGCGCTCAGAAACGTTGTTTCACTGATATCAAAGATGGTATTGAAGCACTGTTCCGTATCATCGAAAACAAAGATGGTAAATGTGATGGCCAAATCATCAACATTGGTAACCCAACTAACGAAGCGAGTATTCGTCAATTAGCGGAAATGTTACTGGAAAGCTTTGAAAAACATCCAGCTCGTGGGAAGTTCCCTCCATTTGCTGGTTTCCGTGAAATCGAAAGTGCAAGTTACTATGGTCAAGGTTATCAAGACGTTGAACATCGTAAACCAAGTGTTGAGAACGCGCGTCGTTTACTTAACTGGGTGCCGACTATCGATATGAAAGATACCATTGATGAGACATTAGACTTCTTCTTACAGGGTGCTGTGGAAGAGCTGGAAAGCGAAGAATAATGAAAAAAGTTGGCTTGAGAATCGATGTGGACACTTATCAGGGTACCCTGAAAGGTGTTCCTCAGTTACTTAAAGTGCTCAAGGAGCATGATATTCGAGCCAGCTTTTTCTTCAGTGTAGGACCCGATAATATGGGGCGCCATTTATGGCGCCTTTTGCGTCCTAAATTTCTGTGGAAAATGCTACGGTCGAATGCAGCATCATTATATGGGTTAGATATTTTACTGGCGGGGACAGCATGGCCAGGTAAAAAAATAGCCAAAGATTTAGGCTACTTGATGAAACAAACTTTGGATGCAGGACACGAGGTTGGGCTGCATGCATGGGATCATCAGGGATGGCAAGCAAAAGTCGCTAAATGGAGCGAGGCTCAACTCACCGAACAAGTGAAATTGGGTGTCGATGCATTGCAACAAGCGACCGGTCAGCGCGTGACGTGCTCTGCGGTAGCCGGTTGGCGGGGTGATGAACGCGTATTAGACGTTAAGCAAAGATTTAATTTCGATTATAACAGTGACTGTCGTGGCAAATATCCATTCAGACCTGTTTTACGTGATGGTTCTTTAGGAACGGTTCAAATTCCAGTCACATTACCTACTTATGATGAAGTAGTGGGTACTGTCGTGACTGATGAACAGTTTAATGATTTTATTCTTCAAGCAATTAAGAGCGACCGCGGTGTTCCTGTGTATACTATCCATACGGAAGTTGAAGGAATGTCAAAGTCACAACAATTTTCACAATTATTGGAACGAATTAAGCAAGAAGAAATCCAATTCTGTACATTAAGTGAATTGTTGCCTGAAGACATCAATACACTTCCTAAGGGGAGAGTGGTTCGAGCACCATTCCCAGGAAGAGAAGGTTGGCTGGGCTGCCAAGAAGAGGAATAAACATCCCATGTTGAATAATCGAGCGAGCAAAGTAGGAGCCTCTCTGCTGGCTCTTTTTTTTATCCTAACGTATTTGTTGCCGTTGAATAGCCGTTTACTTTGGCAACCGGATGAAACACGTTACGCAGAAATTAGCCGTGAAATGTTACAGCGTGGGGATTGGATTGTTCCTTACATGTTGGATACACGCTATTTTGAAAAGCCAGTAGCAGGTTATTGGATCAATAATATTAGCCAAATGATTTTTGGTGATACAAACTTTGCTGTTCGTTTTGGTTCCGTTTTTTGTATTTTATTAAGCACACTGCTGGTTTACCGCATGGCAAAAATGATGTGGCGTAATAGTCATGTTGCTTATGTGGCAAGCTTTATTTATATCTCCATGTTTTTAGTTTTTGCGGTAGGAACCTATAGTGTTCTTGACCCCATGCTATCACTATGGATAGCGGCAAGTATGTTCTGTTGTTTATGGGCAATGAAAGCCCGAGAGGTCAAGACGAAACTCGCCGCATGGGGGGCGCTTGGCTTAGCCTGCGGAATGGCCTTTATGACGAAAGGGTTCTTAGCATTAGCCATCCCTGTTATTGTCATGTTACCAATTACGATTTACCAAAAACGCTTTCTTGAAATGCTCAAATATGGCCCTTTGGCCATACTCACTGCGGTGATTATTAGCTTACCGTGGGCTTTAGCCATTGCTAAACAAGAGCCTGATTATTGGAATTACTTCTTTTGGGTTGAGCATATTAAACGGTTTACTGCCGATGACGCGCAGCATCTTGAGCCGTTTTGGTACTATATTCCGATTATTTTATTGGGTGCTATTCCATGGACAGGTTTACTTCCTGGGGCATTGATTAAAGGATGGAAGGAGCGAAAATCAAGCCCAGATATGTTTTTCTTATTATGTTGGTTTATCGTTCCAGTGATTTTTTTCAGTATTTCTCGCGGTAAATTACCAACCTATATGTTGCCATTTATGGCACCACTTGCATTATTGATGGCGAAATATGGTGTGGACTGTGTGCGAAATGGCACCATGAAAGCGCTAAAAGCTAATGGAATTATTAATATAGTGTTCGGTATTGCTGCTGTTATTGCAGTGATTATCATCAGTAGCGTGATCAAAAAACCTCTGTATGAGCCAGATGAATGGTCGAAAATGGTACTCGGTGTTGTCGCTTTTTCTATCTGGGCGATTATTGGTTATCTCTGTACTGTATTAAATGCTAAATATTGGCTATGGGCAGCATCTTGTTCATTGGCGGTGAGCTTATGTATTGGAAGCGCATTACCAAATAATACGATTGATTCAAAACTACCACAGAACTTTATTCACCAAAACCACGATTTATTGATGAATAGTCACTATCTCATGGCAAGTAATGTCGGTGTTGCTGCGGGACTCGCTTGGGAAACTAAAAACTCTGATATTTACCTCTATAACAGTAGTGGTGAGCTGACTTACGGGTTGGAATATCCAGATAGCTCCCATCGTTTAGTCAAACCAGATCAGTTTGCAACATGGCTAGAAAAAGCACGTAAAGAAGGGCAGGTTACAGTTGTATTCTTGTTAGGCCGTAAAGAAGGGTTACCTGATATTCCAAAACCTGATGAAGTGATCCAAAACTCGCGTATGGCGATAGTGGTTTACCATAAACAATGATAGCGCAATTATTATTATTACTTCTTGTTAGCTTGCTGACTTGTTTGGGGCAAATTGCTCAGAAACAGGCCGTAGTGACTTGGCAGGGAGAAAAAATCAACAAAACAGCATCTGCCATTCGTTGGCTGATGCTGGCACTCTTCATGCTAGGCTTAGGAATGTTATTCTGGTTAAAATTGCTAGAAAGCATGCCTCTTAGCATTGCTTACCCAATGTTAAGTATCAATTTTGTGCTCGTTACTCTGATTGGTCAGTTTGTTTATCATGAGAAAACAGGCTTAAATCATTGGCTTGGGGTTGCGGCAATCATGTTTGGTATTTTGTTGATGAGTATAAGTATATGAATAAAGGCTACTTATGGGTATTGGGTAGCGCACTGTTAGTGACTGTTGCGCAATTAAGTTTAAAAATGGGGGTAGTTGAATTGCCCTCATTTTCCCTAGGATGGCACTGGTTACAGCTAGAATGGTTAACTGACAATGTTCTAAGCCTAGGTATTATTTTCATTGGTTTAGTGTGCTACGCCTTATCTATGTTATGCTGGCTATTCGCATTAAAATACATCCCATTAAATAAAGCATATCCGTTAATTAGTTTGAGCTATGTTTTTGTTTACGTACTTGCCGTTTTACTTCCATGGTTTAATGAACCTGCGACGTGGATAAAAGCGGCGGGAATTGCTTTCATTCTATTTGGTGTGTGGATGATTAGCCGCCCAACTAAGCCATTAACGAAAAAAGCGAAATAGCATCAATCAATTAGTGTTCGCTGTTTATTTTTCATGCGTTGTAAATTATATTCATTACATATTATTATATCGCTTTAGGTGATAGTTCGTGGATAGCTTGTAGGGCACGTTATGATAATGAATCTAAAATACTTACCATTGCTATTTTGTTTGGTGTTAATCGGGTGCTCATCATCAGTTAAGCAAACCTCAGCGCCGCCGATGAAAACTCAATTGTCAGATCCCATCATGACGATTGCCCAGCTCAAAGACCAGTTAAGTCAATGGTATGGCACGCCGTATCATTATGGTGGTATGAGTCAAAATGGGGTGGATTGTTCCGGCTTTGTCTATCGTACTTTCAGTGATCGTTTTGCAATTGAAGTTCCTCGGACAACGGTTGATCAGACTCGTCTTGGGACTCGTATCGATAAATCAGATTTAATGCCCGGCGATTTAGTCTTTTTCAAAACAGGCTCTGGAGAGAATGGCTTGCATGTTGGTATTTATGATACCGATAATACTTTTATTCATGCATCTACTAGTAAAGGCGTTATCCGTTCTTCGATGGATAACGTTTATTGGCGAAAAGTGTTTTGGCAGGCTCGGCGTATCTAATTTAGAACCTTACCCCATGAATTTCTCAATGATTATGCTATCTTAGGGGCAAGTTTTGTTTTTAGGATAGTCCAATGTCTACATTACGTTTATTTATCTCAGAATCCTTCGACCCGTGGTTTAATTTAGCGGTAGAAGAGACTATTTTTCGTCAAATGTCAGCGGATCAACGTGTTATGTTTTTATGGCGCAATGCAGATACGGTGGTCATTGGACGGGCTCAAAATCCGTGGAAAGAGTGTAATACTCGAAAAATGGAGCAAGACAATGTTCGATTAGCGCGTCGTAGCAGCGGTGGGGGTGCGGTTTTCCAAGATTTAGGCAATACCTGCTTTACCTTTATGGCGGGCAAACCGGAATATGATAAAACCATATCAACCCAAATAATTGTCGATGGGCTAGCCAAAGTGGGAATTTCTGCAGAGGTTTCTGGGCGTAATGACTTGGTGCTGAATACACCCAATGGGCCAAGAAAAATATCTGGTTCAGCATATCGTGAAACGAAAGATCGCGGTTTCCATCATGGTACATTACTGATCAGTACAGATTTGAGTCGCCTTGCTAATTATCTCAATCCAGATCCGAAAAAACTTCAAGCAAAAGGGATTACATCAGTTCGTTCGCGAGTCGCTAATCTGAATGAATTAGTACCCGATATTAATCATAATACCGTCTGTGCTGGGATAATAGATAGCTTCTTCAGTTACTATGGTGAAACGGTTGAGCCTGAATACATTTCTCCAGAAAAACTCCCCGATTTACCGAATTTTGAAGCAACATTTGCTAAACAAAGTAGCTGGGAATGGAACTTTGGACAAGCTCCAGCATTTAGTCATTTAGCTGATACCCGTTTTCCTTGGGGCGGTATTGAGTTTCACTTTGATATTGAGAAAGGCACCATTACACGTTGTCAGTTTTTCACGGATAGTCTTGATCCTTCACCATTAGAATGGCTGAGTAATCAGTTAGTGGGGCTGCATTACCAGACCGAAACAATTCGCCATTTAGTGATAAAAATGAACGAACAATGGCCTCATTTATCCGCACAATTTGCTGATTTAGAAAATTGGTTGATTTCTGAATTGAGCTAAAAAAAGAGCCGATTATTTATCGGCTCAAAGATAGATTTCGTTTGAATGGTTGTTTGAGGGTGCAACGAAAATCTAATTTTTACTTAGTGATGGCAATTACAGGTCATGAACGTTTTACACTCAGGTAATTCACCTGCTTGGCGAAATTTCGCTGGTGTAGTGTCAAAATGCTTTTTAAATATGCGAGTAAATGTCGCCTGAGAGCTAAAACCATATTGCAAGGCAATGTCGAGGATCGGTAAGTTACCTTCACGTAACGATTTTGCGGCTTCTAGCAAGCGGCGTTTACGAACATATTCACCAAGAGTACAGCCTTTAAGTTCTTTGAAGACTCGCTGTAAATGCCATTTTGAATATCCACTTTTATCCGCAATGGTATCGATTTTGATGCCTTCATTACGTTGCAATTGGCTTTCTAGCCATCTAATAATTTCGTTGACTACGCTTTCTGACATATTTACCTCCTACAACCGTAGGCTATTGTTCATTAATAACTAATAATAACTCATGAAATTATGGTCTATTCTTCCTTTTTTTCCGATATATCGATAGGCTAATCGTGCTTTTTTTGAATGAGAATAACTATTGTTACGATAGATTTTGTCAAATTCCGTAGAGTTAAACATACATAGATGCATGTTTATTATTCTTTGTATTCAATGAATTAATTTGTTTGTTTTGTTTTTCTTGGCTGGAGTATTAGACGGTTTTTTTATTTGTTCAAAATTATTGTTTGAGCTGTTCGATTTTATTAACCAAGTAAACTATTGATATTTTATTTGTGCTAATTAGTGGCTTATTTGTCACCAAGTAATAACAATTAACAGGAAATCCCGAGCTGAATTGAATTATAGGCTCATCAGCTTTAGAAATCGCATAATGGTAGAGAGTTCACGGGCTTATTATTGTTTAAATTGTGATGGCAGGCTCATTGATTACAGGTAATTGTGTAAAAAAGGAGCCTACCATTCTAATTATTATTTGCTAATTGGTTACCAGTTATAGTTAACATGCCAATAAAAATTACGACCCTCTTGTGGGACACCGAGTGAAGAAACATATTGGCGGTCGAAAGCATTTTTCATCGTAAGGGTGGTATTCAATCCCTTAACGAATTGATCGGCATGATAATTCACATAGAAATCATGAACTCCATAACCAGCGTATTGAATAATCTCTCTACGATGGCGATCTAGGTTTTCATCAAATTTATGGTCTTTTAGCTTGTATGTACTATCTCCCGTAAATTGAGTTTTTGCTGAAAACTCACCAATCCATCCGATATTGACGCCTGTACTTGCGATAGGAGTTTTGAAATGTGTCGTTAAAGTTTCTGGTCGGATCGAAGAGAGTGAGTAATTTTCAACATCTTCTTTAGCGACTGTGACGTTATGATTGAGGCTGAGTTCAAACCATTGGGATTGATATTTAATAAAGCTATCAAACCCAGTGATGGTGGCTGATGGAACATTGATGTAATAAACCTCTTTTGGGAGCCATGTCCACATAAAATCTCGTCCCACGGCCTTTTTATATACCGCATGGGTAGCAATATAGTTATCAGCTTTGGTCGTAAAGTAGGTACTGCCAATTTGAATGAAATCATTTGCTACAACAAAATCATCAAAACTCAGCTTAAATCCGGCTTCTATGGTCTGATTGGTTTCTGGTTTTAGATCAGGGGATGGTCTGAAAACTGATATTCCGTAGATGGGTATTTTAAAATGTTGAGAATCATTATATAGCTCAGCCATTCGTGGTGCACGGAAGCCCTCCGCATAAGATGAGTGGAGACTTAACCATGAAGTTGGTGTTGCGTTCACAGCAAAGCGAGAGGACCAGTTAGTATGCTGACTTTTATCGAAACCTTCTCGATTCACTTGATATTGGGTAAAGCGTGTTCCCGCAGATAAGGTGATAGGTAAATGCTGTAGGGTCAGGTCACTGATTAGCCAGCCTGACGTATTGGACAGTTCAGTTGGAGGATAGCTAATCGCATATTGATTAGGCGTTTGTTTCTGTTGATAGTGTTCAAAACCACTTTGCATATAATTATATGCCCAACTGGATACTGGAACAGTAAAACTGTTGGAAAATTTTGTTCCATAAGTGTATTGGTTACGAGACTCCTCACCATACTCGTTAGGTTTTTTGATGGCTTTAACTAAATCTAATTGGCTCAAATATAAATCGGTATAATACAGATCCCATTCTGCTTGCCAGTTAAATTTATTCTGTGATGTAAAACGTTGGTTTATTAGCACATCACGTTGATGACTCTGACGCTGATGAGGTGTATTCGCATACATCACTTTCTTGGTATCAATGGTTGTAGGTTGTTTTAGGCTAGTACCATCATTGCGATACTCGCGTAGTTGTAATCCAACTTGATAAGCTGGGTTAGCCAGCCAAGAAGTTTTTAACATCCAATTGTGAATTTTTTCATGGTTATCGAAATTTACGGAATCAGGAGAGGCGGTGAAAAATTTTTTACGCTGGCTGTAACTGAATAGACTATCAAAGGTATCTGTTCTCCCCAGTAATGTTGCGCCTGCGTAATAACTATGGTCATTACGATTAATGCCACTAAATACTCGCCCACCTAAATTTTTCCCAGAAGCTAGCACATCAGCCGCATTCAATGTTTTTAATGAAACAACGCCAGCAAGGGCACCGCTACCATGTTGGACGGAAGATGCACCTTTATGAACATAGACTTTACTGACTAATGAGGGGTCTATGAACGTTGCATCAAACAAACCAGAGTTAAAATCCTGTGTGATATTGTCGATGGTCACTTTAACACCGCGCGAATCATAACCGCGCATTTGAACCCCTTCACCGTAAGTACTGCCCATTCCAGTCACAAAAACACCGGATTGCCCCTTGAGTAAACTCAGCGCAGAGCTTGCGGTTTGATGTTCTGGTGCAGTTGCATCAATTATTTCAACTTGCTCAGCGACAGCCAATTTTTCGTTATTGAGTGGGGGAGATGTGACATGCATGACATCTTGTGTTGCATGAATATTCGCGCTAAATCCGGTGATAGAAATTGCGAGGGTTAAAGTCGATAAAGAGAATTTTTTATTGTATGAATAATCTGCTCTTGATGCAGATGTCGGTGTAAACGCCATTAGGAAATCCTTTCCTGATTGATATGTATGATGCTGGCTGCCTAGATAGTTAAATGTATCGCTGGGTGGCTTGCGGTTAAAAACGAGAATCATTATCAATTGAAACTAAGGGAGATCAAGTAATTTCTAGCTAAAAATAAATAATATAAAAGAATTAATAGCTAATTATTTTTAATGGTGAATTGATTGTTGGTGATATATTCGCGGGGTAACTGCTTGAAGCCACTTTAGCTTTAAAATTAAGCTAAAGTGACCCTATGAACGAGTTTATTTAAAACGTGAATTGACAGCGTTAGCAAGGATTTCAATCAATTGTTCAGTATCTTCCCATCCAAGACAAGGATCAGTAATTGATTGACCGTAAACCAAAGGCTGGTTTTCTTTAATTTGTTGGTTCCCTTCCAGTAGGAAACTTTCTGCCATCACACCGCTAATAACCGTTGAACCCTGTTCAATTTGCTTTGCAATATCTTTGGCTACATCTAACTGACGGCGGTGGATTTTTTGACAATTTCCATGACTAAAATCGACCACTAAATGTTCAGCTAATCCAAATTTATGCAATTTATCGCAGGCTTCTTGAATATATTCTGCTGTATAGTTTGGCTTTTTGCCTCCACGCATGATCACATGACCATGTGGGTTCCCGCTAGTTTGATAAATCGTCATTTGCCCAGTTTTATCTGGTGATAAAAACATATGTTGGGCTTTTGCTGCACGGATTGCATCAATCGCAATATTGATATTACCATCAGTACCATTCTTGAACCCAACAGGGCAGGATAGGGCTGATGCCATTTCGCGATGAATTTGGCTTTCTGTCGTGCGCGCGCCGATAGCTCCCCAACTGATAAGGTCAGCAATATATTGCCCTGTTACCATATCGAGAAATTCGGTAGCCGTTGCCAGTCCTAATTGGTTAACCTCAATTAGTAACTTACGAGCGAGTCGTATCCCTGTATTGACTTGGCACGAGTTATCAAGATGGGGATCGGAGATGAGTCCTTTCCAGCCGACAACCGTTCGCGGCTTCTCAAAATAAGTCCGCATGACGATTTCTAGTCGGTCTTGATATTTTTGACGTAACTGGTTGAGTTTATTTGCATACTCAATTGCAGCGTCGATATCATGAATTGAGCATGGGCCCACGATAACTAACAAGCGAGGGTCTTGACCCGATAAAATATTTTCAATTCTCTTACGTGACGCTGTCACGTTTTCAGCAATCTCTTGTGAAATAGGGAATTCCTCTGCGAGCGTTTGTGGCGTAATTAGGCTGTCCACTCGCTGAGTGCGTAACTCATCTGTTTTATGCATTTCGTTTCTCAAAACTTTAATAGGCTGAGCCATATTAGTGACTAAAGTCACAATAAACGAAAGTGGCTCAAATTCAACCTTCAATCAGGGTTGAATGAATAATTTTTTATATTTTATTCTGCTAAAAAATACGACGTTGTAGCCCCATCGTATCAATCACTTTTGCCGAAATTTCTTCAACAGAGTAGTTTGTGGTATTTAAGTAATTGATTTTATTCTGTCTAAACAAAGCTTCAACTTCTGAAATCTCGATACGACACTGGCGTAAAGAGGCATATCGGCTATTTTCTCGACGTTCTTCTCGGATTGCAGCTAATCGCTCAGGGCTGATTGTCAATCCAAATAACTTATGGGTATAAGGACGTAGAGCTATGGGTAACTGTAAATTATCCATATCATCGGCTGTGAATGGATAATTTGCGGCTTGAATGCCAAATTGCATGGCTAAATATAAGCTGGTGGGTGTTTTTCCACAGCGAGAGACACCGATTAAAATCACTTGAGCCTGCTCTAGGTTACGCAATGAAATACCATCATCATGAGCTAAGGTGTATTCAATCGCTGCAATACGGGCATCATACTGATTCATATTCTGCATAGATAAGCCATGGGTACGATTCAACTTTGGTTCAGGCTCTAAACCGACTTCACGTTGGATTGGTGCGACTAAACTTTGCACAATATCCTGACAGAATCCTGAGCTTTGGGTAATTATCTCTCTAACTTGTGGGGATATAATTGAATAGAACACCAGCGGACGCATCTGAGTTTCGGTATAAATTACGTCAATTTTTTGTTTGATTTCTAATGCGCGAGCCTCAGTGGTTACAAACGGTAAAGTATAAGAAATAAAAGATAAAGGAAATTGAGACAATACGGCATGCCCTAACGTTTCAGCGGTTATTGCCGTGCCATCAGAAATAAAAAAAACAGTTCGCTGGGCTTGGTTGACACTCTTATTCATTGGATTTAGCTCGCTCATAAATGATTTCTTTTTATCGTATTTATTGCCAGATTGTTGAAATATTGTAATCGATTAAAGTTTAAAAAATAGTTTATGCGGGGAAGTATAGACATAATTTGAACAATTTTTAGAACAAAAATTTTTTATTCAATGATGGAACGATTCACCAGTCCATCTTCCCATAACGTCTGTGCTAGTCTATTCGCGAGGCGAATTTTCGCCAACGAGATTTTTTACGATTTGTTGTCTGTCACTAAATTGCTATAGAAGGATCGCTTTCAATGTCCACAAATGGCCTTACTCCGTGTAATGTACTTTGGTATAACCAATTAGGGATGAATGATGTTGACCGTGTAGGCGGTAAAAATGCCTCTCTCGGTGAAATGATTACCAACTTATCCGATCTTGGTGTATCCGTACCAAACGGTTTTGCGACAACCGCACAGGCGTTTAATAATTTTCTGGAGCAGAGTGGTGTAAACCAACGTATTTATAACCTGCTAGATGAAACGGATATTGATGATGTGAATCAACTGGCGATTGCCGGTGCTCAGATCCGTCAATGGGTGATTGAGACCCCACTGACGAAAGAGCTAGAACAGGATATCCGTGAGGCCTTTCTTACGTTGTCTGAAGGTGAAGCTGACGCTTCATTCGCTGTTCGCTCATCTGCCACTGCTGAGGATATGCCTGACGCTTCATTTGCAGGGCAACAAGAGACATTCCTCAACGTGCAAGGGATTGATGCTGTACTGGTTGCAATTAAACACGTATTTGCGTCGCTGTTTAATGATCGTGCTATATCTTATCGTGTACACCAAGGTTATGACCATCGTGGGGTAGCCCTCTCTGCTGGTGTGCAAAGAATGGTACGTTCTGATCTGGCGTCCTCGGGCGTTATGTTTACTATCGATACTGAATCTGGTTTCGATCAAGTTGTCTTTATTACCTCTGCTTATGGTCTTGGTGAGATGGTTGTACAAGGCGCTGTCAATCCTGACGAGTTCTACGTACATAAGCCAACATTACAAAATAATAAGCCTGCAATTGTTCGTCGTACTTTAGGCTCTAAAAAATTACAAATGGTGTATGCCGACAGTAAAGAGCACGGTAAACAAGTTAAGATTGAAGATGTACCAGAAGCACTACGCAATCGTTTCTCTTTGACTGATCATGAAGTAGAAGAGTTATCTCGTCAGGCTCTGCAAATTGAAAAACACTATGGTCGTCCAATGGACATCGAGTGGGCAAAAGATGGACATAATGGTCGTCTATATATTGTTCAAGCTCGACCGGAAACCGTTCGTTCAAATCAGCAGGTTATGGAACGCTATCAACTGAAAAATCAAGGGCAGGTTTTAGTTGAAGGACGTGCTATTGGTCATCGTATTGGTGCAGGAAGTGTGAAAGTTATCCATAACTTAAGTGAGATGGATAGAATTCAACCTGGTGATGTATTAGTGACGGACATGACGGATCCTGATTGGGAACCGATCATGAAAAAAGCCGCTGCAATCGTGACTAACCGTGGTGGACGTACTTGCCACGCGGCAATTATTGCTCGTGAGTTGGGGATTCCTGCTGTGGTTGGTTGTGGTGATGCGACTGAACGCCTGAAAGAAGGTCAGGAAGTAACCATTTCATGTTCTGAAGGGGATACAGGGTTTGTGTACGACGGTAAATTAGAGTTTGAAATCCATAGCTCTGAAGTCGACAATATGCCGGACCTGAATGTAAAAATCATGATGAACGTGGGCAACCCTGACCGTGCATTCGACTTTGCTTGTTTACCAAATGAAGGTGTTGGCTTAGCCCGATTAGAATTCATTATCAACCGTATGATCGGTGTTCATCCAAGAGCATTATTAGAGTTTGATGCACAATCACCTGAATTACAGAGCGAAATTCGTAGCATGATGGCGGGGTATGATGACCCTGTTGAGTTCTATATTAGTAAACTGACTGAAGGTATTTCGACGTTAGCGGCTGCATTCTGGCCAAAACGCGTGATTGTCCGTTTATCTGACTTTAAATCTAACGAGTATGCGAATCTCGTTGGGGGTGATGTGTATGAGCCCAAAGAAGAAAACCCTATGTTGGGCTTCCGCGGCGCAGGACGCTATGTGTCAGATAGTTTCCGTGCATGCTTTGCATTAGAGTGTGAAGCAGTTAAACGTGTTCGTAATACTATGGGTCTAACTAACGTTGAAGTGATGATCCCATTCGTACGTACCGTTGCACAAGCCGAGTCTGTGGTTGCTGAATTAGCTAAGCATGATTTGAAACGTGGCGAAAATGGTCTCAAACTCATTATGATGTGTGAAATCCCATCGAATGCGTTACTTGCAGACCAGTTCCTTGAGCACTTTGATGGCTTCTCTATTGGTTCGAATGATATGACTCAGTTAACTCTTGGTCTCGATAGAGACTCGGGCGTGGTATCTGAGCTGTTTGATGAGCGTAATGATGCCGTTAAGGCAATGTTGTCGATGGCAATCAAAGCCGCTAAACGTCAGAACAAATATGTAGGCATTTGTGGTCAAGGTCCTTCAGACCATCAAGATTTTGCACAATGGTTGGTGGATGAAGGGATTGATAGCTTATCATTGAACCCGGATACTGTTGTTCAAACATGGCTAACAATCGCTGAAAATCAATAAGTTAATAATTATATTTTAATTAACTTATCATGGAAGGCCGGTAAATAATTATAATTTACCGGCCTTTTTTATATATAGATTTAGCCTATTACATAAATTGGAATAAACACGTAATAGGTTTGAATTAAGTAATAATTCATAAAAGCTAACTATTATTTCATCAAAATAAAACTATCGTCTCATTATTAGTGTCGGAATTAATATTAAAAATATAATGATAACTTTATTAATCAGATAATACCCTAATTATGTGTAATCACGTATAAAGTGTAATTTGAGAATATAATATAAGTCACGGAGAGGCGCTGAGGTTTAGATAAAAAAAAAGCCTATCATGGGCTGACAGGCAAAGACTACACACAGCAATTCATTGAGTAAGCTACGTTTAGTAATATAAAAACATAGCTAGATATTCATTATCGAAGATATAGTAACAAGATTATAATAAACTATTATTATACGTTAATCATTAAGAACTCTCTTAATAAAATATTACTTATTGTTCCTAAATGATAATTCATTCGACGAAAAGAATATTAACATAATTAAGAATAAAAACTAACGTAAGAGTGTTAAATATTGTTTCTAAATATTAATGAGAATGAAAGAATAGAAAAGCATGCTCAAAATAGAGCATGCTTTTTTGTAATTAAGTGAAATTTACTTTTTCATTAAAAACTCTTCTTCAAGAAACTTTTCAGTCTCATCTAAACTTTCACTCGGTGGTGCAACTTCATTCATCCATGCCTTCAACAAACTGTAAGAAACGGCGAGTACAACCGGACCAATAAATAAGCCAATCATTCCGAATGATAGGATACCACCAATAACCCCAATTAAAATCAGTACCATTGGAAGATCTGCACCCATCTTAATCAACCAAGGGCGCAGTACGCCATCCATGGTCGCTACGATTGCTGCCCACACACCAAGGATAATGGCCCATGTGGTATCTCCCGTCCAAAATAGCCACAGAACAGACGGTATCATGACGAGTAATGGTCCAATCTGTGCCACGCAGCAGATAAAGATGAGTACCGTTAGGATGGCGGCATAGCTAATCCCCGAAAGCGCTAAGCCAATACCACCAACAATGGCTTGTACTAATGCAGTCACTACAACTCCGAGTGCCACTGCGCGGATGGATTGCGCTGCAAGCACGACCGCAGCATCACCACGGATCCCTGCTAAACGAACTGCAAAATGGCGAATGCCTAAAGTGACGAGTTCACCTTTATAATAAAGCAGACCGCTGAACAGTAGCATCAGCATCAAATGGAAGAGAAAACGGCTAGCACTAATGGCTTGGGTAGCAAACCAACCTGCGGCTTGACCAATGTAAGGTTGAACCTTAGCTAACAGTGCATTACCACCACTAGCAACTAGGCTATGCCATGCGTAATACAGTTTTTCACCAACCATAGGGATCTGATTCAGCCACTCTAAATCGGGTAAAGTAATATTGGCTGGGGACTTAGCAAGTTCAATTAATGGAGCACTATTTTGAATGATACTGCCAATCAGGATACTTGATGGAATAACAAACAGTAAGAAAATCAGCAACACCATTACGACAGATGAGAGCCAACGCTTATTCCATAGTCGAACTTGTAGTTTTAACATAATTGGCCAAGTGGCAATAACCATCATCCCAGCCCATACAAATCCTAAAATAAATGGACTTAATACCCAAAAACAGGTGGCTATCATAAAGATAATGGAGAGCAGTCCAAGGACAAGCTTGGGGAGATCCATGCGTTTTTGCGATTTTTCCATTAATGATTAATCCTTAACAAATGAAAATTCTGTGGTTTTACTGCTTTTACAGGTGAAAATAACGTAATTATTTTTCATGGTTAAAAAAAACAATAGTGTGATATGGTTTTAAGGACAATGTCATCCGCAAATGTACTATCAGTACAGTGGCGCTAGGTCATCGTTCAGCAAACCTTGTGCCTATTGTGCTACTTAAAATAAAGATAGTACATAACGACAAATGCGATACTAAACAACAAGAGTCATGATTAATAATGATCCCGCGTATATCTGAAGCACCACATCTCAGTCAATTAGCCATACAATTTTTGCATGAATTGCAAGAGCAAGGTTTCACCGGTGATAACGGAACCAGTTATGCCGAACGCTTGTCCATGGCTACCGATAACAGTATCTACCAATTATTACCACAAGCCGTTATTTTTCCGCGTTCGAGTGCTGATGTACAAATCATCACGCGTGTAGCCGGGCAGGAAAAATATCGTGAGTTGAGTTTTACACCTCGCGGTGGCGGTACGGGCACGAATGGGCAATCTCTAACAGAAGGGATTGTGGTGGATATGTCCCGCTATATGAATCGAATTTTAGACATTAATCTGGAGCAAGGGTGGGTTAAAGTCGAAGCGGGTGTGATAAAAGACCAGTTAAACCAATACCTCAAACCGTATGGTTATTTTTTCTCCCCAGAATTGTCGACGAGTAACCGTGCGACGCTAGGTGGAATGATCAATACGGATGCATCGGGGCAAGGCTCATTAGTTTATGGTAAGACTTCAGACCATGTGCTGGGTGTTAAAGCCATGGTTTTAGGGGGGGCTTGCCTTGAGACTCGGGCTATGCCGATCGAACTCGCCCAAACGATTGCGTCAGAGGATTCTGTTGAAGGACGGATTTATAAAACTGTTTTAGAACGTTGTTTAGAGCAACGCCCTTTAATCGAAGAAAAATTTCCAAAACTCAATCGATTTTTAACGGGTTATGATTTACGCCACGTTTTCAATGATGACCTAAGTCAGTTTGATCTAACACGGATATTAACAGGCTCTGAGGGCTCCTTAGCTTTTATCACTGAAGCGACATTGGATATTACACCAATACCAAAAGTACGTCGTTTAGTGAATGTAAAATATGACTCTTTTGAATCTGCCTTACGTAATGCCCCATTCATGGTACAAGCGAAAGCGCTATCAGTAGAAACGGTGGATTCAAAGGTTCTTAATCTAGCGAAAGAAGATATTGTTTGGCATTCAGTCAAATCACTTATCACTGACATCCCTGATAAAGAGATGCTAGGGCTTAATATTGTCGAATTTAGTGGTGATGATGAAGCTGAAATTAATCAGCTCACGGATCATTTATGCTTACGTATCGATGAATTGATGTCCAGTAACCAAGCCGGCATCATTGGCTATCAAATTTGCCATGACCTCGAAGATATTACGCGTATCTATAATATGCGTAAAAAAGCGGTGGGATTATTAGGAAATAGTAAAGGCGCTGCAAAACCAATTCCATTTGTTGAAGATACCTGCGTTCCACCTGAACATTTAGCGGACTATATTGCAGAATTTAGAGCGCTTCTTGATCACCATAAACTGAGCTACGGTATGTTTGGTCACGTTGATGCGGGGGTGTTACACGTTCGTCCAGCATTAGATATGTGTGACCCACAACAAGAAATATTGATGAAGCAAATTTCTGATGAAATTGTTGTGCTTACGGCGAAATATGGTGGGTTATTATGGGGGGAGCACGGTAAAGGCTTCCGAGCACAGTACAGCCCTGAATTTTTTGGCGATGTGTTGTATGGAGAGTTGCGTAAAATTAAAGCAGCATTCGATCCTGATAACCGATTAAATCCTGGGAAAATATGCCCGCCTGAAGGGCTTGATGCGCCAATGAAACAGGTTGATGCCGTTAAGCGTGGGACATTTGATCGACAAATTCCGCTTCAAATACGCCAAGAGTTTCGTGGCGCTATGGACTGTAATGGGAATGGCTTATGCTTTAACTTCGATGTGAAAAGTCAGATGTGCCCATCGATGAAAATAACTCGTCAGCGCATCCATTCCCCTAAAGGACGAGCAACGTTAGTTCGCGAATGGTTGCGTTTATTAGCTGAGCAGGGGGTAACGCCTGACCAGATTGAACGGGGAGTAAAAGATGATTCGCCTTCACTGCGAGGATTGATCGAAAAAACCCGTAACTCTTGGCGAGCAAAAAAGGGTGACTACGATTTTTCTCACGAAGTGAAAGAGTCAATGTCAGGCTGCTTAGCGTGTAAAGCTTGCTCAACCCAGTGCCCAATTAAAATTGATGTGCCATCATTTAGAGCAAAATTTTTAGCGTTATATCACAGCCGTTATTTGCGTCCAATGCGTGACCACGTTGTGGCAAATGTTGAAATGAGCGCACCGTTTATGTCTAGAGCACCGGGGATATTTAACTTTTTCCTTCGTCAGCCTCTCGTGCAAAAATTAAGTGAACACACGATTGGAATGGTGGATTTGCCACTGTTTTCTCAACCCACGTTGAAACAGGAATTATCCGGTCATGCTGCAACCACCGTCACGCTTGAGCAGCTAGAAGGAATGCCTGCATCTGCTCGCGAACAATATGTGCTTGTGGTTCAGGATCCATTTACGAGCTATTACGATGCAAAAGTTGTGGTAGATTTTGTTCGGTTGATCGAAAAATTGGGTTTTAAACCGGTATTACTCCCATTTTCTCCGAATGGTAAAGCGCAACATATTAAAGGTTTTTTAAACCGCTTCGCAAAAACAGCCCGCAAAACGACGGATTTTCTGAATCGAGTTGCAAAACTGCAATTGCCGATGGTCGGTGTCGATCCCGCACTCGTATTGTGTTACCGCGACGAATATCATGAAATTTTAGGCGCAGAACAGTGCCAGTTTACGGTGATGTTAGCTCATGAATGGCTAATAAGCCTGCCAGAACATCGTGATAGCAAATTTGACAATGAGCAACCTTGGTATCTGTTTGGCCATTGTACAGAATCTACCGCGTTACCAAATAGTGCAAATCAATGGACTGCATTATTCGCTCGGTTCGGACAAAAATTGACTAACGTGAGTGTAGGTTGCTGTGGAATGGCAGGCACTTATGGGCATGAAGTGGTTAATCTCGAAAACTCAAAAGGTATCTATAATCTATCGTGGAAGCCGGCAATAGAAAAATTACCCCTAGAACGTTGCTTAAGTTCTGGATACTCTTGTCGTAGCCAAGTAAAACGTATGGAAAAAACGACAATAAAACATCCAATTCAAGCACTACTGGAGATTGTTTCATGATTTGGAAGCGTCAATTTAATTTGCAACAAATGTCAGCAATGGCTAAAGACTGCATGTTAGGGCATTTAGGTATTGAGATTACTGGGTTTGGTGATGATTATCTGGAAGGCACAATGCCCGTTGACCAGCGCACCAAGCAGCCATTCGGTTTACTGCATGGTGGTGCTTCGGTCGTTCTTGCGGAGTCTCTAGGCTCGATTGCGGGATATTTATGTACTGAAGGCGATCAACGTGTTGTCGGGTTGGAAATTAATGCAAACCATGTCCGTGCAGCACGAGATGGAGTTGTAAAAGGGGTTTGTAAACCTATCCACCTTGGTCGTCGCCAACAGGTATGGAATATCGATATATTTAATGAGAAAGGACAACTCTGTTGCACCTCTCGTTTAACCACTGCCGTGTTATTTGAGTAATGATTTTTTGCCCTTAGCATCGTGATGTTGAGGGCAAATTCTATTGACAATATTCATCTTTTATATCAATTCATTAGAACCTATCTATTTAATTAATTCGTTTTAAATCAATTCAGTGTCATACAGCATGACCGATTATTAATTTGTGTTATTTTTATGTACTATTTAATACATAAAAAATATTGTGATATTTTAAATCTATTCCTTAATTATTAATTGGTTAGATATCTATTCGGCGGAAAGTTGGATGAAAAATTACGATCAATCGCTATAACCTCTTAAAACAAATGGTTGAAGTCATATGGGTTATCATTACCATGTCATATATAGAAGAAATCTCCGATAACAGGCTGAAAAACCATGAAAAAAGTGAGGTCAAAATGACTGGCGGTGTAGAGACGTTTTCACTCGATGAAAATCATTGGCAGGGAGTTAGCCTGACGCCTAGTGCGGCAAAACAAATTAAAAAATTAATGGTACAAACTCCAAACAGTAAAGGACTATCCCTTGGCGTAAAACAGTCAGGATGTGCGGGATTTGGCTATGTGTTCGAAATGATAGAAAACCCTACGGATGACCACTTATTATTTGAGTTGGATGGCGCACATCTGTATGTACCGAAACAAGCAATGCCATTTATTGATGGCACAGTGGTGGATTATGTCCAAGAAGGGCTGAATCACATTTTTAAATTCAATAACCCGAAAGCTCAACATGCCTGTGGGTGTGGTGAAAGCTTTGGCGTTTAACTTGTGAAGCTAGATTATGTCTCAGAGCAATGTAGAAGTTGGCGAAGAAGTTCAAAGCTGGCTTGATGAAAAGCGCTATAAAGAAGGCTTTTTTACCCAAGTCGCAACCGATGAAATGGCGAAAGGTTTAAATGAAGATGTGGTTCGCGCTATTTCCGCAAAACGTAATGAACCAGAATGGATGCTTCAATTTCGCCTTGATGCCTTTAATCACTGGAAGGGTATGGAAGAGCCTCATTGGCTAAAAGCAAATTATCCAAACCTTGATTATCAAGATTATAGCTATTATTCAGCTCCGTCTTGTGGTGCGTGTGATGATACTTGTGGCTCACAGTCAGGTGCAACACAAACTACCGGTGCAGTTGAAGAAAATAATTATTTAACTGCGGAAGTGGAAGATGCATTTAAGCAGCTAGGTGTGCCTGTTCGTGAAGGTAGTGCTGTTGCTGTGGATGCTATTTTTGACTCCGTTTCTGTTTCGACGACTTATCGTGGTGATTTAGCAAAACATGGGATTATTTTCTGCTCATTTGGTGAAGCTATCCATGAATATCCAGAATTAGTTCAAAAATACTTGGGTAGTGTAGTCTCCAGCCATGACAATTTCTTTGCTGCATTAAATGCGGCTGTGGCTTCTGATGGCACCTTTGTCTATATCCCCAAAGGGGTTCGTTGCCCAATGGAGTTATCGACCTATTTTCGTATAAATGCGGCGAAAACCGGACAATTCGAGCGTACGATCTTAATTGCGGATGAAGGCAGTTATGTCAGTTATATCGAAGGTTGTTCAGCACCAGTTCGAGATAGCTATCAGCTACATGCTGCGGTAGTCGAAGTCATTATTCATAAAGATGCAGAAGTTAAGTATTCCACGGTACAAAACTGGTTCTCAGGTGGAGACAGTGAAGCTGGTGGAATTTTAAACTTTGTGACTAAGCGTGCGCTCTGTGAAGGTGAAAACTCGAAAATGTCGTGGACACAATCAGAGACTGGCTCAGCAATTACATGGAAATACCCAAGCGTGATCCTCAAAGGGGATAACTCTGTGGGAGAATTTTTCTCTGTAGCACTGACAAACGGTAATCAGCAAGCGGATACTGGAACTAAAATGATCCACATTGGCAAAAATACGCGCTCAACCATTATTTCGAAAGGAATATCTGCGGGTAAAAGCCAGAATAGCTATCGCGGGTTAGTCAAAATTCTGCCAAGTGCACATAACGCTCGTAACTTCACGCAATGTGACTCAATGCTAATTGGCACACAGTGTGGTGCACATACTTTCCCATATGTGGAAGTTAAAAATAATACGGCGCACTTAGAGCATGAAGCGACGACTTCACGTATTGGTGAAGATCAGCTGTTTTACTGCTTGCAGCGTGGTATCAGTGAAGATGATGCTATCTCTATGATCGTTAATGGATTCTGTAAAGATGTTTTCTCAGAACTACCATTAGAGTTTGCCGTTGAGGCACAAAAATTATTGGCTATCAGCTTAGAACACAGTGTGGGCTGATCCTAACAAGTTTAGTTGCGCACTAGCGCTAAAGGCATGTTGATATGTTAAGCATTAAAGATTTACACGTCAGTGTAGAAGGTAATGAAATATTAAAAGGGTTATCGCTGGAAATTAAACCTGGTGAAGTTCACGCGATTATGGGACCTAACGGTTCAGGAAAAAGTACATTATCAGCAACGCTGGCAGGTCGTGAAGATTATGAAATTGACAGCGGCGAAGTCATATTTAATGGTAAGGATTTACTCGCGCTAGATCCTGAAGATCGCGCAGGAGAGGGGATTTTTCTGGCGTTTCAATACCCAGTAGAGATTCCGGGTGTGAGTAACCAATTTTTCTTACAAACCTCGGTTAATGCGGTGCGTGAGTATCGTCAGCAAGAATCTTTAGACCGTTTTGATTTTCAAGATTTTATCGAAGATAAAATTGCGTTGTTAGATATGCCACAAGATTTGCTAACACGCTCAGTCAACGTAGGCTTCTCGGGCGGTGAGAAAAAACGTAACGATATCTTACAAATGGCTGCATTGGAGCCGAAGTTATGCATTTTAGATGAAACAGATTCAGGTTTAGATATTGATGCATTAAAAATTGTTTCTAATGGTGTGAATTCCCTACGTACACCAGAGCGTTCATTTATTATTGTGACGCACTATCAGCGAATTTTAGACTATGTAAAACCAGATTTTGTTCATGTTTTGTATCAAGGGCGAATCATCAAATCCGGTGATTTCAGTTTAGCGAAAAAACTGGAGGAGCAAGGCTATGGCTGGCTTATTGACCAACAGTGATAGAGCAGTAAAAAGTGCTCAAGTCTCTGAGCTTAATCAGCAAGCAATGGCAAACTTTGCTCAACTATTTGAACATCGTTCAGGCGAAAAGTCTCAACATGCGCAAACGCATTGGGAGATTGCAAAATATGTTGGATTGCCTAAATTTCGTCATGAAGATTGGCACTATACTCCGCTAGAAACGGTTCTACGTACTCAGTATCATTTCAGTGATCCAGAGTCGGTACTTAAACCTAATGCCGATATAGCATTAGAAATAGATGCTTACCGGATTACTCTTGTTGATGGGCGCTATAATGCAGAATTAAGCTCCATTGATATGGGGGAATTTCAGGTTACATTGCTGGATAGCCAAGATGTATTGCCAGATGCCGTCAACAGCGAAATTTTTCTTCATCTAACGGAATGTTTGGCACCACAACCGTTATTAATTAATTTAGCGGCGAATAAAGTGGCTTCTAAACCTCTCTATTTACTCAATATTTCGAGTGGTAGTGTGAATTCTCAAGGGACGAATATGAGCCAATATCGTTATCATCTCACCCTTGGAAATAACAGTCAGAGCGAAGTCATTGAACATTTTGTGAGTTTGGATAATCAGCCTCATTTGACGGGAGGGCGTTTAACGGTAGAAATTGGAGATAACGCTCAATTATCTCATTTCAAACTTGTTACAGAGAATCCATCTGCTCAGCATTTTGCGCATAACGACATGATTGTTGGGCGTGATAGCCAAGTGAAAAGCAGTAGTTTTCTATTGGGTGCAGGCTTATTACGTCACCATACCAGTTCACGTCTTGAGGGTGAGAATACGCAGTTTGAGCTCAATAGTTTGGTATTACCACAAGGAACAGAGATAGCGGATACCCGCAGTTATCTTGAGCATAATGCTTGCTATTGTTCTAGCCGCCAATTACATAAAGTCATCGGGATGGACAGCAGTAAAACAGTATTTAATGGGATGATTAAAGTCGCACCGAATGCACTAAAAACTGATGGGCAGATGACAAACAATACATTGTTATTGGGTGAAAAAGCGGAGATAGATACCAAGCCACAATTGGAAATTTACGCGGATGACGTGAAATGTGGACATGGTGCAACGGTCGGACGAATGGATGATGAGCAGTTATTCTATTTGCGCTCGAGGGGAATTAGTCACCAAGCAGCAAAGCAAATGATCATCAATGCCTTCGCTGCAGAACTAACCGAGTCTATTGATATTGCAGGGCTAAAATCGGCCGTAATGGCGAACATTCACCAACGTTTAGCGGGGGTGTAAATCGATGGCTTTTGATGTTGAAACAGTAAGGCAGGATTTTCCTGCCTTAGCACAATCGGTGAACGGGCATCCATTAGTATATTTGGATAGTGCTGCAAGTGCTCAGAAGCCACAACTAGTGGTTGAATGTGAAAGCCAATTTACACTCCATCACTATGCTGCCGTGCATCGTGGCGTTCATACTCTTAGTGCGAATGCGACGACCTTGATGGAAGAGGTTCGCCAAAAAGCAGCGGATTTTCTTCATGCAAAGTCTCAAGATGAAATTATTTTCGTCAAAGGGACTACGGAAGGCATCAACTTAGTTGCTAATAGCTTTGGACGACAGTTTATTAATGACGGTGATAACATTGTTATTACCGAAATGGAGCACCATGCCAATATTGTTCCATGGTTCATGTTGGCAGAAGAGATTGGTTGTGAAATCCGAGTGTTACCTATCTTGGATGATGGGAGCTTAGATCTTTCTCAATTAGATACATTGATTGACCAGCGCACTAAATTACTCAGTTTTACCCACATTTCTAATGTGCTAGGAACGGTAAATCCAGTAAAAAAAATCATCCAACAAGCACGCAGTATTGCCATAGAGAAAGAGGGTGATTTAGCTATTTTAGTGGATGGCGCTCAAGGTGCTATGCACCAAATAGTCGATGTCCAAGCTTTGGACTGTGATTTTTATGTGTTTTCGGGGCACAAACTGTATGGCCCGACGGGAATTGGTATCTTATATGGTAAAAAATCACGACTAGAAAAAATGCCACCGTGGGAAGGGGGCGGAGCAATGATCCGGCAGGTCAGTTTCACTACCGGTATTACGTTTGCGGATATCCCATGGAGATTCGAGGCTGGAACACCGAATATTAGTGGTATTATTGGGTTAGGTGCTGCGTTCGATTACCTTAATCAGCTTGGCCTTGCCAATGCATTTGCCCATGAAAAACAGATTATTGAGTATGCATCCGAATTGCTTCAACAGGTTCCTTCACTACGTTTATATGGAAATAATCAGCGTGAGGGCGTGATAGCGTTCAATTTGGGTGAACATCATGCTTATGATATTGGCGCATTTTTAGACAGATATGGCATCGCTATTCGTACCGGACATCATTGTGCTATGCCGCTTATGGAACGCTATAATGTCCCTGCTATGTGTCGTGCATCGGTGGGGGTTTATACACAAAAGCATGATATCGAAGCATTGTATAATGCGCTATTACGTATAAAAAAATTATTAGGTTAACGATTTAATTTACGGTATTTCAAAGGAAGATGTATGTCAGCATTACCCGATGAAGCGAAACTTTTACGCAATTTTGAACGCTGTCAGGATTGGGAAGAACGCTACTTATATATGATTGAACTAGGTGGTCGATTACCGGAGTTATCACTCGACCAAAGAGTTGATGCTAACTTAATTGCAGGTTGCCAGAGTCAAGTCTGGATTGATATGCAAAAACAGGACGATGGCCAAATTTTGCTAGCGGGTGACAGCGATGCTGCAATTGTTAAGGGGCTAGTAGCGATCGTTATCATTTTATTTCAAGGAAAGACGCCTGAGCAAATTCTTGCAATTGATGTAAAAGGCTTTTTCCAAAAATTAGAATTGGAGCAACATCTTACTCCATCTCGTACCCAAGGTCTCAACGGGATGATCAAGTCAATTTTAGCTAGAGCCAACGAACTTCTCTAATTAAATGTGGGAAATTATATGAATTTCCCACACTTTTCATATATTTCCATTCTTGATTTTTAAAAACTAACGCACTGTATTTATTAGATAAATTAAATTTAAATCTTTATGTGATTATTAAATAATGAGCTATTAATTTATTTAAATATTTATTAAGTATTAAAGACTATCAAGATAGTTGCTATTATGAGCGATATTGTTTGAATATTTGTAATAACCTTATTTTCCTTGGAGTAGGTATGAAAAAAGTTTTGACGGCGGTGAGTTTGTTTGTCATGAGCGCAGTGCTGACACCTGCACAGTCCAAAGAATATTTATTGCCAGATAATAATACGCGCTTAATTGGGGAGAATGCCACATACGTAGTGCCTAATGATGGTCGCCCTTTAGAAGCAATAGCGAGTGAGCATGAAATTGGTTTACTTGCGATGCTAGAAGCGAATCCAGGTACTGACCCTTATTTGCCTGAGGCGGGCAAAGAACTGATTATCCCTTCACAAATGTTATTACCATCTACACCAAGAACTGGGGTTGTTATTAATTTAGCCGAATTGCGTTTGTATTATTTCCCAGCAAACAGTAAGAAAGTCATTGTTTATCCTATAGGGATTGGTCAGTTAGGTCGTGATACTCCAGAAATGGTCACGTCAATTAGCCAGCTGATTAAAGATCCAACATGGACACCAACCACAAATATACGTAAACATTATGCTAAACAAGGGATCACTTTACCGGCGGTAGTTCCAGCTGGCCCTGAAAACCCAATGGGGCTGTATGCTTTACGCCTTTCCTATGGTAAAGGGGAGTATTTGATCCATGGAACTAACGCAGATTTCGGGATTGGCATGCGAGTTAGTTCGGGTTGCATTCGTTTACGTCCACATGATATCGAAGCATTATTTAAATCAGTACCGAAAGGAACACGAGTGCAGGTAATTGACCAGCCGGTTAAATACTCAAAAGAAGCCGATGGTAGTTACTATATTGAAGTCCATCAGCCATTATCACGTAAAGAAACGGATGACCCTCAAACGATGCCTATTAAGCTACCGGATGATTTAAAAGCATTCCTAGCAAATGAAGGCATTGATAAAGCGCTGGTGGAGCAAGAGCTAGCGAGACGTTCAGGGATACCTGTACGGGTTAACCGTGACCAGAATATTGACTCAAATCGTCAATATCCGAAGTTAAAACCAATTGAACCATTTAAAATTACCCAGCCACAGCCAGTATTTGAAGGGGCGGTAAAATCATCAATCCCTGCAAAATATCAGTCATCTCAAGGCTAGTAACGAACAATAAACATAGATAGCTACTAAATAAATGAGGGCCTATAAAAATAGGCCCTCATAAAATACTAATTCAGCTTAAAAAGCTTTTCTAGATAACAATCAAATCGAACTTATTTTTTGTAAGTACGGACTTGGTTGTCCAGACGTTGGTTCGCACGAGCTGCTTCTTCTTGTGCAGTCTGTACGTCAGAACGCAGAGACTGAACATCGTTGCTCAGTTGATCAACTTTACCGTTCAGAGTTTGCACGTCTGAAGAGAGTTTCTGCACTTCAGTGCTGTTAGAACAACCCGCCAGTAATGCTGAAGCTAATACGATAGAGCCCAGTACAATTTTAGTACGAATCATTATTTTACCCTCTAGATTGATTTATCTTGAAAATATAAAAGCAAGCAACCAAAAAATAGACTTAAGAGTATTATCTTAAAGCTACCTCTATCCCTTTAAAACAACCTAATGTAAATTAGGGTATGGTACTCACTAAGTCTTATGCTAGTACTTAATTCAGAAATTTGCTAGAAATACTTTGTATTTAGCTGTGATAAAAGGCAAAAAAATTTAAATTAGGGATTGTTTGGGTTGATATTTGAGCATTGAATTATCCTTTTGTGATTGTCTTTTTAAATAATCTAAAAATAGTCGTTAAGGCTTTTTTAATAAAATAAAAATTATTTTACAATAGCATAAAATGTTAAATTTGGAGGGATAACAAAATTAAGGAAATAAAAAAGCCCTACTGCTAATTTAGCAATAGGGCTCATAGAATAACGTTATTAAGTTAAGCGCTTACAGGACGTGTACAGAAGAGGTATTAGTGGTTCCACTTTGTACTAATGCACCAGAGACCATGACAACGGCATCACCAGCAGCAGCTAAACCACTTTCAAGTGCTGCACGTTTACCTTCGCGATAGAAATCATCCGTTGATTCAAATGGTCCGACAATCATTGGAATAACACCTTTTACTAATAGTAACTGACGCGCAGTTTCTTCATTAGTTGTTAAGGCTAAAATCGGTGCAGTTGGAAAGTATTTACGTACAGATTTTGCTGATTTACCACCATAGGTTGCCACTACAATTAATGGTACATCCAGTTTTTCTGACATCTCAACAGCACCACGGCAAACAGCTTCAGTAACACGTAAGCGTTGAGTCGGCTTTTGAGTTTCGATGCGAGTAGGCATAACGCGATCAGTACGTTCGCAGATAGTGGCCATAATAGTAACTGCTTCGATAGGGTATTTACCTTTGGCACTTTCACCAGACAGCATAACCGCATCAGTACCATCTAAAATGGCGTTAGCAACGTCACCTGCTTCAGCGCGAGTAGGGCGTGGGTTTTTGATCATAGAATCCAGCATTTGGGTTGCAGTAATAACAACCTTACGTGCTTGAACACATTTCTCAATCATCATTTTTTGCGCGAAGATAACTTCTTCGACTGGAATTTCTACACCTAAGTCACCACGAGCAACCATGATACCGTCAGAGGCTTCAAGGATTTCGTCGAAGTTATTTAAACCTTCTTGGTTTTCAATTTTAGAGATGATTTGGATGTTTTCGCCACCATGTTTTTTCAGATGAGCGCGAATTTCTTCAACATCAGAACGTTTACGGATGAAAGATGCTGCAACAAAGTCAACACCTTGCTGACAACCGAATACTAAGTCTTCTTTATCTTTTTCTGCAAGAGCGGGTAAGCCAATAGAAACACCTGGTAAGTTAACACCTTTTTTCTCACCGAGGTCACCATTGTTGAGGACTTCACAGATCACTTCTGTCGCGGTGACATTGGTTACTTTCATACCAATTAAACCGTCATCAACTAATACGGTGTCGCCTACTTTCAAATCTTTGGTTAAACCAGGGTAGGTTACTGCGACTCTATCTTTGTTACCAATGACTGAAGTATCTGTTGTAAAGGCAAAGGTTTGTCCTGCGACTAGAGAAACGTCATTACCGCCTTCCAGTTTCATCGTACGGATTTCAGGACCTTTTGTATCCAGCAGGATAGCTGCTTGTTTACCTGTTTTTGCACATACAGAACGAAGGTTTTTGATACGTTGACCATGTTCTTCATAATCACCGTGGGAGAAGTTCAGACGCATGACGTTCATGCCAGCATCCAGTAATTGAGTTAATTTCTCTTCGGATTCGGTTTTTGGGCCGATGGTACAAACAATTTTGGTTTTTTTCATGGCAGTCTATCTAATGGTTATAAAGGAAATCGGTATTGCCGCCGATGCTTAATGCGCAAAATTAGTATGTTGCGCAACTCATTTATAAGAATAGGCGACAGTCTAGTGTTAAAAATCCAATTACACTTAAAACGTCTCTTTTTGACTCTGATTATAGTGTAGATGACATTTTATGATAAAGCTAACTTACTGATTTACGGCTGGTGAAACCTTTCAGCCTTTACGAGTATTATAGACAACATCAAACTGTGAGACAAATCAAATTTTTCAAAATTTAATGCAGAAGTAATTAAGATCAAATAACCGTGAGATTTTATAAATGAAAGATTGTTGCGCAACAAAATAAGGCAATTTTAAAGGACAATCAAGTCAAATATGATAATTGAAGAAACAAGATTAAGATGAAGTTAAATGGTGCGTCCGAGTAGACTCGAACTACCGACCCCCACCATGTCAAGGTGGTGCTCTAACCAACTGAGCTACGGACGCACTGGCGATAATGACGCGTTTACAGCTAATTATCGATTTGAATGGTGCGTCCGAGTAGACTCGAACTACCGACCCCCACCATGTCAAGGTGGTGCTCTAACCAACTGAGCTACGGACGCACTGAAAATGATTACGTGTTTACAGTTAATTACTGATTTAAATGGTGCGTCCGAGTAGACTCGAACTACCGACCCCCACCATGTCAAGGTGGTGCTCTAACCAACTGAGCTACGGACGCATATCAGTAAATACTGCTCTAACAACGGGGACGAATATTAACGTTCTGCCATCAATCTGGCAAGGGGAAAATGTAATTTTGCGATAGTTTGCTCGTATTTAAAACTATCTGAGCCAAAACACATCTCACCTTGCCAATAAATGATTAAATTTACGCCAATTAGCGAGTTGACTTGAGCAATATAACGCTATCTTGTTGACGATGGATCCACAATATTCGAGTTGCCATACCAATAGCTGATGCCGTTAACCCAATAATAAAGCCAATCCAAAAGCCTTTCGGTCCCATAGGCTCAGTAATTAAGTCTGTTAAAGCCAAGATATAGCCAGATGGTAGGCCTAAAATCCAATAAGCCGTAAAGGTAATAAAGAAGATCGAACGGGTATCTTTATATCCACGTAATACACCAGTACCAATAACTTGCACAGAATCTGATAGTTGATAAATCGCCGCATAGAGCATTAAGCTTGATGCCAAGACAACGACTTCTGGGTTCTTGTTATACATCATCGCGATGGGTTCGCGGAAAATGGTTGTCACAATGGCGGTTAAACACGCTAATGTTAGACCTACTGCCAGCGCGGTATAAGATGAGACTTTAGCGGCTTCCGTTGATTGGCGACCTAAGTTATAACCCACACGTATAGTCGCTGCGATCCCTAAAGAAAGTGGGAACATAAACATCACAGAGCTAAAGTTTAATGCAACCTGATGCCCTGCAACAGCAACCACACCTAGTGGGGCGACTAATAGCGCAACCACGGCAAATAGGGTAACTTCAAAAAAGAGTGCTAAACCAATTGGGGTTCCGAGGACAATAATCCGCTTTAAAATATTTGGATTTGGTGATGAAAATGTCTGTGTTGGGCGGATATCACGTTGATTATGCGCTCTTTTCACATACCATCTCATCATTATGCACATTGCCCAATAGACGGTAGCTGTAGCAACACCACAGCCTACGCCACCCAATGCAGGGGCACCAAAATGGCCATAGATAAAGATATAGTTAACAGGAATATTGACCATCAACCCCAAGAAACCAATGACCATTCCCGGTTTAGTTTTAGACAATCCTTCACATTGGCTACGATAAACCTGATAGAAAAGATAACCGGGAGCGCCCCACATAATCGCGTGAAGAAAGCGTACTGATTTTTCTGCTAATTCTGCATCAATATGCTGCATA
The DNA here is from genome assembly GCF_028479445.1 of Providencia sp. PROV210. NCBI lineage: Bacteria > Pseudomonadati > Pseudomonadota > Gammaproteobacteria > Enterobacterales > Morganellaceae > Providencia > Providencia sp. PROV210. Next base: position 231,258 of record NZ_JAMPNQ010000006.1, read on the forward strand.
TTACCGATGATCAGCTTGCTATTATAAAGTAATAGCATGATTCCGATGCTTAAAATAAATGCGAGCCAAAGACCTTGTTGAACTTGGTCTCCAATTAAATTTCTGCGACCAGAACCATTCATTTGAGCAATGATTGGGGTTAAGGCCATTAAAATCCCTTGCCCAAGCAATATTGCAGGCAACCAAATAGAAAAACCAACCGCTACAGCAGACATCTCTATTTCACTAACACTTCCTGCCATAATTGTGTCCACAAAACCCATTGCGGTTTGTGAAAATTGGGCAAAAAAGATAGGAATTCCGAGAGCTAATAAGCTACGCGCTTCTGTAATGTATTTCTGCACGCATACACCTTTACAATAAAATGAATGATGAAACAAAAAGGAGGAATAAAACTTATGTTTGACTAAAAATCAGATAGTTAATGCTAACCTCTTATTCTATCTCTTTTAGGTAATCAATCCAATAAAGTTCTTGCCAATAAGAATAAAACAGCACATTCGTGTACAGATTGTTTAATTGTTTTGTATATACAGCATAAATAGTACCACTCAAATAAGATAGATCTCTGAAAATTCTTAGGTAAACTGAGTCCATAAATCCACTGCACTGAGAGTTATTATGTTTACAGGCATTGTTCAGGGTACCGCCCCAATTATTGAAGTCACAGAAAGAGCAAACTTTCGCACTCATGTTATGAAATTCACGCCTGAATTATTAGTCGGTTTAGAAACAGGCGCTTCGGTGGCTCATAACGGTTGTTGTTTAACTGTCACTAAAATTGAAGGTGAAAAAGTTAGCTTTGATTTAATCAAAGAAACATTACGCCTAACCAATTTAGGTGAGTTAAAGGAAGGGGATGTTGTTAATATTGAGCGCGCTGCTAAATATGGTGATGAAATAGGTGGGCATGTTGTTTCTGGGCATATTGTCACCACCGCAGAAATCAGTAAGATTTTCACCTCTGAAGATAACCATCAAATTTGGCTATCTATCTATGATAAGTCCCTCATGAAATATATTTTGCACAAAGGCTTTGTGGCAATCGATGGGATTAGTTTAACGGTAGGTGACGTGATTAATAACCGTTTTTGTGTTCATTTGATCCCTGAGACATTAGCAAGAACAACATTAGGTAAAAAGCGTTTGGGTGATAAAGTCAATATTGAGATTGACCCACAAACTCAGGCGATCGTTGATACGGTAGAGCGTGTATTACATCAAAAAGAACAAGATAAATTGTTGCAACAAGAACAAACACAGGAACTATCGGCTCAACAGGAATAGTGATTTAGGATTTCAGTCATTGGTGAGGCTATAGCTTAAGTTTAAGCCATAGCCTATAAATCATCAATTATTGAAAGTGGTGAGCTATAATTTCTCACTGAAATTAACAGAAAATATTGCGTTGTCGCGTTCAATTGCATCGACGAGTCGTTTAAAGTGAACGCTGTTTTGGTACATTTCTAAGTCTTGCCGGCTTTCCCACTCTTCAAAAACAATATAGCCATTTTCTTTTGCCATAAGGTCATATTGCAAACATCCTTTTTCCCGACGGCTATGCTTCGCTATATCCCGAACGATCTTTTTAGTCAGATACCCATCTGTTTTTTCTGTAGTAATTTGGGCATATACAACAATACTCATACCGTTCTCCTTTTGTATTAAGAACTATCTTAATGGAGACTTTGTTTTTGTATTGTAAAAAAGCGAATAGTTTGATTTCAAAAACGCCGTCGGCGTCATAGTAAAGTATCGTTTAAAATCGCGATAAAAGTGGGATTGATCATAATAGCCTGTTTCAAACCAGCGATAGGTATCTTGTTCTTTTACCATGGTTTTTAATACATGTTCAAGACGGCAATTGATCTGGTAACGTTTTGGTGTGATACCAAATTCTTTTAGAAACTCTTTTTGTATCAAACGAGCACTATAGCCAGTGTCATTTGCTATTTCCGTTATTTTTTCTCTGGATTACGGTATAGCGTATTGAGAACCTGATCAATAAAGTGAGTTTTCTTTGTCGCTTTATTTGCGTAGAAATAATCGTGTAATTCTTTAAAGGAAGAGTTAGCCAATGATTTAAACCAATTATCGTTCCAAATATGGCTCAGTGGCATAGGAGTATCTGTAAAGTTTAAGGTTCGTAGAGGAAGTAAAAAGCGTAATGCATCATGACGAATACGTAAGACCATAACCGTGGCATTGTTAGGAATTGCAGTAAAAATATTAATTCTTGGAATGATGAGTTGATATGGATTTATAGATGTATGGGCGTCAGTGGACATGCTGATATTGGTCGAAGAAATCCATATTTCCGCACCAGTGCCTGGAAATATTTTAATAGGAGATGTGAACTTCTTGATGATTAAAATTGAGCTCACAAACTCTTTTAATTCATCTGGTGGGTAATACTGTTTTAGCATGGCTCTCAAAAACTCATCATTGAATGATTTTATGATAGCCTGTTTTGAATATAAAATTAACCCTATAAATTATTCGTAACTAATTGAAGATAAAAAAGCCACATCGCTTATTGAAGTGTGATGTGGCTAAGTCGTGGCTAGTTGAAATAATTAGGAATTATGTTGGTACTCAGCACGCTTTACCTCATTATTCGACTTTACGGCACAACGTTGCATCCAATAACCAATAATCATCGGAATAATAGTAAACGCCATAACGCCAGTTGTTGCGAGTAATGGGTTGAAAGCAAGAGCAGAGACAAGCAAGCTAGCTAAGAAGCACAAACCGAGTTGCAGTGCATTCTGTAAAGCGGCCGCTTTGCCACTGGCTGTTGGGAATGCATTCAGTGCTTTCGAAACCGCAATGGGATAGGAGGCTCCATTCATCGCTGCCATAAAGCAGAATGGAATTAGAATTAAGGTTAATGTTGGTTGGCTATACAGTGCCATGATAAACAGTATGGACATACTAATAGCATAACCAATTAATAATAATGGGAATAACAGCTCAGCTCGCACTTTTATCAAAACAAAGCGGCAGCCGTATCCACCGACAATAAATGCCAGAGTTTGCGGGATGTAGCTTAAGCCGATGTCAGCAGGGTTAAAGCCCATATCACGTAAGATAAATGGTGAGCCAGTTAACCATGCAAAAAAACCTGCGCTACAAGAAGCATAAATCAGCACGTTTCCACTAAAGATACGGGAACTCATTAATTTTGAAAAAGAAATTTTATCTGATGGAGATTTTTCTTCTAAAACTGTTTTTGGCGTGATTTTCTTTAAAAATAAAGTCGGCAGAAGCAACAGAACGCCAACCATCATAAGAACAACAAAAATAAACTCCCAATCTTTATGCTCTAATACCCAAGCACCCAATAGTGGCGCTAAAGCCGGAGACAGAGCAACAAGAGGCATAATTGAAGCAAAGACTTTTTGAGTATCTGCTTCATCATAGCGATCAATAACTAATGCTTGCCAGAGTACTGCAGCCGAACATACACCGACAGCCTGTAAAAAGCGCAGTATTAACAATTGAGTTGCATCTGTAACCCACAACATTCCGAGGCAACTAATAATAAATAGTGATAATCCAGCGATCAGAATTGGCTTACGACCTAATTTATCTGAAAGGGGCCCCCACAGTAGTTGAGCAAAAGCAAAACCAGCTAAAAAAATACTGAGTGAAGCGCTGATAGCACCTTCAGTTGTATTCAGGGAGGTTTGCATAGCACCAAAGGCTGGCAGATACATATCGATGGCCAAAAAACCTAGCATGCTTAACCCTGCAAGGTAAATCAGAAAACCGGAAGAGTTTTTTGTCGCAGTATTGGTCATAGTATTTTACTTAATTAATATTTGAAATAATGTTAACGATTATCTTATTGTATAGGCTGTTTTTTTACATTGTGAAACGGTAATATTTGGACTCTGTTATCAAATATTTTGAAAGGAACGCGTATGTGGTCAGCGCATGCACTTGAAGTAATTGATGCTGTTGCTCGAACGGGAAGTTTTAGCGGTGCCGCCGAAGAGCTGCATCGTGTGCCTTCTGCAATCAGTTATACTGTAAAGCAAATTGAGGAATGGCTTGCTGTACCTCTATTTGAACGACGCCATCGTGATGTTGTGCTCACTGAAGCGGGTGTTATTTTTATCAAGGAAGGACGATCAGTTATCAAAAAAATGACTGATACCCGCCATATGTGTCAGCAAGTGGCAAATGGCTGGCGTGGGCAATTTAGTATTGCTGTGGATTGTATTGTTAAACCACAGCGAACAGAGCAATTGATCTTGGATTTTTATCGACATTTTCCTGACATCGAATTATTTATTCACCCTGAGGTTTTTAATGGGGTATGGGATGCCTTAGCTGATGGGCGTGTAGATGTGGCTATCGGTGCTACACGCGCGTCTCCAATTGGTGAGCGTTACAGTTTTCGTGATATGGGATTTATGTCTTGGCGCTGTGTTGCTAGTCCTGATCATCCGTTAGCTCAAATTGAAAACAAGCTTTCTGATGACCAAATGCGTCAATATCCTAGCTTATGTTTAGAGGATACATCACGCAGTTTACCTAAAAGAGATACATGGGCACTGGATAACCAGCGACGCTTAGTGGTGCCATACTGGGAGAGTGGATTAACTTGTTTGATGAATGGTCTTTGCGTTGGAATGGTACCGGAACACCGTGCAGCACCATTATGTGAACAAGGGAAGTTGGTGGAGTTAAAGCTATCACAACCATTTCCATCGAGCCCTTGTTGTTTAACTTGGGTAGAGAATAATCCTTCTCCAGCGTTGAGTTGGTTACTGGATTATCTTGGCGATAGTGAAACCCTCAACGCTGAATGGTTATCGTCCTGAATAAGGCATCCTTATCGACGATAATCAATAAATGGACCATCCGCGACAGAGCGACGCTCAACTAAGCGAGGATGAACTTCAATCGTCTGTGCATCTTCGCGTTTATTAACAATACGGTCGAGCAACATCGTAAATGCCATCTGACCTAAACGTTCTTTAGGTTGATGGATGGTAGTCAATGCAGGGGTAAAATAACGAGCATTACGCACATTATCATAACCAATAATGGAAATATCTTGTGGGACGCGCAAGCCCATTTCATCAGCAGCGCAGATGGCTCCCATCGCCATAATATCCCCACCACAGAAGACGGCAGTAGGGCGATGCTTATTACTTAAAATTTGCATCATGGCTTTATAGCCGGATTCTGGTTCGAAATCCCCTTGAACGATCCATTCATCTCTTAGGGTAACCTTGGCTTCTTCCATGGCCTTTTTAAAGCCAGTAAGCCGCCCTATACCTGTGTTTCTTTCAAGGGAGCCAGGGATCACTCCAATGTCACGATGACCTCGATCAATTAAGTAACGCCCAGCAAGATAACCACCATGGAAAGAGTTATCAATAATACTATCTGTAAAGTCGCCTCGAGATGTACCCCAATCCATTACGACCATGGGGATATTGCGATAGTCTTCCAGCATACTGATAAGAGTGTCAGGGTATTCGGAACACATCACCAATAAGCCATCAACACGCTTTTGCGCTAACATTTGCAGATAGGCTTTTTGTTTACCTAAGTTACTATGGGAGTTACATAAAATTAGGGTATAGCCTTTTTCATAGCAACTATTTTCTACCGACTCAATAACTTCAGCAAAATAGGGCGCTTCACTTGATGTTGCCAGTAAGCCAATAGACTTTGTATGGTTGACTTTTAAACTACGGGCAACCGCACTTGGTGAATAATTAAGCTCTTTGATGGCAGCCCAAACGGCTGTCTTTGTATCATCAGCGACAAAACGCGTCTTGTTGATAACATGGGAGACGGTTGTGGTGGAGACGCCAGCACGCTTCGCCACATCTTTAATCGTTGCCATGGGAAGAAAAAACTCCTGACCAGACTTGGTCTCTAAAAGAATTCTAGTTAAATAATTACCTGCATATTGATGCATTGACCCTTTACAAGCAATAATTTAGCGATTTGTTATCGATTTTGTCTGATCTAGCGCAAAAACGAAAGAAATAATTGATGTTATAACATGTGACATAAGCACTGGTTTTGCATTTTTGTGGATGTATACTAAATTAACCGTTGTATTGGCATGGTTAATATTACTTCAACTTCTTTACTTTAAATGAGAGGAACTCATGGATACAGATTTTAAATATGGATTAATGGCGGCAATGGGCTCTTTAGTTGTAATTATTCTTTTTGCCGTACATATTTTTTGATTTCTTTTTTCACCACCATTGAAGGTGAAAAACAATTAAGGGCGAGTATGATACTCGCCCTTAATCATTTTAGATCTGAACTACAATTAAGCCAGATTTTCTTCAACAAATTTCCAGTTAACCAGCGCCCAGAAGTTTTCTAAGTATTTTGGACGTGCGTTACGGTAGTCGATATAGTAAGCATGTTCCCAGATATCAACAGTCAAAATAGGTTTATCATCACCAGAAATTGGTGTTGCTGCGTTAGATGTATTAACGATAGCTAGACTACCATCAGCTTTTTTAACTAACCAAGTCCAACCTGCGCCAAAATTTTTAATAGCAGCATCTGTGAATTGCTCTTTGAACTGAGCAAAAGAACCGAATGCTTTATTGATAGCTTCTGCAACTTTGCCAGTAGGTTCGCCACCTGCATTAGGGGCTAAGCAGTGCCAATAAAAAGTGTGGTTCCAAACTTGAGCGGCGTTATTGAATACACCAGCCTCAGAAGTTTTAATGATTTCTTCTAAAGACAAACCTTCAAATTTAGTCCCTTTGATTAGGTTGTTCAGGTTAACAACATAAGTATTATGGTGTTTACCGTAATGATATTCTAAGGTCTCTGCAGAGATATGAGGTTCTAAAGCATCTTTAGCATACGGTAGAGCTGGTAATTCAAAAGACATTGCGTACTCCTTGATTGCTTTTATTCAATATTTAGGGTGTTTGCTCGTAAAATGAGCTGAAATTGTTCTTACTTCTATTATTACAGCTAAAACGTTAACGTCGTATTATGCTGTTTGATATATCATTTAATTATCATCATAGGATACAACTTTTAATAATAAAAAGCCTATCCCATGATGCTATTAATGACTAAGTTTTTGTTGGGTATATTCAAGTTTTACCTCGGCAACCTCTCCACTTTTAGCTTTTATTGAGTATGGAAAAGCATTCAGTGTTATTAATTTGCTAATATATTAACAAACAACAACCATAATTACACTGTAAAAACAGCGCAGTAAAATAGACATTTGTAAAATAGAACCAATGTACGCAGCTTTTCACCTTTTGAGTGAAGCAAGTAGGAGTGCTATAGTAATCACCTTACAAAACTGGCATATTGTATGAAACTATCACTGAGCTGTTTACGATGTTTTAACAGTGCCGAGAAGTCATTCCAGTTGATGAGTTCGGTATATAAAGAGGCGGGTAATACTGCTAATTGACTACAAAATCAGCACCCATGCTTTAGGAATTAGAAATGACAACAATTGAAAAAATTGAGCGCCAAGTTAAAGAAAATCCAATTTTATTATATATGAAAGGCTCGCCAAAGCTGCCAAGCTGTGGCTTTTCTGCTCAAGCAGTGCAAGCTCTATCTTCTTGTGGTGAGCGTTTTGCTTACGTTGATATTTTACAGAATCCAGATATCCGTGCAGAATTACCAAAATACGCCAACTGGCCAACATTCCCACAACTATGGGTCGATGGTGAATTAGTTGGTGGATGCGATATTATTGTTGAGATGTTCCAGCGTGGCGAGTTACAAACGCTAATTAAGGAAACTGCGGATAAATATCGTTCGGCGGATGACGCGGTCTCTGAATAGTTTACTGCTGTTGTAATTTGTTAAAGTTACATCAAGTAATAAAAACCGTATTAGTATTTTAAAGTCTAATACGGTTTTTTTATGTAGTTACTTACACTATTCGGATTCTGCGGGGAGGGGCCAACCACCGAGCTTCTTCCATTTATTCACGAGTTCGCAGAACAGGAGCGCAGTTCGATTGGTATCATATAATGCGCCATGAGCTTGTTTTCCATCAAAAGGAATTCCTGCGGTAACACAGGCTTTAGCCAAAATAGTTTGCCCAAAAACTAAGCCACTTAATGCGGCTGTATCGAAAGTGGCAAAAGGGTGGAAAGGATTACGTTTTAAGCCAGAACGCTCTGCTGCATTCATCACAAAGCTATGGTCAAAATTAGCGTTATGGGCCACCATTATGGCTCGATTACAGTCAGTATTTTTCATCCCTTTGCGGATCGTTTTAAATATGGCATGCAAAGCATCATATTCACTGACTGCACCGCGTAATGGATTTGTTGGGTCAATACCCGTGAATGCAAGCGCTGCAGGCTCTAGGTTAGCGCCCTCAAAAGGCTCCACATGAAAATGTAAAGTCTCATCAATAGATAACCAACCTTCATTATCCATTTTCAAAGTAATTGCCGCTATTTCTAATAGACCGTCCGTTTTAGGATTAAAGCCACCAGTTTCAACATCAATAACGACAGGGTAGTAACCTCGGAAGCGATTTACCAGTGAGTTAGGATTATTTTTTTCAGACATTTGACTTTCAGTTTACGGTTTCTGGTTGGCTTTTATTATGCCAAAGGGAATATATTTTTGTCGCTAAATACAATAGAAAATTTAGGTGGACATGAAAGCCACCTAAATTTTAAACAATTGAGTTGATTAGTGACCTAACCCTTTACTTGCACTTTTATTTTCAATTAATTCAATTTTATACCCATCAGGGTCTTCCACAAAGGCAATCACAGTAGAGCCACCTTTTACTGGGCCTGCTTCTCGAGTAATTTTTCCACCAGCTTGGCGAATATCATTACAGGTCTTTGCAACATCGTCTACACCGAGTGCAATATGCCCATAAGCATTACCCATTTCGTATTCAGTAACACCCCAGTTATAAGTTAGTTCAATCACTGCACCTTCGCTTTCATCGCTATAACCCACAAAAGCGAGAGAGTATTTATATTCAGGATTTTCACTCGTACGTAATAGACGCATACCCAAAACGTCGGTATAAAAATCAATGGAACGTTGCATATCAGTCACACGTAACATGGTATGAAGTAAGCGCATAAAATTCTCCCTATAAATTTTCACATCATAATGCCGAATCGATTTATCTATTAATATAACGTGGGTATATTGCTAAATACAGCGATTACAGTTTATTTTTTATTCAATTAATGGTTATATTCATTTTTTGGGAGTATATCATATATTTATGACTTTGATTGCGGGGAGGGATTAACTATGGCAGAACAACTTGAATTTTTTGAGATTCCTAGCCCTTGTCGCGGGATATGTCAAACCAATGAGCAGGGTTATTGCCGAGGTTGCTATAGGACTCGGGATGAAAGATTTGGATGGTTACAATTGACTAATGCTCAAAAACGTCATGTGGTTCGTTTATGCCGTCAACGGTTACTAAGAGCAAATAGTAAAAAAGTGATACAAGAAGAAATAATTGATCTGCAACAGTCACTTTTCTAATTTATTACGGTATGTAATTATTTTTATCTATATGCTTTAATATTAATAATTCAATCAATCGATTGTTGAAAAGATTCATATTAAATTATATTAGATTAAACTTATTTCGTAAGTTATCTTTCAATTAAATTTTATTTATAAAAATTAGTGATGGTATTATTCTGAACCCCTTGTAAAAAACATAACTTTAAGAATAACTATATTCTTTTGTTTTTAAACAATTTATTTGCCATTGCTTTTTTTATTGTTAGTTGTAATTACTATAAGGGTTAAAATAGATAGATTTGAAAGCAGAGTAAGGCTATTCTTATTAATAAGATAATTGATAGATTATCTTATTAAGAAATTGAATTGTTTTTTTATAAAAATATGATTAATAATCAAGTTTGATGTCACCAAATAAGTCATTGATTATCACTATATATAGGTATTTGATAGGTAAATGGTCAATAAAATGTTGTCAATATAAAAGGAAATTAATATATAATTTAAAAAATAATATGTGTTTGGTATATTTTTTAGTCATTATAATTATATAAAGGAGGGTAAATTGGAATCTCAAATCGGAACTGAATTATCTCGTGTAGTTCGTATGTGGCGGGCATTAATTGATCATCGTCTAAAGCCGCTTAAATTAACGCAAACTCACTGGGTAACGTTGCATAATATTAGTCAGCTACCACCGGAGCAATCGCAAATTCAGTTGGCAAAAGCTATTGGTATCGAGCAGCCATCTTTGGTTAGAACCCTAGACCAACTCGAAGAAAAACGCTTAATTTCACGTCATATTTGTGCCAATGATAGGAGAGCGAAAAGAATTAAACTGACAGAGGAATCAGAGCCTTTTATCAAAACGGTCGATCAAGTGATTAATAATACGCGTACTGAAATTTTAAGCAATATTAGTCATGATGAGCTCAGTCAATTATCCCTGCTTCTATTAAGGTTGGAGAAAAACATTCTGAGACTACAGAGTGATTCTTAAAAGTAAATGGAACTTAATCTGAATGATATATTTTATTGTGATTTACGATAATTATTTAAAATAAAATTATTTCTTTATCATGGTACTGTTTTCATATGTGTACATATCTATTGGTTCAGTTCGTTTTTATCCATGCGATTTGTAAAATGAAGATGATTTTTATTTTATTATTCACATAGTCACACTGGGAAAATATATGATTAAAATCAGATATCACAAAATTTATTGCTGTACAGGTATACATAAAAATATATTTTTGATATTAATCTCGATGTTTAATTGATTTTATTAAAATGATTTAAAAATTAATTAATTTGAGTTTGGTTGTGTAGATTATAAAAATAATGTTCACCGACAATGAGGTCGGTGAACATATATAATCGTTAGATTAGCGAGGGGATACAGTGACAGAGTTACCGCTGTTTGCAATCATTACACGCTGACCGACGCGGAAAGCGTTAGGGTCTTGTTTCTGAACGACAACAATATTTTTACCACTGTCTAAACGAATCTCTAACTGTACGCCTTGGCTTTTATTTAAAGCCCCTTGAGCTTGCTGACCAGCTAAACCACCTGCAATTGCACCAGCCGCTGTTGCTAAACTTTTACCTGTACCACCGCCAACAGTATTACCTAATAAACCACCGAGTACAGCACCACCAATAGCTCCAATGACATTAGCATCTTCGCCTGCTTGAATAGTAACAGGGCGAGCATTGAGAATTGTACCATAAGTGACAGTCTGAACCTGTTTCGCATCCTGAGCTGAAATAGTATCACCAGAAAGCGTACTGGTATTGACACAGCCTGATAACATAGCAACTGCAACAACACCTACAAAAACTTTCTTAAGCATAATGACTCCTATGAGATTTGCTGTCTGTGGCACTAACATAGCATCGTATATTTGTTTTCACCATAAGCACAACAACATCAAAAAATTGTATTAGACACCGAGATTTAGACTACTAATTCTGAATTAAATAGTTTGTAAACACTAGGTGAAATTTCTCAAATTTATTCTAAAACCCTAATTAAAGGCATTCTTTGTCAAATACTCATAGCAACAGTGCATTTTTTGAATATCACTTCTAGACAATTGCTAAATTAGGATTATCAATATCTATAGTTAACAGCAACCAATAACTACTATCTTTAGGTTTAGCAGATAATTATAGATTGAACCATTATAAATCAAATTAAAATTAGGGGGATAGAAAAACGATGAACTGTTGTTATTTTGTTCAATACGGTGATTTAATTTATCAATTATTTATTAAACCTGCGAAGCGGTACGAGAAACTGAATCGATCAGTTGACAAATAGCGTTATCAAAGCACAATCTTTCATGGCTTACTTCACTCAAAACGGGATCTCTGAAGGGATAATAAGATGATTAAATCGGGTCGCTACATCGGTGTTATGTCAGGAACCAGTTTAGACGGAGTTGATGTTGTCTTGGCTGCTATTAATGATAAATTTGTTGCAGAGCAGTCTAGTCTAAATGCTTCATTTCCCATTGAGTTGAAAAAAAGAATTTTAAACATCTGTCAGGGACAAGAAACGACACTATCTGAAATTGGGCAGATTGACCGAGAACTTGGCACTTTATATGCTGACGCTATTAATCAGTTACTCGAACAAACAGGGTTGTCTCCTGAGGATATTATAGCCATAGGTTGCCACGGGCAAACGGTATGGCATGAACCCGATAGCGATACACCATTTACGATGCAAATTGGGGATAATAATCGGATTGCCGCACTGACGGGGATCACCACTGTCGGGGATTTTCGTCGTAGAGATATGGCATATGGTGGGCAAGGTGCTCCGCTTGTTCCTGCTTTTCATCTTGCTGTACTTGGGCATCCAACTGAAAAACGAATTGTGCTCAATATTGGTGGAATTGCCAACATTACAACATTATTTCCTGGCGCCCATATCAAAGGATATGATACTGGTCCAGGCAATATGCTAATGGATACTTGGGTATGGCGTAATCAACAGCAAGCTTATGACAAAGATGGCGAATGGGCTGAAAGCGGAAAGGTAAATCAAGCATTATTAAATGACATGCTTAATGACCATTATTTTAAACGAGCAGCGCCGAAAAGTACGGGGCGTGAATATTTCAATATGCAGTGGCTAGAACAGCACTTAGCACATTATCCTCTCTTGGCACCTCAAGATATTCAAGCAACTCTCTGTGAGTTAACTGCTGCATCTATCGCCGATCAAGTCACTCTATGTGGCGGTTGCGAGCGCTTAATTGTTTGTGGTGGAGGTGCTCTAAATAAATTTTTAATGTCGCGTTTAGCGGCACTACTTCCCGGTATTGAAGTCGCTGCGAGTGATAAATTTGGGCTTAGTGGTGATGATATGGAAGCGTTGGCTTTTGCATGGTTAGCCGCCCGTACAATCGCCGGATTACCGGGAAATCTAGCTTCAGTTACAGGGGCTAATCGAGATACGGTACTTGGTGCAATTTATCCAACTAATATTGATAAAAACAACCGTTTTAAAGGATAGAAGAATGAATGAGCTCGATGAAGTAGATCTTGCCGCAGTTCGTCGTGAATACACAAAAGGCGGTTTAAGACGTAAAGATTTAACCACAGACCCAATTTCATTATTTGAACGTTGGTTAAAACAGGCTTGTGAAGCACGTTTAAGCGATCCAACTGCCATGTGTGTAGCAACGGTTGATGAAACAGGGCAACCTTATCAACGGATCGTCCTATTAAAGCATTTTGATGAGAAGGGGTTGGTGTTTTATACCAATCTGGGAAGTCGCAAAGCACAACATTTAGAACATAATAATAAAATCAGTTTGCACTTTCCATGGTACCAATTAGAACGACAAGTTCATTTTACGGGGGTTGCTGAGCGTTTAAGCCCAATCGAAGTTTTGAAGTACTTCCATAGTCGCCCTAAAGATAGCCAGATTGCAGCTTGGGCATCACAGCAATCATCAAGAATATCCGCCCGCGGGATACTTGAAGGGAAGTTTCTTGAATTAAAACAAAAATTCCAAAATGGTGAAGTGCCATTACCGAGTTTTTGGGGGGGCTATCGGGTCGTGTTTAACAGTGTCGAATTTTGGCAAGGTGGCGCTCATCGCTTACATGACCGCTTTTTATACCAAAGGGAAGGGGATGCTTGGGTTATTGACAGATTGGCTCCCTAATAAATAGTTTTTTAGCTGGCACTTAATTGATATGCGCTTTATGCTATAGCCGCACTTAAGAAAATTGACAAATAACACTGACGGACTTTTGAGCAGAGCCTAGCTCCGCCAGTTTTTTATACTAAAACAGATAGACAAAATTCAACCGATGGAGTCATTGATGTCTAGCAATAACCTGATTAAACAATTGCAAGAGCGGGGCCTCGTTGCCCAGGTAACGGATGAGGATGCGTTAGCAGAGAGACTGGCGCAAGGCCCTATCTCTCTCTATTGTGGCTTCGACCCTACCGCAGATAGCTTGCACTTGGGACATCTGGTTCCTTTGCTGTGTTTAAAACGATTCCAACTAGCCGGGCATAAGCCTGTGGCGTTGGTAGGTGGCGCAACGGGCCTGATTGGCGATCCGAGTTTTAAAGCTACTGAACGTAAATTGAACACCGCAGAAACCGTTCAAGAGTGGGTAGAAAAAATCCGTAACCAAGTTTCGCCATTCCTAAGCTTTGATTGTGGCGATAATAGCGCACGCCTAGCTAACAACTACGATTGGTTTGGTAAAATGGACGTTCTGACATTCTTACGTGACATTGGTAAACACTTCTCTGTGAACCAAATGATCAACCGTGAGTCTGTTAAACAGCGCTTGAATCGTGATGATGTCGGTATCTCTTTCACTGAATTTGCTTATAACTTATTACAAGGTTATGACTTTGCGAACATGAATAAAGAGATGGGAGTTGAATTACAAATTGGTGGTTCAGACCAATGGGGTAATATTACTTCTGGTATCGATTTAACTCGTCGCTTACATCAAAACCAAGTCTTCGGTTTGACTGTTCCACTGATCACGAAAGCGGATGGAACTAAATTTGGTAAGACAGAGGGTGGTGCTGTTTGGTTGGATCCAAAGAAAACCAGCCAATATAAATTCTACCAATTCTGGATCAATACAGCTGATGCGGATGTTTATCGTTTCCTAAAATTCTTTACTTTCATGGAATTAAGCGAAATTAACGCACTGGAAGAAGAAGATAAAAATAGTGGTAAAGCGCCACGAGCTCAGTATGTATTAGCAGAGCAAGTGACCAAATTGGTTCACGGTGAAGCGGGATTAGCGGCAGCAAAACGTATTACAGAGAGTTTATTCTCAGGTGCAGTTTCTGATTTAACAGAAGCTGACTTAGAGCAATTAGCTCAGGATGGTATGCCAAATATCACATTAGAAGTAGGCGCTGACCTTCAGCAAGCTTTAGTGGATTCAGAATTGGCACCTTCTCGCGGTCAAGCAAGAACTGCAATCAGCTCGAACGCAGTATCAATTAACGGTCAAAAACAAACGGAACCAATGTATGTGTTTACTGATGCGGACCGTTTATTTGGTCGTTTTACGCTTATCCGCCGCGGTAAGAAAAATGACTGCTTAATCAACTGGAAATAGCTCTGACTAACCTTTGTCATATCAAGCCCAGAAATATTCTGGGCTATTTATAATAACAAATGGCTAATCACTGATTTCTCTTCATTCGACATAACAATTCTCTGGGTTTCCAATGAAAAGCGTATTATCAATACAATCCCATGTTGTTTTCGGCCATGCAGGAAACAGTGCCGCCGCATTTCCTATGTGCCGGATGGGCGTAGATGTGTGGCCACTTAATACAGTGCAGTTCTCTAACCATACACAATATCCTCAATGGACTGGAACCGTCTTTCCTGCTCAACATCTTACCGATATTGTAGCGGGTCTAGCCAAAATCCATAAATTAGAAATTTGTGATGCTGTTTTAAGCGGTTACATTGGCTCAGCGGAGCAGGGAAAGAATATTCTATCCATTGTGCAGAGTGTTAAGTCTGCAAACCCCAAAGCAATTTATTTTTGCGACCCTGTGATGGGACATCCTGAAAAAGGATGTATCGTTGCGCCCGGAGTTGCGGAGTTTTTATGCCAACAAGCGCTTGCTGCGAGTGATGTTATTGCACCGAATTTATTAGAATTAGAGACGTTATCCGGTGAAAAAATTACGACTGTTGAGCAAGCGGTACAAGCTGCACGTAAACTTTGCCATCAAGGTCCAAAGACTGTATTAGTAAAACATTTAAGCCGTGCTGGCTACCGAGCAGATCGTTTCGAAATGATTTTAGTGACGGCAAAACACAGTTGGCATGTCAGTCGTCCGCTGGTGGATTTTGGCGAAAAACAACCTGTTGGCGTCGGTGATTTAACCAGTGGCCTGATGTTAGTTAATATCTTGAAAGGTGAGCCGCTAGATAAAGGTCTAGAGCATGTGGCAGCTGCAGTGTATGAGGTAATGCTGAAAACCAAAGAGATGGGTGAGTATGAATTACAGTTAGTGGCCGCACAAGATAAAATGGTTAATCCAGAACATAAGTTCTGTACAACTCAGCTAGATTAATTTACGCCCTTTCTAAAGAAAACAGCGCCTGATAAATGCGCGCTGTTTTTCAATTAACTCAATTTGATTAATTCTTCAATAACCCTTCAGCGGCTAACGCTTCTTGTACTTTCGGGCGCTTAGCAATTTTCTCACAATAGTCTTTCAGGTGAGTTAATGAACTTAAATCCAGACCAACAAAATTAGCCCAATTTGTGACAGTAAATAAGTAGGCATCCGCTACACAAAAATCACTTTTATTCACAAAGTAAGGTTGATTTTTTAGAATACTATCAACGTATTGGAATTTTTTAAGTAACATTGCACGAACGGTTTCTTTGTACTCTTCTGGTGTACCCGGTGCAAATAACGGTGTGAAGTTCTTATGCAATTCGGTTGAAATAAAGTTGAGGGCTTCTAACTGGTGATAACGCTTCATAGAGCCAGGGAGTGCAATAAGGTTTCTGTTTGGATTTTGATCTGCGATATATTGCACGATCACAGCACCTTCGGTTAATTGCTCTCCATCGTCTAAAACAAGCGTTGGTACCTGACCTTTAGGGTTTATTGCTAAGAAGTTTTCACCAGTCTCGGTAGTTTTCTCTTTAATGTTAACGCGGACAATACTGAAATCTAATCCAGTTTCACGCAAAATAATATGTGGAGAAAGGGAGCAAGCACCGGGAGCGTAATACAATTTCATCATAAAACTCCTAAGTCATAGAGTGATTATTTACTGTTTAATTAAGTATACACCAGATTCAAAATTTGAATTGCTAAAGGATGCGGCATTGATCTCAATATCTAAAATCATTTTAAAATTCATAAAACTAACGAAGAAAGTGTAGAAAAAAGAATTTTTATCTATATGAATATAAAGAGCCTGAAAATAAGATTGTTACCCGATTGGTTTATCGTTTTAATTTGCTAGAATTTGCGACTTATATTGAGCTAATAAGCTCAAAACTTTCGATCCCAAAACTGAGCGACTAGAATGAGCATTCTCTGCCAAAAAATAAATTTATTAGGAAAACTTGATGAGATCCTAATGGCACATAAGCCGAGCAATAGCACTGGGATAAAACGTTTTATTTTGGAGTTTTGGTTTTTTGGTATTATTAATGCACGTTCATGCTTGTTTGCAGGGTTCTTTTTCTTAGCCTTATTTCTCGTCCCTGCTAAGGGTATTGTAGGTATCCCACGTTATGATGTATTGCTAATATTTGCAGTATCATTTCAGGCTTTATTGGTCTGGAGTAAATTGGAAACGTGGGATGAGCTCAAGGCCATTTGTATATTCCATCTGGTCGGTTTTATGATGGAACTATTTAAAACATCGGCCACCATTGGTTCATGGCAATATCCTGATGAGGCATACACTAAATTATGGGGTGTTCCCCTGTTTACCGGATTTATGTATGCCGCTGTTGGGAGCTATATCATTCAGTCATGGCGTTTTTTTAAAGTACGAATCGAGCATTATCCACCTTATTGGATGGCGACATTAGTGGCATTAGCCATCTATGTAAACTTCTTTAGCCACCATTATATTGATGATTATCGATGGTATTTAACGGCATTTATTTTGGGGTTATATGCCCGTACTGTGGTGTTTTATACCCCATTAGATAAAGAGCGAAAAATGCCATTATTGTGCGCATTTATGTTAATTGGATTTTTTATTTGGCTCGCAGAAAATTTTGGGACTTTTTTTGGGGTATGGCAATATCCCAATCAAATTGGTGCTTGGTCAATGGTGCACGCTGGAAAGTGGGGTGCTTGGTCACTGTTAGTGATTGTGACTTTTACGATAGTCGTCCATTTAAAACATATCAAAAGTTGCGTATCTATTGCTCGATAAATAGACGGTTTAGGTGGTATGCCTAAACCTCTACGGTGAGTTAGCAAAAAAATTATAAATCTTGCCGCCATGCATCAATAGATAAAGGCTCCCCAAAGTGGCTTTCAATAAGGCGGCGAGTGACATCATGTAATGGTGCCGCCAGCACTTCTGCTGTATTCCCTCGCTCAACCACTTCACCCTTATCCATGACTAAGACTTTATCGCTAATATGTTTCATCATGCCTAAGTGCTGAGTGACATAAATATAAGCAATATCTTGCTTTGCTTGTAAGTCGAGCATGAGGTTAATAATTTGGGAGCGCATTGACATATCTAAGGAAGCTAAGGCTTCATCAGCGATGATAATTTCTGGCTGTAAGATTAACGCTCGAGCAAGTGCAACACGTTGTTTCTGACCTGAAGCCAGCATATGAGGGTAGTATTCAGCATGATCGGCGAGTAATCCCACTTGACGTAATGTCTGTATGATCCGCCGCTCTCGCTCAATCCCTGTCAAATTAGTATTCAATTTTAATGGCAGTTCAAGGGTTTGTCCTACTCGCTGACGGGGATTTAGTGAGGTGCTTGGATCCTGAAAAATCATTCGAATCCGTTGGCTACGATAGCCATAGTCACCAAAACTCAGCCGTTGGCCACGAATTAAAATTTCGCCGCCAGATGGCTCTGTGACACCGGATAACATGCGTGCAAGAGTCGATTTTCCTGAGCCATTTGCGCCAATAATTGCTAACGTCTGTCCTGCTTGTAGATTAAAGCTAACAGGTTTAACCGCTTGTAATTCATGGCGGTGGAATAATCCTTCACGAAAACGAAATGTTTTCATTAGGTTACGAACCTCAAGTAACGTTTCCATCAAGGCAGTTCCTCCGTATTGAGAGGATAATGGCAAGCCACTAAGTGTCCTTTAATACTGCGTAATGGTGGCGCATCAATACAGGTACGTTGTGCATAAGGGCAACGTGGGCCTAAGCGACAACCAATCGGTAAATGTTCTAGTGATGGAATAGCACCAGGAAGGGTATTCAGGCGACCTTTATGAGGGATAGGACTTTCAAAATCAGGTATTGCTCGGATTAAAGCTTGTGTATAAGGATGTCGAGGACGTTGTAATATATCTTCCGGTGTTGCACTTTCTACGGTTTGCCCGCAGTACAGTACATTAATTCGGTCAACTAATTTGGACATCATTTCCATATCATGGCTAATCAGCAAAATACTCATTTTATTGTTTTGATTGAGTTTATCCAATAAACGAAAAATTTGAGCTTGAGTGGTGGATTCCATCGCATTGGTTGGCTCATCGGCAATCAATAGGCGCGGTTGATTGGCAATAGCGATAGCGATCATAACTTTCTGGCATTCGCCATCAGTGAGCTCATAAGGATAACTACGCATAATATCTTTATGATCTTTAATACCAACACGGTGCAGCAGTTCTATGGCACGACGCTTTCGCCAATTGAATCGCTGCCACCAACGACCTTTATAAGTCCAGCCAGGAATGGACTGAATGAGTTGTTTTCCTATATCAGCCGCAGGGTCTAGGCACGATTGTGGTTCTTGGAAAATCATTGAAATATTGTGACCTATTAAGCGGCGTCGCTTACGTGGACTTAACTTTAGTAGGTCAATATCTTGAAAACGAAAACGATCTGCGGTGACGCGGATGTTGTCTTTTGTGATCCCACAGATTGCTTTTGCTATAAGGCTCTTACCTGAGCCTGATTCGCCCACTAAACCACGGACTTCCCCTTCAGATAGCGTCATAGAAACACGGTCAACGGCTTTTACAGGACCGTTTGCCGTCATAAATTCAATCGTTAAATTGCGGATGTCTAACAGTGGCATTATTCAACTCCCGCATTGATAGCTCGATGTAATCCATCACCTAAAAGGTTGACGAACAATACACTGCTCATAATAGCCACTCCGGGTAAAATCACGGTCCATGGCGCGACATAAATTAATTCTAAAGTATCACCTAGCATGGCTCCCCATTCAGAGGACGGCAACTGAGCACCTAAATCCAGAAAACCGAGAGCGGCGATATCCAAGATAGCAATGGATAATGCACGAGTTAATTCAGTGACTAAAATAGGGGTAATGTTGGGTAGTACCGTGTACCACAAAATAAAAATATTCGATGCGCCATCCAAGCGAGCTGCAACAATATATTCTTTATCTAGCTCATCGTGAACGGCCACATAAATTGTCCTCACCATTCTGGGGATTAGGGCGAGACAAATAGCAAGCATGGCGTTGGTGAGGCTAGCACCCATAAATGCGACTACGATAATAGCAAGTAAAAGGGATGGAATTGATAACAGCGTATCGAGAACATGGTTAAATATCGCTGACTTCAGACCTCGGGTCATTCCCGCCAGACAACCTAAAATTAATCCAATTATTGTGGCAATAAAAGTAATGAGCAAGGCGGAGCCAAACGTTGATTTTGTTCCGATTAATAGTCGACTAAGGATATCTCGCCCGAGGTCATCAGTTCCAAAGAAAAAGGCAACCTCACCATAATGTGACCATGATGGAGGTGTAACTTGGTAGCCTAAAAATTGCTGGTCGAGAGCATAGGGTGCCAAATAAGGGCCTATGAAGCATAGGATAACGAGTAGCAACACTCCAAAAAAACCGATCATCGCCAAAACATCAGAAGAAAAAATATTCCATACCACCCGCGTAGGAGATGGCATTTTTTGTTCACGATAAAAATTATCTGAGGACATACCAATCCTTATGTTTTAACGGATCCATCATGGCACCTAAAATATCAGACAGCACGTTGACGGTGATCACTAAGGCTCCAATCAACATGACCCCCGCAGAAATTGCGGAGTAATCTCCCTGACGGATAGCAGTAACTAACCAACGACCTAATCCCGGCCAATTAAAGACTAATTCTGTCACCATGGTTAAAGTTAACATGGTGGAAAATTGTAAGCCTAACTTTGGGATAATGGGTGGGATCGCGTTATGGAAAATATGCCGACGAATGATTTTAAACCGTGAAAGCCCTCGTGTTGCTGCGGCTTTTACATAGTTACTGCTAGCGACTTCATCAGTGCTAATACGTACTAATCGGATCACTTCAGTGGTAGGTGCAAGGGCGAGGGTTAAAACAGGTAAAATCATGTGTTCTAACACGTTTATCATCATATCTTTACGATATGGTGAGTCAGAAAGCCAAGCATCAATTAAAGCAAAACCAGTAACAGATTTTAAGTTGTAGAGTAGGTCGATACGTCCAGAAACAGGTAGCCAGCCTAAATGTAGTGAGAAAAATAGGGTAAGCACTAACGCTAGAACGAAAACAGGGACTGAAAAACCCAGTAAAGCAAAGGTACTGATAGCTATATCAACTGGTTTATTGCGCCAAAATGAGGCAATCATCCCCAACGGAATACCAATAAATAGAGCAAACATAAATGCTAAAATGCATAGCTCCATAGTGGCGGGAAAAGTGTCTTTAAGCTGCTCTGTAATGGGCTCGCCATTAATACTAGAAACCCCAAAATCGAAACGCAACAGCCCATCAAAATAAAAAATGTAGGCATCGATAAGTGATGCACCACTTAATGGGGCGTTAGGCGTGAAGTAGCTTAAGCTGAAGCTGACCAAGGACAAAAAGAAAACGGTGACTAATAGTAACAGTATGCGCCTTAGCGAATAAATAATCATGGTTGCTGCTCCTGTTTCTTAGGAGGCAGTTTAGCCGATTCTTGCATTTCACGGTATACGCCAGCAAAGGATGTATTCCCAAAGGCACTGATGACTAATCCCTTCATATCATAACGATAAGCTTGTAAGCGTAAAGAATAGGCGAGGGGTAAAATAGGTAAGTCTTGCCCCAGTATTTGCTGTGCCTGATGGTAATAATCAATGCGATCTGAGAGTTGCTGAGTTAGGAGTGCTTTATGCAAGACCTCATCGAATAGTGGATTACACCAGTGACTTAAGTTGGTTTGTGAGCTGATCGCTGCACAGCTTAATAATGGACGGAAAAAACTGTCTGGATCGTTACTGTCAGTTGTCCAGCCAGCCAGTGTCATATCATGAGAGCGATCCATTAACTGATTTTCTTGGAAACGACCTTCAACGGATCGGATATTCATCACGATACCCACTTGTGCTAAATCTGCTTGAATTAGCTCAGCCATTTTCAATGGGCTGGGGTTATAAGACTGTGAGGCAACAGGAACCCATAAATCCAGTTGAAGTTTTTCTAAGCCCATTTCTTGCAGCATTTTTTTGGATAGTTCCGGATTATAGTCCGTTACTTTCGTTTGGTTATCAAAAGCCCAAGATGCTCGAGGTAAAATGGACGAAGCCGTTTCCGCTGTCCCATAGTAAATGGATTGCATCAAACGCTCATTATTTATTGCATAAGAGATAGCTTGACGAACTTTAAGTTGGTCAAGTGGAGGTTTGCTGGTATTGAATGCTAAATAAGCAATATTCATTCCGGAGCGCATGGAAATCCGCAAGCGTGGGTCATCACGTAGCACTTTAAGTTGGCTAGCGGCGGGATAGGCTAGTACGTCACACTCTCCAGTTAGCAATTTCGAAATACGCCCGGTACCTCCAGCACCCATATCAACGACCACCTCTTCCATACGAGGTTCGCCTCTCCAGTACTGTTTATTACGCAGTAATCTTACAAACTGGCCAGATTGATAATCATCAAAGTAAAAAGGACCAGTACCAACAGGTCGCCAGTCAATCATTTCTTGGTGATTCTCAGCAGAAAGATTATCTGCATATTCAGCAGAAAGGATAGGGGCATAGTGGGTGGCTAAATGCCATAAAAAAGAAGCATCAGGAGATTTTAACCGAAATTCAACGGTATAGTTATTCAGTTTTTTGATACTTTCAACACTGCTGGCGAACTGCAAGCTATCAAAATACGGGTAGCGCCCACCATTAATATAGTGGTAAGGGTTACTGGTTTCGAACATGCGGGAAAAGCTAAACACGACGTCATCCGCATTCATATTTCGGGTAGGGGTAAACCACGGTGTAGTTTGAAATTGAACATCTTTTCTTAGATATAACCGATAAGTAGCTCCGTTATCTAAGACTTCCCAGCGAGCGGCCAGTTCGGGGATTAAACGATAAGTGAAAGGGTCTACATCAAGTAAACGGTCATACAGTTGTGCGCCTAAAGGATCAATGATCAAGCCACTACTCGCTAGTTGCGGGTTGAATGTGGTGACAATACCATTCACACAGTAGATAAAGCCTTTTTGGCGAATATCGGCTGGGACATCATTGGCAATGGTGTCTTTATAGCTTATGTCTGTTTCTTCCGTCGTAGCTGAAAGAGAAACAGTAAGTAAAAACCAAAGGATTAATAGGCGCATAGAGCTAATATTGTTGACCGGAATTGCCTTATTGTAGCGTAAAAATAGGGTAACAGGGTATAAGCAAAATTCAGGGGTATATTTTATGCTTGAAGAGCATAAAAATAGAGCGCAATTAAATACAAATAAGAATCAACAACAAATTAACTTACTGTAATTACTATGATTATAAATATTTCCAGCTTAATGAGAAATAATCGCATTAAAACACTTTACAAATGATACTAATAACTATTATCATTAACTCAGTCTCCTAAGTGGTTAAGCTTTTGCAGACAAGGTATGACATTGCTCACATTGCTTCCAGTGTTTTATTTAGATAGCCAGCTCGGGTGCTGGCTTTTTTTTTGCCCTCATAACATCTTTGTGCCACTAAGGCAGTGACCAAGGACTGTATCAATTATCCATACTAATTTGATGTTTTTTAATCAGCCCTCTTAATTGGTCATAGCTGAGGCATAAAGATTGTGCAGCCTTACGTTGATTAAAGTGAGATTGTTTTAACGCATCTTCAACATAATGTTTTTCTGATTGCAACTGCCATTGGCGTAAATCAAATGGAAATGCAGGTGACGAGGAATGTGGCGAATCTATCACGGCTAATGGTGAAATAATTGTGTCACCCAGTTCAGCCAGTTTTTCACCAAAAGGGTTAAAGATAATCTCATCAACAGGGTCGTCACTATCCCCATGACGATATACGGAACGCTCCACGACATTCTTAAGCTCACGAATATTTCCTGGCCAAGGATATTGAATGAGTTCTTGTTGGGCTCTTTCGGTAAATCCACTGAAGTAAGATCGTTTAAGCTCACCAACCATACCAATAGCAAAGTGTTCTGCTAAGAGTAAAATATCTGATATTCGTTCACGCAATGGGGGCATACGAATGACCTCAAATGCGAGTCTATCGAGCAAATCAGCACGAAAGCGACCTTCACGAGCGAGCTCCGGTAAATTAGCATTCGTTGCACAAACTAAACGTACGTCAACCCGTAAGGACTGGCTTCCTCCCACTCGTTCTAACTCTCCATACTCAATGACTCTTAGCAATTTTTCTTGAACAGACATCGGTGCTGTGGCCAGTTCATCAAGAAATAATGTTCCTTTATCTGCCCGCTCAAAACGCCCCTGATGACGTTTTTGTGCACCTGTAAAAGAGCCTGCTTCATGCCCAAACAATTCAGAATCTAATAAATTTTCATTGAGCCCGCTGCAATTTAAGGAGATAAAAGGTTCTTGCCAACGGGGAGATAAGTAGTGCAAGCGATCCGCAATAAGCTCTTTACCCGTCCCTCGTTCACCAATCACTAAAATAGGCTTGCTGAGTTTCGCGAGTTCAGATGCCCGTTCTAAGACATCGAGAAAATTACTGGAAACACCGAGGATAGTATTATTGGTTTGTTTCATGGTTATTTTTACCAATTGTTGGTTTATTTTACTCTCTCATAAATATAGGCTAAATAGTCAATAATGGATAATTAATTTAATTTTCATTTATTATCAATGAATTAAATAATAATTTAAAAATTGGCACGGTGTTTGCAATATTTCGAGTGTAATGAAAGATAACATCCATCAAGAGGATATAAATTATGGGTATTTTTTCACGTTTTGCCGACATCATTAACGCTAATGTTGCTTCACTGCTGGATAAAGCGGAAGATCCACAAAAAATGATCCGCCTGATGATTCAGGAAATGGAAGACATGCTAGTTGAAATTCGTTCCACTTCTGCACGTACTTTAGCTGAGAAGAAAAGTTTAGAGCGTCGTGTTGAAATGGGCGAAAAACAAGTTGCAGAATGGCAAGAAAAAGCAGAGTTGGCACTTATCAAGGATAAAGAAGACTTAGCTCGTGCAGCGTTAATTGAAAAACAAAAAGTACTGACCTTAGTGGATACCTTAAAACATGAGTTGATCATCGTGGATGAAACGTTGACTCGCTTAAAAGGTGAAATCACAGAGTTAGAAAATAAACTGCAAGAAACTCGAGCTAAACAGCAATCAATGACTGTCCGTTTGGAAGCCGCACAATCTAGCCGAAATGTTCGTCGCCAGTTAGATAGTGGCAAATTAGATGAAGCGATGGCGCGTTTTGAACAGTTTGAACGCCGTATTGACCATATGGAAGGTGAAGCGCAAAGCTACGGAATAGGTAAACAGCGCTCTCTTGAACAACAATTTGCAGAATTAAAAGCAGATGATGAAATTAGTGCACAGTTAGCGGCACTTAAAGCTAAAATTAACAAAGACGAATAATATTTCAGTGATATCAAACGCACAAGGCGCAGTGTTATCATTGCGCCAGTGCAAAAGTTTGAATAACCATAAATAAGGAAATGTGATGGGCTATGTTTTTCTGTCTCTCGTATTAATCATTTTTGTCATTTTCATTCTGCCAATTTGGCTGTGGCTACATTACAGTAAAAAGAATAGTGGGCAGGGAATTCAACTTACTGACAATGAAGTACAACGTTTAATGCAACTGGCAGAGCAGTCATCTCGTATGCAGCAACGAATTAAAGTGCTTGAAGAAATTTTAGATGCTGAGCACCCTAATTGGAGGCAAAAATAATGACTAACTTACGCAACCGTAAATTATATCGCTTAACGGATAAACGAGTTCTTGGTGGGGTTTGTTCTGGTCTCGCACAATATCTAGAGTTACCGGTTGCCTTGGTCAGAGCATTGGCTGTACTTGCCTTGTTTATGAGTTTTGGCTTAACGCTAATTGTTTATGTAGTGATGTGTTTCTTTATCGAGTCAGCTCCCAGTGACTACGCGACGGAGCAAAATATTGGTCCAGAAGTGGTGACGCTTTTAAATCAAATAGATGCACAACTCCAGGCTGGAGAGCTCAAACTTCGTCAAATTGAGCGTTATGTCACTTCGGATACCTATACTATTAATAGTAAATTTCGTAACCTATAACTGATTTGCACCATCACATGAATGGGAATAGAGTTTAACCACTGTATTCCCTTTGTGTTTTATTGGGAGAGAGATTAAGTAGGAGAACTATGAAACGGCTACAAAATGAATTAACCGATTTGGTGAATCGTAGTGTCGATCGCCATGTAAGACTTGCGGTCACAGGGTTAAGCCGTAGTGGTAAAACGGCATTTATCACTTCTCTCGTTAATCAGCTTTTAAACTCCACGACTGGTGCTAGACTCCCGCTCTTTTCAGCGGTTAGAGACAAACGTATTTTAGGCGTGAAACGGATCCCTCAACGGGATTTCTCGATCCCACGCTTTGCTTATGATGAAGGTATCGCGTCGCTCTATGGTGATCCACCACAATGGCCAGTGCCAACTCGTGGGGTTAGTGAAATTCGCTTAAAGATTCATTACCGTTCGGATGACTCTTTTGTCAGACATTTTGTCGATAACTCATCCTTATACTTAGAAATTGTGGATTACCCTGGCGAGTGGCTTCTTGATTTACCAATGCTGGACTTAAATTATTTGACGTGGTCCAGTCAAATGAAAGTGTTACTCAAAGGAAAGCGTGCAGCCTTAGCCAATGAATGGCTACAACTGTGTGAAAAATGTGATCCGCTGGCGCCGGTTGATGAAAGTTTACTTGCTGATATTTCAAATGCTTATACTGCTTATTTATTGGAATGTAAGCAGCAGGGGCAACATTTTATTCAACCGGGACGCTTCGTTTTACCTGGGGAGTTAGCGGGTGCTCCTGCATTACAATTTTTTCCATGGACAAATATTGAAAAATATGGTGAAAAACAGTTAGCTCAGGCGGATAAAAACAGCAATATTGGGGCTTTGAAACGTCGCTATCAATATTATTGTGATCACGTGGTTAAAGGATTCTATAAAGATCATTTCCAACGTTTTGACCGTCAAATCGTGTTGGTTGACTGTCTGCAACCACTAAATAGCGGTCCTGACGCCTTTAACGACATGAGGATGGCATTAACCCAATTGATGCGCAGTTTTCATTATGGAAAGCGTACTTTGCTGCGTCGCATGTTTTCTCCATGTATTGATAAACTGCTCTTTGCTGCCAGTAAGTCTGACCATGTTACACCGGATCAACATGCGAACCTCGTTTCACTGTTACAACAATTGGTGCAAGAAGCATGGCAAAATGCGGCATTTGAAGGGATCAGTATGGACTGTGTAGGCTTAGCATCTATTCAAGCCACAGAAAGCGGGCTGGTAGATTATAAAGGTGAAAAGTTACCTGCGCTAAAAGGTGCGCGTCTAAGTGATGGCCAGCCGATGACATTCTATCCGGGTGATGTACCAAAGCGTTTACCGAATGAACAATTTTGGCAACATCAAGGATTCCAGTTTGAAAACTTTAGACCGCGTCCGACGCCATTAGACCAGCCATTACCGCATATTCGAATGGATAGTGCACTTGAATTTCTGTTAGGAGACAAACTGAAATGAGTGAACCTCTGAAACAACGTGTTGATTTTTCGGATAAACAGAACGATGTGCAACTTGACAATCTGAAACAAGCAAAGGTTTTTGACGAACAAGCATTTGAAAAATTTGTGCCAGTAGATATCAGTGAAGAGCAGGATAATCAAGACGGTGAAGTTGAAAGTCTGATTAACGAGGCCCTTAAACCAAAACGCAGTTTTTGGCGTAAACTTGTCGGAGCTGCTGCCGGAATTTTTGCTGTTAGCGTGGTTGCTCAATTAGGAATTTGGATTCATCAATCTTGGATTACTCAAGATTGGACCGCTCTAGGTACTGCCGCCGCTGGGGGATTGATAGTGGTTGCAGGTGTAGGCTCTATTGTGGGGGAATGGCGTCGTTTATACCGTTTAAGAGAAAGGGCGCAAGAGCGTGATTTTGCTCGCGACTTACTTCATAGCCATGGTATGGGGCAGGGAAAAGCATTCTGCGAAAAGCTAGCCAAACAATCAGCATTGCCAATGCAACATCCGGCAATACAAAGCTGGCAGGCTACGGTACATGACTCCCATAATGACCGTGAGGTTGTTGAATTATACAGTAAATTAGTTCAGCCTATTTTGGATGAGCAGGCTCGAAAAGAGATCAGTCGCTCATCAGCTGAGTCGGCTTTGATGATTGCGGTCAGCCCATTAGCCATTGTCGATATGGCATTTATTGCATGGCGAAACATTCGTTTAATTAACCGTATCGCAGCGATTTATGGCATTGAACTTGGCTACTACAGCCGTATTCGTTTATTTAGAATGGTATTGATTAACATCGCATTTGCTGGAGCATCTGAATTAATTCGTGAAGTGGGTATGGACTGGCTTTCGCAGGACATTACAGCTCGTCTATCTACCCGAGCAGCCCAAGGCATTGGAGCCGGACTGTTAACTGCGCGTTTAGGCATCAAAGCGATGGAATTATGTCGCCCATTACCATGGATTGAAGATAAGCCTAGACTTGGCGATTTTCGTCGCCAATTAATTGGGCAACTGAAAAATGCGATTCCAAGTAAAAAAGATAATGTTTAAGCTGTAAAATTAACTGGCAGGATGAGTTGACAGTGTAACTCATCCTGCCATCGTAGATAATACCGCCATTCTATTGCTGATTTAAACAACAAAAAAACTAATTTAACGCTATTATCTTTATAATTTCATTATAAATCTGATAAGTGTCAACAATATGTGACACAAATACTGTATTACTCCCCTGTTTGAAGCTAAAATATCAGCATTCCTTCTTTTCCCATTAAAGGTTTACCCATGCGCCTCGAAGTGACTTGCCAAGACCGTATCGGTCTAACGCGTGAATTACTTGACCTGTTAGTTCTGCAAAATATTGATCTAAAAGGTATTGAAATTTCAGCTCAACGTAGAATTTATCTCAATTTTACACCAGTCGATTTTCAAGTTTTTAGCACGTTAATGGCGGAAATTCGTCGCATTAATGGGGTAATTGATGTTCGTCGAATCTATTTTATGCCATCGGAGCGTGAGCATAAGGCAGTATGGGCATTACTTAATTCATTCCCTGAAGCCGTATTATCGATTGATAATAAATTCAATATTGAATTAGTTAACCCAATGAGCTTACAGCTTTTTGGTCTTGATGAAGTTAAAATTAAGCAAAAGTCATTCTCTCAATTAATTGCAAACCATGGTTTACATCGCTGGTTTGAAAAAGAGTCTCCAGAGCCATACACCGAGAGAGTTTCGGTTAAGGGTAATGATTACTTGATGCAGGTGACACCTATTATTTTGTCAGATGAAGATGGCAAATTGCATTGCACTGGTGCGGTTATCTTATTGAAATCATCAGTTCTTCTCGATAATCATCGCAAACAAGTTGTTGCCGATAATAATGACAGTGGCTTTAGCCAGATTGTGGCGGTGAGTTCTGCCATGGTTCAAGTGGTCGAGCGTGCGAAACGAGTGGCTATGCTTGATGAGCCATTATTACTTGTGGGTGAAACGGGAACGGGTAAAGATATTCTCGCAAAAGCGTGTCATCTACACAGTAATCGCGGTAATGCGCCTTTCCTTGGCTTAAACTGCGCCTCAATGCCAGATGATGTTGTTGAAAGCGAATTATTTGGTTATGCGGCAGGGGCATACCCTAATGCACTAGAAGGAAAAAAAGGTTTTTTTGAGCAAGCGAATGGTGGAACGGTTTTACTCGATGAAATTGCAGAAATGACCCCGCAAATGCAAATCAAATTACTGCGATTTCTCAATGATGGTACTTTCAGACGTGTTGGTGAAGAGCATGAAGTTAAAGTGAATGTAAGGGTTATTTGTGCCACACAGAAAAATTTACCAGAGTTAGTTGAACAGAAAAAATTTCGTGAAGACCTCTATTATCGCCTCAATGTTTTAACGTTGACTATCCCTCCATTAAGAGAACGTACCGAAGATATAAAACCGTTAACTAAAGTCTTTGTCTCTAATTTCTCCAAAGAATTGAATATTGATGAGCCCAAAATTTCGCCATCGTTAATTGAATATTTAAGCTCATATTATTGGCCAGGAAATGTAAGGCAATTAAGAAATACGCTCTACCAAGCGTTAACACAATTTAATGGCAATGTTTTAGATATTGAAGATATTCAATTACCTGATGTTGCAAATACCCCAGCAATCGCTTTGGATACTTTAAATGGTTCTCTTGATGAAATTACAAAGCGCTATGAAGCATCTGTATTAGCTAGATTATATCGTGATTATCCGAGTACCCGAAAACTAGCCAAACGTTTAGATATTTCTCATACTGCAATCGCGAATAAATTGCGAGAATATGGGTTGAATACTAAAAAAGAGCAAGACTAACGCGATGAAAAATTATTTAGCAGTCAGTTTATTTGGATTATTAATCAGCATGAGTGCGAGTTGTTTAGCTCAAAGTGAAAACAGTGAGCTGGATAAGCGATGTAAAGTGGTGGAGCAAACAACGGATGAGATGTATGAAAATGGCGCATTAATCCAATGCTATTTTCCAAACATGGCTTTATTAAATGCTTACCAAGAGTATCGTGATTTACTTGGCGATGATAGAAAATATTTGGCGAAGAAACTGATATCAAATAAAGATGTGGACGTGAATTGTACGGATGATAACTGCTCATCGATTCATTATCGCTGGAGTGGGGATAAACAATTAAATATTGAGCAAAATTTTGCGGGTGGTGAGACGACCCTTAAATTTATCCAGAAAAATAATGATACACACCTTGATATAAGATACTTCCCAGATTAAGACTATCTATTTTTTATTATTTAAAAAATTCAAATAAAATAGCTCACAAATAATTTATTTTATAAAAAATTATTTGTGAGCTAACTCGATGTAACTAAATTTACACTTTTTTCATTGTGAAACGGTGATCTGATCATTGCGATTAGGCCATCGTTTCTGCTATATAAAGATAGACAAAGGCTTTAATGAGTAAAGTAAACAATAAGAAAAATGCTTATGTTGTGCATTGATTATTCTTATCGCAACGTTGGTTATAGACCTTCAAGGAGTTGCAATGGAACAATTCACTATTAATTTTGTTGTTAATTTTAAGCTTCGTGAATATATGTCTAAATGTCATTATCAAAGTGATATGTTTGAATCGGCAACTTCAGCAGCTGAACTTTATTTAATGAATAAAGCAGCGGCTAATTATCTAGCCAAAAAAAATCGTTTTACTTGGGAGGCGTTAGTTAAAAATGGTGATAAATCGAGAGATTTAATTATCGATGTTCTGACTTCCTGTTGCCCTGTAACTCAAGAGCAGGCACAAAGAATACTCAGCACGTTATCTCATACACTCATCAGTATGATGAAAGACAATGTGATATTTGCAAATGTGGTCAATGCTAAAAATCATAAACCGCTATATTGGGCTCACGTTGATTAAAGTAGATGGATACTGAAAAGCATAGCAGCCAATTAGAGGCTGCTATGTACAAGCCTAAACTAACATTATTTTAGGCTACTTAATGCGTTATCGTAATCAGGCTCTTCAGTAATTTCAGGCACTAATTGGCTATAAATAACGTTATTGTTTTCATCTAATACCACGACTGAACGTGCAGTCAGACCTTGCAGTGGGCCCGTCGTCATTTCAACTCCATAGTCTTGTGCGAAATTACTACGAAAAGCTGATAATGTGACCACGTTATCTAATCCTTCTGCGCCACAAAAACGTGCTTGAGCAAAAGGTAGATCTGCAGAAATACACAGAACGACAGTGTTGTCTAACCCACTAGCTAATTGATTGAATTTACGAACAGAAGCAGCGCAAACACCGGTATCAACACTTGGGAAGATATTCAGAATTTTGCGTTTACCTTGGTAAGTATCTAAGGTTGCTTCGCTTAAGTCTTTAGTGACCAGAGTAAAAGGCTTTGCTTGTGCTCCAGCTTGTAAGAACGTGCCACCTAATGAAATGCTATTACCTTTTAGTGTAACTGTCTGCGACATGAGTTTTTCTCCCGTTTATAAATTGAGTTGAAGGATCTCAAGTTAGGATATTGAGCTTTAAATTCAAAGAATGACCTAATTGATGACCTTAACTTTTTGTTTTTACATCTATTATTGACCAAATTACGCTTTAATTTTTACGATGTTAACGCTAGTTAAGCGATTCATCCAGTATACAACTGATAAGCCCTATCAAGCGCTTCTGTTTTTTATTATGGATTATCTTAAAATACCATATTCAAGATAATAAAAAGAGCGCTTTGTGCCGAGTTTTACTTGTTATATGATGCCTAACAGGCTGAATATTGATGGATAGCCAAATCAGTGACTTATTGGCACATAATGACTCATATTTTTAGCTTATCAAATGTCGACTGAGCAAGTTTTAATGTAATCCTTAAAGCTTTGCTACCTATTTTTTGCCTAATAGTAGATAGAATAATAATATGCATAAATGTTCACGTACCTCTTTAGCTGTATTACTTTCATCCTTTTTTCTGACTACTCCAGCAATGAGTGCTGTTATCCCTGCCGGAACTGTATTAGCTGAAAATCAAGAAGTTGTCCGTCATTTGAAAGATGAACCAGCTTCTTTGGATCCGATTAAATCTGTTGGTCTCACTGAAGCGCAAGTGATGCGTGATTTATTCGAAGGATTAGTGAATCAAGATAACCATGGGCAATCTATTCCGGGTGTGGCTTTGAGTTGGCATACTGAGGATAACCTTACATGGATTTTTAAATTGCGACCTGATGCGGCTTGGTCTAATGGGGAGCCTGTGACGGCGGAGGACTTTGTTTATAGTTGGCGCCGTCTGGTTACTCCAACAAACACATCGCCTTTTGCATGGTTTGCAGCACTGTCTGGAATCAATAACGCACAAGATATTATTGATGGGAAATTGCCTCCAGAGCAATTAGGTGTAGAAGCGCTAGATAATCACACATTAAAAGTGGTATTAAATAAACCTGTTCCCTATTTCCCATCATTAACAGCGAATTTTAGTCTATTTCCCGTACACCGTGATACGGTTGAAAAATTTGGTGCAGATTGGATTAAAGTGGGTAATTTAATCGGTAATGGTGCATTTGAACTCAATGACCGCGTTGTTAATGAAAAAATTGTATTAACGCCAAATACCCACTATTGGGACAATAAAAATACAGTGATCACCAAAGTGACTTTTGTGCCGATTAACCAAGAGTCCCATGCAACTAATCGTTATTTAGCGGGTGATTTGGATATTACGGAATCATTCCCTAAGCAGCGTTATAAAAAGTTATTGAAAGATATTCCTAATGAGGTTTTTACACCTGATCAGTTAGGAACTTATTATTATGCTTTTAATACCCAACGGGCACCGACAAATGATGTACGTGTTCGTCAAGCATTATCAATGGCAATTGATCGCCAACTGATTGCCAGCAAGGTATTAGGAACGGGAGAGAAACCAGCAAATTATTTCACTCCAGATGTTACTGCCGGTTTTAAACCACAAAAAGGTTTCTACCAGACTCATTCGCAAAAAGAACTCGACCAGCATGCGAAAACATTATTAAAGCAAGCCGGATATGGGGAAAATAATCCACTGGAACTGACATTGTTATATAACAGTTCAGAAAATCACCAAAAGATAGCGATAGCGATTGCATCTATGTGGAAGAAAAAATTGGGTGTTCAGGTAAAATTGGTTAATCAAGAATGGAAAACTTACATCGATAGCCGAAATACGGGCAATTTTGATGTGATCCGCGCATCTTGGATAGGGGATTTTAATGAGCCTTCTACATTTTTATCCTTATTAACCTCCCAGCATAGTGGCAATATTCCTAAGTTTAACAACCCGAATTATGATGCGTTGATGAGCTCTGCGAGTATTGAAACGAATGATGGAGTACGTAATGGATATTATAATCAGGCGGAAGCTGTTATAGCGAAAGAAGCGCCAATTGCCCCAATTTATCAATATACCAATGCGCGCTTAATTAAGCCTTGGCTAAAAGGTTATCCAATCGAAAACCCAGAAGATGTAGCTTATAGCCATAGTTTTTATATTATCAAGCACTAGTAGACGAATTTGGCCAGTGCATGTGTGCTGGCTAAATGAGGTATTTTCAATAAGATAGATAAAAAAAACTCCTTCCACTGGAGAGTAAGAAGGAGGACCAAAAAGGAATAAACACTACGGGTTAATAATAGGAAAAATAATTATTGTTTTATTGCTAATTTGTGTCAATGGAGTGAGATCTCTTTTGCAAAAATGGCGATATTTCATCAATCTATCTAAATCGCATATATTATTGCTCTATCTTTTTTCGAATTTAATATAAGTTTTTCTGTTAGTCCCATCCCTAAGATATTCTTAGAATTTATTGCAATATCTCCGTTAATCTACTAAAAATAACGTATTTCCAATGCAAGGAGATATTGCATGGCGTCAATCTATGGATCCCAATTTCAAGACTCTAGTCCAGTACATGCCTTTCAATTGAATGGAAAAGGCGGTTTTTTACCGATTGATGTAAATGCAACTGCAACTCAACAATCCCCATTTTGGTTCCATTATGACTATAAAAATAAAGAGTCATTCAATTGGATCCAACAGTCGGATTTATTTAGTGACCAAGTAAAGTCGGCGTTGACTGGAAAATCGAGCCGCTTACGCATGGTACGTGTTGGTGACGGTGTTTTACTGACCTTACAAACATTAAATAATACGGTAGGGCAGCGTCCTGAACAGCTAGTGGCTTTTCGTATCTTCATGAATAGCCGGATGATTGTTTCTACTCGCCATCGTAAGGTTAAATCACTAGACTCAGTGATTGAGGATTTACACGATGGTGTTGGCGCCCAGAGCACGGGTGATTGGCTTGCTGACGTCACCGATGCTATCACGGATGAAATTAG
Organism: Providencia sp. PROV210; assembly: GCF_028479445.1. Classification (NCBI taxonomy): domain Bacteria; kingdom Pseudomonadati; phylum Pseudomonadota; class Gammaproteobacteria; order Enterobacterales; family Morganellaceae; genus Providencia; species Providencia sp. PROV210. Next base: position 266,382 of record NZ_JAMPNQ010000006.1, read on the forward strand.
TGACTTCACGGATTTACTCCATGAACGCCTTATTGAGATGGAAGATGATATTTTACGCGGTGAAATCCCCGAACGTGGTGAATTGGGATTGCTTCGTAAGCAAATCATTGTTATTCGCCGTTATATGGCACCTCAACGAGATATGTTTTCTCGCTTAACGGCTGAAAAGTTTTTATGGTTGGAAGATGCAGATAGGCGCCGGTTACAGGAAATTGCTGACAGATTAGGACGCTGTATTGAAGATCTCGATGGTTTTATTGCTCGAACTGCCATTATGTCTGACGAAATCACCAATATGATGACCGAGATGATGAATCGTCGTATTTATACGATGTCATTAATGGCAATGATTTTTTTACCAACGACGTTCTTGACTGGGTTATTTGGTGTGAACCTTGGTGGGATCCCTGGGGGAGAATTCAGATTTGCGTTTAGTGCTTTTTGCGTATTGCTTGCCTGCTTAATTGCAACCGTCTTTTGGTGGTTAAAAAGAAGTCGCTGGCTATAACAGTAGTGAATTATTCTTGGTAATGGGAACTAGTTTGAGATAAATCAATAAAGTGGATAAGGTTTTAAGGCAATATTACTTCCGCAGGTGAATGCAACGTTGAGCGATGAACGTTGTGCTCCATAATTGTAGTTTTTCTCATATTGAGTTCTTATACAGAATAATTGACCACTGTAATGCCGATGTCTTTTACATCGGCTTTTTTTTGCCTAAAATCTAGGAATTGCCCCAAATTGAGGCAATCCATTAAAATTTAGCTAAATTTATTTTATTTCAATCACATCTAAACGGTCAGCACTAAAGTCAGGTTGGTCATCTTCATCTATCATTGGCTGAGATGGCAACTCTTCACGGTCAAATGCCATATCTCCACCATTAATAACCGCATCGCCATGAGAAATATTTTTAAAATCAAATAGCGTGGTATCACAGAGATGGGAGGAAACCACATTTTGGGTTGCACTGAACATAGTTTCAATACGCCCTGGATAACGTTTATCCCAGTCACGCAGCATCTCTTTGATGACTTGGCGTTGTAAGTTTGGCTGAGAACCACACAGGTTACATGGAATAATTGGAAACCCTTTAGCTTCAGCAAAACGTTCAATATCTTTTTCACGGCAATAAGCGAGAGGACGGATCACAATATGTTTGCCATCGTCACTCATCAATTTTGGTGGCATACCTTTTAATTTACCGCCGTAGAACATGTTTAAAAATAGAGTCTGTAAAATATCATCGCGGTGGTGACCAAGTGCAATTTTGGTTGCACCTAATTCAGTGGCAGTGCGATATAAAATTCCACGACGCAGACGAGAGCATAAGGAGCAGGTCGTTTTCCCCTCTGGAATTTTTTCTTTAACAATACCGTAGGTATTTTCTTCGACGATTTTGTATTCAACACCCAATTCATCTAAATAGGCTGGCAAAATATGTTCAGGGAAACCGGGTTGTTTTTGATCTAGATTTACGGCAACTAGTGAGAATGAGATTGGCGCACTTTTTTGTAAGCTTTGCAGTATTGCTAACAGAGTGTAGCTGTCTTTCCCGCCAGAGAGACACACCATAATACGGTCGCCATCTTCAATCATATTGAAATCGGCAATGGCTTGCCCTACATCACGGCGAATGCGTTTTTGGAGTTTATTAAAGTTGTATTGTTCTTTATTGGTAGTCATTCTGTGTTGTTCTTTATTGTCGCGAAATGTTTTACCTAGCGTAAAACCAAAGCTCAAGTATGGAGAAGAAATTTTTAGAGGCACATGATACCAGATGGATGAGGATTTTTGATACAGATTCGCAAAAAAGTTGGAATGTAGGGAGAATGGTGCGAAGTAGATGAGATTGATATTTATCTGATACACATCGACTAGAATTCAGGGTAATTTTATCTAAAAAGGAGAAATTACAATGGCAATGTTTAACCCGATGGACATACTTGCACATGGAATGATGGGAACCATCAGCATGGTGGTCACCCCAGTAGAATACTTCATCTATAGTGGTGTGTTTGCAGAGCTATTCTTGTTCTCAATGTTTTAATAGAAGCTCAAACTCAGTAAAAGAACTGATTATCGCTATTATAATCATCGTCCTAGTAACGGGTCATATTTTGTTGTTATAGGACGATGAGGTAAAATAATCGTATTGTTGGAAATGACATTTTAATTCTGTAAAGCAAATTCTACCGCTTTTTGGGCATGTATAGCGGTTGTATCGAAAACAGGAACAGAAGTATCTTCTTGACCGACCAATAGCGTAATTTCAGTACAACCTAGAATAATTCCTTCTGCACCTTGTTTGACTAATTGACGCATAATACGTTGATATTCTGCTTTTGATGATTCCTTTATTTTACCCACGCATAATTCATTATAAATAATGTCATGAACAACCTTACGGTCAGCATCATTGGGTATTATCACATTTAATCCGAATTTATCACTCAGCCTATTTTTATAAAACGCTTGCTCCATAGTGAATGCGGTTCCTAAGAGCCCGATAGTTTTAATACCTGTATTGGAAATGCATTCACCTGTGGCATCTGCAATATGTAATAACGGAAGTTTAGAGATATCTTCAATTTGTGGTGCAACTTTATGCATTGTATTTGTGCATAATACTAAAAAATCAGCACCTGCTGCTTGTAGTCGAAGGCCTGCATTGGCTAAATGTTCTGCGGCTAAGTCCCATTGACCATGGGATTGGAAATGTTCTATTTCTGCAAAATCAACGCTATATAAAGCAATTTTTGCAGAATGTAATCCACCTAAATGTTGTTTAATGCCTTCATTAATTTGTTGGTAATAAAGTAGGGTTGATTCCCAGCTCATTCCACCAATAAGTCCGATGGTTTTCATCATGTTATGTCCTATTTTGTTATTTTTATTACTATACTGACCACCATAAATAATGGTCAATAAAATAATTTTAATCAGACTTTTAAAACTATCTTATCGGAAGGCGTTATTAAATGTTTTTCTTTAATTTCATATTACGAATTTATACTAAGAGATTTTCAATATGAGGGTTAGTTGTGATTGAAGTGTGATCTTTCACTAAAATTGATGTATTGATTGAAAATAAATTCATGAGACAATCATCCTCAGACGATAAAATCGCCTATAAAAATAACCATAAAATGGATTGGCATAAATGAAATTATTTCGCTGGATATTGATTGTTAGTTTTATTTTTATCAATGGTTGTTCTACACAATTTAAAACGGATGAACAATCGAATCAGTTAAAATTTACAATACAACAAGCCAATACAATTCCGATTAAAGATTCTGTCGAGCCATTAACGGTTGCCGATATGTTGCCTGGAGATATTTTATTGTCATCGGCAACAGGAATGAACTCGTGGGGGATCCGTTTATTTAGCGTGAGCGGAGTGAGTCACGCTTCTATTTATCTCGGTTTTGGTCAAGTTGCAGAATCAGTAGGAAGTGGCGTTAGAATTATTCGTCTAGATCAAGCTATCAATGACTCTAACAATATGGTGGTATTACGGCATAATCACCTGACATCATTTCATGCAGAAAAGTTACGTGAATTTTCTGAACAGAATGATGGCGGTAAGTACAACATGAAAGGGATTGTCATGATTGCTCCTTGGATGCTCACTAAACGGGTGTGTGAATTACCCTTAGTAGGACAAACAATTCGGAATTTTTGTTTAAGAACTCTCGCTACAGTTCAACTAGGTGATGATATTGAACAAGCGAACGGTTTCTTTTGTTCGCAGTTTGTCCTAGATGCTTACAAATATGCAGGAGTGCCGTTGTTTGAAGGTAACTCATCATGGATTACACCCGCAGATATTCTGCATATGCGCTCGGGGGATGTTCCTACATTTGTCCCTACAGAGCGTCTTACTTATGTTGGTCATCTAAAAAATTGGAGTTTTAGTAGCGCGATTCGTAAAAACTAATTGTTTATTTTTTGATTAACTATCAATGATATGTAATAAAAAAAGGCCAACTCAAATGAATTGGCCTGCTAAACTGGAAGCAATGTGAGCAATGTCGTTTGTGATAAAGTTGAGTAATTTACTCAACTATTCACGAGATAAAAGATAACCATTCTCATTTAAGAAATCAACCCCTTTTTTTGTAATATTAATTGCCCCTTAAAACCGTAAAAATTAGTTAAAATAAATAATAAAAACAAGAAAATAGGCTTTACTTTTGGCTTTTTATCTTAATTTTATTATAACGATAGCTAAAAATATTTTACATTCTTGGGTGTTTTTTCGAGGGGAAAATATAGCTATAAAAAAATTATTGTGAATTTATAGCTACAGATCTCATTTATCTTTTGAGTTAAGAGACATTTACCGCATTTGGACTATAATTTTCTAGTTAATATTCATTTGAACACTTATCAGGAGGGGTTATGTATAAAACGATTTTGGTCCCTATAGATCTAACAGAAGAAGAATTAACCAGTAAAGCCGTGCATCATGCAGTTAATTTGGCCAAACAGTCAGGTGCAAAAATTCATTTGATCCACGTGCTTCCTATCTCTTCAGCGATCATTAATGCTTACGCTTTGGGTTATATGGAAATCAAAGATCGAGCAACGGTGAAAGCAGAAGAAGATATGAAAATGCTGATGGATTCAATTGATCTTCCTCAGGCAGATGTGAGCTATACAATAACGTTTGGTTCTCCTCGCGATGAAGTGATTAATACGGCAAAAGATATCAATGCCGATATTATTGTGATTGGATCTCGTCGTCCAAATATTACGACTCATCTATTAGGCTCAACTGCTGCCGGTATTGTTCGCTACGCAGAAACATCAGTACTCGTAGTACGTTAATAAATTAATATTAAGAACCTATACCATGATTGGTATAGGTTCTTTTTTTGATATTTTTCAGTTTAATATAAAGTATTCCAGTTATCTTACCCGAGGATATTTTATGTAGATTAGTTGGGGAAGATTGGGTTATTTATGGAAAAATTCACTAAGGAATTATTACGTGTAGAACACTTTATTTTTAGGGTACTACGTTTTTATTTTTTAGCGATATTGGTTTTTTTTATTGGTCTACTTCCGGGAATTATTGGTTTTTATTTTATAGAAGGGCACTCACTGATGGAGTCTATGCTGAATGCACTTTCTATGCTGAGTGGTCAGCCTATTGAGCCTGCACCAATTACTCAGACTGGACGGTTTTTTATCGCAATTTACGGTTTATTTTTACAGAGTGTATTTATTATCAGTGTTGGTTTAATTGTGACTCCATTTATCCATCGTGTACTACATAAATGGCATCTAGAAGATAATTAATCGAGTGGATTGACGTGATTTTTTATTGATTAGACGAGAAGCTCACGACATTTTTATTTTATTCAGACTATACTTTTATTGATGAAAATAACCATTAAACAGTTATCTCATACACTTGGATTTCTAGAAAAATAAGTGAGAGATACATACTTGAGAGGGGCTTATATGTACAAAACTATTTTGGTTCCTGTAGATATTTCAGAAGATACATTAACGGATAATGCACTAAAACATGCTATCCACTTGGCAAAAATGGATAATGCAAATATTCATTTATTCCACTCAGTTCCAGATGTCTCTAGATTCTCAATGAGTTACAGTTATCATTATGATTTACTAGCATCCTTTACAAAAAAAGCCCTTGAGCGTTCGGAAGAACAGTTAAAAGAATTGATCGATTCACTGGCTAAAAAATACGATTACCCCGCAGATAAAATCTCTTATAAGGTAGAGTTTGGTTCACCAAGGGATAAAGTTTTAGCTGAAGCTGAAAATATTCATGCGGATTTAATTGTTATTGGGTCCCGTAACCCAAGTTTTTCAACACATTTACTCGGATCGAACGCTTCGGGAATTGTATCTTATGCCAAAATATCGGTATTAGTTGTCAGATAGTTGGATAACAAATAAAAAGACCTGATGATTCAGGTCTTTTTATATTTGAAGGGTATTATTGGTTATTTACGGCTTCTTTGGCTTGCTCAATAGCGGTTAATGCTTGACTACAAGCTTGCTCTTGTGATTCTTCAGGGTAGGTTGCTAATGCTTTTTTAGCTTCCTCTAACTGTGATTTCATTAATGAAATTTGCTCTCCCGCATTTGGTTCATTCTTATATTGCTCTTCAGCTTGTTTGACGAGAGCATTCATCTCTTTGAAATACTTATCACACACATTTCCTGCACTTGCATGAGAGACGGATAACGCGGCAAATAGCCCGAATGCTATTGGAAGGATTTTTTTCATAATATATTCACTTTCGAAAGACATATTTGAATCAGCATAGCATTGTGACTTAAAAAAGGCATCATCAGCCGATTAATATTTTGGGCTGATTTAATCTTTATCAAACTCACCCCATATTGATAGTCAAAATTAGAAATAGCATAAATTGCAAATTATAAATGAGAATCATTATTGACGTTTGGAATGTATAAAGTGTACATTCTAGTACACTTTTAATATTGAATGGAATAGTGATGACAAATAATACGATTATAAATATTCAAGATTGGCCAGTATGCTCAATGAATACATTTCCATCGTCAATGGGGGAAACGCAGCAATGGTTAGCTGAGCTAGAATTATTGCTTGCCAAAAAAGAGTCATTTTCTTTGATTTATCCACCGATGAAGCCTAAAGGCAAGCCAACAGCGGAAGATATGGAATGTATGAAAACGGTTCGTCGTTGGCTGAAAGATGCTCGAGAGGGAATGGTGAAATATTGTCAAGCCATGGTTATCACGCTGCAGTCGGATGGTAGCGATAAACTGGAAATGGAAAAAATGGTACCTGTAATTTCATCGCTTTATGGGCCCGAGGTTTATCTAGAAGAGAATGCATTATTAGCACAAAAACGAGCAGTTTCTGTATTAAATTAATAAAATTTATGTGGCACTAATTTTACGGATATAGCTGGCAATGATATCGACCGAAAGACCAATTTGTTGGTTGATAAAATCATCGTTGGGCTTAAAATTTTTCACACAAAAAGTTTTAATGAATACATCTGCTTTTAGCATTTCCAAATAGCGGGATGAGATACTCAGTAACAGTTTTTCATCCACATTTACATTAGGAAGTTGTGCAAGCTTTTGAGTAAGCCTTTGGTAACTTTGAACGGGGCCCTGTTCAAAAAATAACTGGCTAATTTCAGGGAAGCGGTTATATTCGCCGAGGATTAATCGATATAGCCCTATCGATTGTGGCTTAACCACATTTCGTAGAAAGCGCGAGCCATAAAATGATAATACAGCTTCAATTGTTTGTAATGGTGGTTCTTTACTGTCTGGTTCCGTAAATATGTCATCAATCATATAGGCGACAACGGCTGAAAATAAACCCTCTTTATCCCCAAAGCTCTTATACAAGGTAGAGCGAGAACCTCCCGCGCGCTCAATAATCATATCAAGCGTTGTTCCTTCAAACCCATATTGCAGAAAAACTTCAGCGGCAGCAGCAATGAGTGCTTGATGGCGACGTTGACCTTTTGGGGTTTTTGCGGGAATGGGGTGACTCATAAAATAATTATCCTAACGAAAAATGAAATAGTAGCGTTAATTTACCTGAAAGAGGTCATAATTCTTCGTATTATTTTCCTCTATGATATATATGAATATTATCATGTCTAAATCAATATCTGAATTTTAACAAAGCCTCGGGGGATCCAATGAAGGATAGCGTTGTTGATCAGCATATAGAAGATAAAAGTGTTGATGTGCAAAGGGAAATCACCAAATTATGTATTGAATGTGGTTTATTGCTGCTACAGCATGGTGCGGAAAGTATGCTTGTCGAACAATTAACGACTCGATTAGGTATTGCACTAGGGGCAAATCAGGTGGACAGTGCAATTTCATCGAATTCCCTCGTGTTAACGACTATCGTGGATGGTCGATGCCTAACATCAACTCGCCGCATTATTGACCGCGGGATTAATATGCATGTGGTGACAGAGGTTCAGCATGCTGTCATTCTCGTAGAGCATCATTTACTTGATCGCCAACAATTACGTAAAAAATTAAATAGTATCAAGCCGCTACGTTATCCACGTTGGCTCATGGTTTTAATGGTAGCGTTATCTTGCGCTTGCTTTAGTTCGTTAAATGGCGGTGGACTAGAAAGCGCGTTTATCACGTTTTTAGCGAGTGGTTGCGCGATGTTTATTCGTCAGGTTTTGACATCAAATCAAATAAATCCACTGATCAATTTTTGTATTACCGCATTTGTTGCGACTTCGGTATCGGGTTTATTACTAAAAATTCCTTATTTTGAAGTCACTGAGACTATTTCGATGGCTGCGAGTGTATTGTTGCTGGTTCCTGGTTTTCCTTTGATAAATGCAGTAGCAGATATGTTTAAGGGGCATGTTAATACGGGGATTGCTCGTTGGGTGATGGCAAGCTTGTTGACGCTAGCGACCTGTATTGGCGTCGTTCTAGCCATGACTATCTGGAATTTGAGGGAGTGGGCCTAATGTTTTTATTGGAATTAATCTGGAAGATGTTGCTCGCGGCGATCCCTGCCATTGGTTTTGCGATGGTATTCAATGTTCCGGTGAGAGCACTAAAATATTGCGGATTATTAGGCGCAATTGGGTATGGATCGCGGATGATTTTAATGTCATTCGGATTACAAATTGAGTGGGCAAGTTTTTTAGCTGCCACCTTAATCGGAATGATTGGAATTCAATGGTCTCGCTGGTGGCTAGCGCATCCTAAAGTCTTTACTGTTGCTGCAGTGATCCCCATGTTTCCCGGTATCAGTGCCTATATCGCGATGATCTCCGTTGTGAAAATATCCCAGTACGGTTATACCCCTGAGCTAATGGAAACGCTTGTTACCTACTTTTTAAAGGCATCTTTTATTGTAGGAGCACTTTCTATCGGTATCTCTCTTCCCGGATTATGGCTATATCGCAAGAAACCCAGTGTTTGATATCAACATACCGCCTTCATATTCATAAAATGATCAATAAAAGTTAACCCGTGATTTAGAGATTGGGCTAACTTTTATTGATAGATATTCGAGTAAGTTAGTTTTTATTATTTTTTACCTAAATTCTGATATTGATTTTTATCCCTTAAAATAAAGTACCAATTGATATTAAAAAGACTTATATTTCATCCAACTAGAGTGTATTCATATTGTGTTCATCTATTTTTGAATGAATAACTTACTCGTTGTATTTAATTTATCGACTTTTTCTCATCAGTGGTGTTATTTTGAAACAATATTCAATCTATAAGTATTTACATCTTGCATTAATTCTTATTTTTTCCTTCATTAGCCATTCAGTCTATGCAGCACCTAGCTCATTTCCTGAAGCAAAATCATTGAGTAAAAACCAAGTTTATATCGACCAAAATCATCAAGGAGAGGGAACACTCTATTGTGGTTGTCAGTGGGAGTGGGTTGGTAAAAGTGGTGGACAAGTTGATTTAGCATCCTGTGGCTACCAAGTTCGTAAACAACAAAATCGTGCGGAACGTATTGAGTGGGAACATATTGTTCCAGCATGGGTTTTTGGCCATCAGCGTCAATGTTGGCAAAATGGCGGGCGTAAAAACTGTGTTTCTTCAGATCCTGTATTTGCTCGTATGGAGGCCGATATGCACAATTTAGCGCCTTCGATTGGTGAAGTGAATGGTGATCGTAGTAATTGGAGTTTCGGAAAGCTTCCTGAGAATACGCCATATTCATATGGAATGTGTCGTAGCCGTATTGATTTTAAACAACGCGTCTTTGAACCTCGTGATGAAGTTAAAGGGCAAGTTGCTCGTGTTTATTTCTATATGCATGATCGCTATAACTTATCTATGTCTCGCCAACAGCAGCAATTGTTTATGGCATGGGATAAACAATATCCTGTGAATGAATGGGAAAAACAACGCGACCAGCGCATTGCAAAAGTGATGGGGCATAATAACCCGTTTGTGACAGGAGAAAAAAGTTGGGACTTAGGACATAAAAATGGTGCAGAAGGTTTAACGGGGCAATCAGCCAAACCCGTAAAATCGGTAGAGCAGAGTACGCCAGCGAATAATACTGTTCAACAAGTGAAAGGAAATCGTAATACTAAAAAATATCATTTGGCGCACTGTTCAGGTTTTAAAACCACGGCAGATAAAAATGCAGAAATGTTTTCTACTGAAGCTGAGGCACAAACTAAAGGGTATCAATTAGCGGGCAATTGTAAACCGATCTAATTTAGATATTGCCACAAAGATTGACAACGCATTGGTTTTTGTGGCTTTTTATGATATTTCCTACAGATTATCTGACCTTTACGTAAAAATGCACAGTTTCTGTTAATTTAATGTTGTAATTTAAAAAAAACTAGAGCTATATTTATAGAAAGGAAATGTTGTAGGTTGATGATATTCTAGTCAAATAAAAATTTGCAGATTGTCATAATATTGTCATACAGATTCTTTAGTTTACGAGTATCGCCTGTATAGGAGAAACTAATGACAACAAAGTGTTTGTTTACAAAAATTCAAGACCGGTTATCGATCCACCATGAAATTAGCATGGTGAGATTGCTAACCGGTTTTTTTATATCTGAAATGTTCACCTATGTCACATAAGAGCTTGAAGGGAGCTCCTCTCTGTTTTGAATAGTTCGTCATTTGAATTGACATCACTGATACCTGGAAGGGTTAATACTATGAGTAGACAGAAAGCTGCAACAAAAACACGTCGGGAAATGAAACGCACATCTCGCAAGGATCGTTCAGGGAGGTATGATATGAATAATGTAACCTCCTTTGCCGAATATACCGGCATTGAGCCTATTGGTATGGCGAAAGAACGTCGCGATGAAACTCCAATCACTCCACGTAATGAAGCCCAAAAGCTCTACATCAACTCCATCAAGCATAAGCAGCTCATTTTTGCTAATGGTGAAGCAGGATGCGGTAAAACTTACATTAGTACCGCATTAGCTGCAGATGCTTTAATCAATAAAGAGATCAGTAAAATCATTGTAACTCGCCCTGTATTGCAAGCAGAGGAAGACCTGGGTTTTTTACCTGGAGATATGTCTGAAAAGTTTGCGCCATATTTTAGACCTGTTTATGACGTTCTTATGAAAAGATTGGGAGCATCATTTTTACAGTATTGTTTGCGACCTGAAATTGCGAAAGTGGAAATTGCGCCATTTGCGTATATGCGAGGTCGTACGTTTGAAAATGCAATCGTGATCCTCGATGAGGCACAAAATGTGACAGTCACACAAATGAAAATGTTCTTAACTCGTTTAGGGGAGAACGTGACAGTCATCGTCAATGGGGATATTACTCAGTGTGATTTACCGAGCGGTGTTCCATCAGGATTGGCGGATGCATTACAGCGTTTTAATAGTGATAGCTTGGTATCTATGGTGAATTTTACGATTGACGATTGTGTGAGATCTGAACTGTGTCATAAAGCGCTACTTGCGTACAATGATTAACCTTTTTATCTGCCCCGATCATCGGGGCAGTATTTTTATCGATTAATCGTCTGGGTTATCCATGACCGCATGGCGTTCATGATGGTAGCCTTCTTCATCATAGCCATACCTCCAGTAAGGAATTGCGTAAATATCCTCACGACTAAAGCCTTTCTCTCGACGCACAAAACGACGTAATTCGCGAATAATTTGGTCTTCGCCAGCAATCCAAAAACCGACATCACTTGTAGGGATATCCCATGATTTGAATGTATTAATCAATGCGGATGTTTGACTAATATCGCCAACGACCCACTCAATCTCCATTCCCGCAGGTTTGGAAAGTTCGCGAAGATCAGCTTGATGTTCTAAGCGTAGAACAACACGACCCTGAGCATTTTCTGGCATCTTTTCTAACAGCGCGGCAATGGCTGGCAATGAACTAGAGTCTCCCGCCATAAAATAGTGAGAGCGAACCGGAAGCAGTGGATCCGGACCTCCTGGGTTTGTGATACCGAGCCAATTACCCGGCTTGGCATCACGAGCAAAGAGGTATGCTGGACCTGTCACGCCTTCATGCATCGCAAATTCAATATCGATTTCACTTAATTTAGGGCGAATGGCACGTACAGAATAAGTCCGTACAAATGGGCGAGGTTTATCTTCTGGCCAACTGCGTCCGTTATCGGTCAAGACGGGAAGTGCTGGTTGGCTAGCATAGTCTGGCGCAATGAAAATCTTGAGATGCCCACCTTCGCAGTTATCAGGATAATCAGTCAGTCTTTCGCCCGTAAATGTAATGCGGCGAATTGATGGACTGATATCAGTGATGGATTTAACTTGAATGAGTTGCGGTGGTGCTGGGCGGTAGATGTTTTTTTCAACTGTTGGTGTACTAGCCACGAACCGTCTCCTTTCTTAATGATAATTTTATTATATGTTAATTATTATCATTATCATATCACGAGTAAGAATAAGAAAACCATTCAAATAATACAGTGAAATAGGTCGTGAAAAACAAAATGCCGCATAACAGAATATTATGCGGCATTGGGGGAAAATCACTATTTTACTTTCATTCCCGCTGCGGTCATCAGCAATTTAAACAAGGAAGAGAACGCAAATAGCGCTAATACACTTCCTAACCAGATTATTGCCATCCAACCCATTTTCTTCCACCAAGGTGAACTCACTAAATGATCAGTGGTAGCCTTGTTCAGGGGTAATTTTTCCTCTGAAGACATAGTAACTCCAATAGGTATAAACCAAAATAACAGGGATAATAAATAACGCGCCGACCAACATGAAGCCTAAGCTTTCTGGTGGGCCAGCGGCATCTCGGAAATTGATGGCTGGTGGAATTAAATTTGGCCAGATGCTAATACCTAATCCAGTGAAGCCAAGGAAAATCAGAGCTAATGCTGATAAGAATGGAATGCTATCGTGTTGTTGACGCTTCACACTCTTGATGATTAACCAGACACAACCTATTACAAGTAGTGGAACGGGGAGAAAGAAAAACAAGTTTGGCAAGGTAAACCAGCGTTGATAAATGGCTTCACTTTGTATTGGTGTCCACACACTGATTACGCCGATCACCGCTAACATTAATAGGGTTAATGGACGCAAAATACGGTACATTGTTTTGCGTAAATGCCCCTCAGTTTTCATAATCAGCCAGCCACAGGCGAGTAAGGCATAAGCGACGACTAGCCCAAATCCACAAAATAGAGGGAAAGGGGAGAACCAATCGAAATACCCGCCCATATAGACGCGATTTTCAACGTGGAAGCCTTGAATAAATGCACCGACAACAACGCCTTGAATGAATGTGGCAAAAATTGAGCCCCAAATAAATGCATGATCCCAATGGCGACGATGAGATTCATCAGCACGGAAACGGAACTCAAAGGCGACACCACGAAAAATCAAGGCCAATAACATAAAGGTTAGTGGAATCGATAGAGCATCCAATACGATGGCATAGACTAAAGGAAATGCCCCGAATAATGCAGCACCGCCTAGTACTAGCCATGTTTCATTACCGTCCCAAACAGGAGCGACGCTGTTCATCATTAAGTCACGGTCTTGACTATCTTTTAAGGCTGGATAAAGGATACCGATGCCTAAATCGAAACCGTCCATGACGATATACATCAACATACTAAAAACAATAATGACAAACCAAATGAGAGGTAAATCAATGCCCATGAGCTGTCTCCTCGGTGATGCCTTTACGAATTAATTTCATCATGTACATATAGCCAATCCCAAATACGCTGCCATATACGGCAAAGAACGCGAGTAAGCTAATACTCATATGCACCTCTCCGTGAGCACTCACAGCATCAGCTGTACGTTGTAAGCCATAAACAACCCATGGCTGGCGACCAATCTCGGTTGTAAACCAACCAGCAAGAATCGCAATGAGTCCCGATGGCGCCATGACAAACATAAAGCGTAAGAATGTTTTGGACTCATAGAGTCTTTTACGTGAACGTAACCATAATCCCCAGACACCAGCAGCGATCATGAGTAAGCCAAATCCAACCATCACACGGAATGACCAGAACACCATAAATACGTTGGGTCTATCCTCAGGTGGAAACTCTTTTAAAGCAGGAACTTGTTTATCAATACTATGGGTTAAAATCAGGCTTGCCAGATAAGGGATTTCAACGGCATATTCTGTTTTCTCTTTGTCCATATTAGGAATACCAAAGAGGATCAGCGGAGTTGCTTCACCGGGTTTATTTTCCCAGTGGCCTTCCATCGCAGCTACCTTAACAGGTTGATATTTCAATGTATTTAAACCATGAGCATCACCGATAAATGCTTGAACTGGTGCTAGCACTAAGATCAACCACAATGACATGGAGAACATTTTCTTCATGGCAGAGGATTTATTACCTTTGAGCAGATGCCATGCCGCGGATGCGCCAATAAAAAATGCTGCGGCAAGGAAGGCTGCCGTTGTCATATGCAGTAAGCGATAGGGGAATGAAGGATTGAAAATTACGGCTAGCCAGTCGACAGGCACAATTCGGTTATCAACGATTTCAAATCCTTGAGGGGTTTGCATAAAGCTGTTAGAAGCGAGGATCCAGAAGGTGGATATAATGGTTCCGAGTGCCACCATGCAAGTCGCAAAGTAATGTAGCTTTTCGCCCACTCGGTTCATGCCGAATAACATGACACCAAGAAATCCTGCTTCTAAGAAGAATGCGGTGAGAACTTCATAAGTGAGCAACGGTCCAGTGACACTGCCTGCAAAGTCAGAAAAGAAACTCCAGTTAGTCCCAAATTGGTACGCCATCACCAATCCAGAAACTACCCCCATCCCGAAATTGACTGCAAAAATTTTTGACCAGAAATGGAATAGTTTTATGTAGTCAGGATTTCGAGTTTTTAGCCATAAACCTTCAAGCACGGCGAGAAAACTCGCTAACCCGATAGTAATAGCTGGAAAAATAATATGGAACGAGACCGTAAATGCGAATTGTATACGGGCAAGTTCCAGCGCAGTTAGTCCAAACATATTGACCCCTGAATGGAAATGATTACGACACGCGACATTTAAAGCCATTGCGAAGCAATTTGACGAAATCCTTAGCAATAAATAATTGTTTTCGTTGGATTGTTAACACTCATAAATCCAGCTAGAAATGTTTTGTGCTTATAGTTAAAAAAGTCAGGTGAATGTGGTGGATAAGTAGAACATGAGACGTTAAACTATAATAGTAACAATTTTTAGGAAAACACCTATAACAGTGAGGCGGGAATGACGAGATATGAACAGTTAGCGGCACAAATTCGTCAACAAATAGAAGATAATATCTGGCAAGTTGGTGACAGATTACCTTCACTTAGAGAAAGCGTGAAACAATCCGGTTTAAGTCTGATGACAGTAGTACAGGCTTACCAATTGCTTGAAAGCCAAGGTTGGGTTGCGGCTCGACCACAATCGGGCTACTACGTTGCAAATCGCAACAATACATTTGCCGCAGCGAAAGGAGGGAAAGGGCTACATCTTAATGAAAATGTTGAGATTAATGCCTCCATTTTTGGTGTCCTGCAAGCCTGTAAGGATCCTGATATTATTCCATTTGGTTCTGCGTTTCCTGACCCAGCCTTACTTGATGAACCCAAATTGGCTAAATCACTGGCTTCTGTTGCTCGTCGTCTATCGAAATTTAATACCACTGCCAATTTACCACCGGGAAATGAACAATTACGCCGTAATATTGCTCAACGCTATGCGACTCAAGGGATCCATGTCGCCCCTGATGAAATTGTTATTACTGCGGGTGCGATGGAATCATTAGTTTTAAGCTTACAAGCCGTTACACAGCCGGGGGATTGGGTGGTCATTGAATCACCCGCTTTTTATGGCTCGTTGCAAGCGATTGAACGTTTAAAATTAAAGGCGATCGCGATTAAAACAGACCCTCTCTTTGGTATTGATCTTGATGCTCTCGAGGATATTGCGGATAAATACCCAATCAAAGCATGTTGGTTGATGACCCATTACCAAAATCCATTAGGTGGCACGATGCCACAAGCCAATAAAAAACGGTTGGTTGAGATCCTGAATAAACATCGAATCTCACTTATTGAAGATGATGTGTATGGGGAACTCTATTTTGGTAATAAGCAGCCAATTCCTGCAAAATCTCTTGATACTCAAGGTAATTTTTTCCACTGTTCGTCATTTTCAAAATGCTTAGCGCCGGGATATCGGGTTGGTTGGGTTGCTGCGGGGCATCATGCTTCAAAAATTCAGCATTTGCAGATGATGAGTACAGTTTCGGCAAGTGTACCGACACAGTTAGCCATTGCGGAATATTTATCCCAAGGTGGCTATGATACCCATTTGAGAAAACTGCGTCAGACGATGGAACAACGTCAGCACCTCATGTTGAATGCTATCGCCAAATATTTGCCATCATCCGTGAAAGTGAATACCCCGAAGGGGGGATATTTCTTATGGCTTGAGTTAGAGCCGCCCTTTAATGCAATTCGTTTATATCAATTAGCGTTAAAAAAAGGAATTGGTATTGCGCCGGGCAGCATGTTTTCAACCAGCGACCAGTTTAACCATGCATTTCGTTTAAATGCTTCGTTTGCATGGAATGATCGTTTGGAACAGTCAATGAAAGTTTTAGGGGATTTATGCCACACATTGATCGAGGATAAATAAGCGTAAAACAGAGAGGGTGAGCAGTCACATTATCGCGGTGATTTCATTGCCTTAAAAAAAGAACTTTGCGAATCTAGTTAAAGATACGTAAGGGAAACTGAGGTGGTCATATGAAAATTAAATGCTTTAGTACAACTGACTTACCCGTGTTTGAGTGGAATGATAACTGTGGCACTAGCCAAGAAGTCTTTTGCTGGCCCGTTGCATCTGATTACTCGCTACGTGCCAGTATTGCGAAGATTGAACAATCAAGTTTTCTAAAGCAGTACCCTGAAGGGGAAAGGCTTACAATCCTGTTGGATAACCAAACGCTACGAATACATGATAACCACCGGATTGACGAATATTTTCATCAAGTTGGTGAGTCTATTCGATGTCCTGCTGAACTGTATGTCAATGTAGAATTACAACAGCCAATACGATTAATGAATTTTATCTACCGTTCAGATCGTTGGAATGTGAGAAGTTATCTCATTGACTCTCAGCAGCAACTCCCCGCACATCAAGCTGGATTAGTGTATGTATTATCAGGAGAGTGGCTAGTGTCTGGCGGTAACTGTGAGCGAATGTCTGAGGGGGATGGCGGCTGGTGGCTTCCAGATATTAGAACAGGGGAGTTAACCCCCTGTAGCTTCGATAGCCAATTACTTTGGATAGAATGTATCCCTTGCTAACTACTTGCCAGCCCAATGGCAGCGAAAGTTAACATGCCTCCTGCTACACCTTCGGTGATACGGCGATTCTTATCACTATATTTGCGTTTATTATGCATGGAAGCGAACAACATGCCGATAACACCATAAATAACAATGCACGAACTAATAAATGTCGCTGATAATATTAAAGATTGTATTGCAACACTCTCGGAGACATGGATAAAATTGGGCAATATAGCAAAATAGACTAATAGTCCTTTGGGGTTAAGAAAGCTAGTTAGGAATGCTTTGCCAATCACCGCTTGGGTCGATATGGGTCGCACCTGAAATTCTCTGGCATGAATCGCAGAGAGAAGCATTTTTACTGCTAAATAAGCGACATAGGCGACACCAACCCATTTTATGGTGTTAAATATTAGTGGGGATGTGGCAACAATTGCAGCTAACCCAAGTGCAGCAAGAATAGCATGTGTCATGTAACCGAGGATAATGCCCAAATTAGCTTTCCAAGCGGCGGACATACCACCTGAAAGCCCCTGTGAAGAGATAAATAAAATATCCGGTCCAGGTGTACAAACCAGAGGGATCACCGTTGCGCTAAACAGTAATAACGTTTGTAGCTCCATCAAACACCTCTATTTATTGTTATTTCATACCGGAAATTGATGCTGGTCATTATAGCTATTTTTTGTTGAAATTTGGTTGTTTTGTTGCTTGCTAATAACGTGTGTTTGACATTTAATATCAAAAAATAAAAGCAAAAGAGGTTGGCATGCCAAAGGGCGTAGGGTTGAACAATTCGGACAAAAATGAACTAGAACATCATAGTTCATCATCCATCAAATTAGATGCTATTGATAAGCATATTCTTCAAGTGCTACAGCGCGACGGTAAGATTCAAAATGTTGAGTTGGCAAAAGAGGTCGGTTTATCACCATCACCTTGTTTAAGGCGTGTAAAACTACTGGAAGATGCCGGCGTTATTAAGCGTTATGTTGCGGTCTTAGACGGAACTAAAATTGGTGCGGGTTTATCTTTATTTGCCCGCATCTGGTTTAAAGCTCAAGACGCGCAGACAATTAATCAATTTGTTGCGGACATTCAAAAGATGCCTGAAGTAGTGGAATGTCATTTAATGGCGGGTGAATGTGATGCATTGATCCGTATTGTTACTGAAGATATGGCGTCTTACCGCCGTTTTCATGCAGATTATTTGACCCAGATTGGTAGTGTACAGAGCATTAAAACGGAAGTGCCAATGGAGACTGTTAAAGTTACGTACGCATTACCTTTATAGATTTTCCTATCAAATATAATGGCTCTTGGAGTGAGTCGCCTCCAGAGCTATTTGCACACGCTATTTTTCGTTAGTGAAGTGAATATGAATGGTTTCAGTCATTCATTGAATTTCATTTTAATACAGAAGATATCAATATGAGGGATGAGACTCTCACAATGCTAGAAAAAGCGAATAAATTACCCAATTGGCAGACATTGAAATTAATCCTAAGCTCATTAATTGTCTTTAATTTTTACCTAGCCTCCAATCCTGTTGTGAAAGTTGATTATTCAATATTAATTAACCTATTTGATTTAGTGCTTATTCCTATGTTTGTATTTATTGCGGCATATACCAGCAAAGGAATTTCATGGCAGGATTGGCATACCCACTTAATTCCACCATTGATAATTTATGTCACATTCCAGACGCTTGATGCTATTCCTTTGTATTACACGGGGACATTAAGCATTGAGAAATATTTATTATTTCCTCAAAATGGGGTTTGGTTTTTCTTGGCTGTGCCAATATGGCAAGCGTTTTTTTTATTGTTGCCTCTCGGAATAAAAAGTAAAGGAATAGGGTTATTTATTACGTTACTGCTTAGCCTTTTTATTGCCTTTTGGGCAGTTCATTCCCTTTTGGAAAGAACCAGTTTTGCTGCAATCTTGCAGTATTTTCCATTCTTTGTCGTGGCCTACTTTTGCGATGATAAAAAATTAGAATGGCTCCGTCGGCATACTTTTTTTGTTGCCCCTTTGATGATCATATTGGTTGGGTTTTATTTTTATTTTCAATCTGAAATTGAAAGTTTATTGATGCAGGTATTCGGTCATAGACTCTTAATCTGTGCATTTTTTATGCAGATATTTTCGTTTTTAGTCGGGGTGTTGATTGCGATTGTGGCTATTTGTTTTGCATTATCCACGGTGCGCTTTGTAAAAATAGCGAATAATGCGCTAGGTGTGTATTTAATACATCCTATTATTTGTTTTTTATTGTTAACGGGAGTAGGGGCTTTAAATATTGAAACTGGGCTTTCGATATTAATAGCATTAACACTGATTACGATTATTTTAGCGCTTCTACTGTCGACCAACCCAGTGATTCACTGGTTTTTAAATCCACAGATAAAAAGTAAAAAATAAATATACTCAGTACAGGGTAAATGCAGAGAGTGCTAAATAAAAAGGCTTACTGGGTTCCAGTAAGCCTTTATGTAACTAATCGCTATTTATTGACGTAGTGCTTTAATTTGTTCTGGGGTGACATCTGCTGGTTGCCCTCCCCATTGGACTCGAAGGAAGTTCACCAAATTCGCAATTTGCTGATCATCGAGTTTGTCCGCAAATCCCGGCATGCTTTGCATATTTTGGTTATTTGGGAACGGTTGTTCTGGTAAACCATCTAGAATCGCATTAATGAGGTTGGTACTATCCACATCACGTAATGTGGAATTACCTTTCATTGCTACAGACACATTCGGTTTTCCACTACCATCATAATAGTGACATCCGGAACAGGTTTCGAGGTAAACTTGCTTTCCTTGTGGATTACCTTCCCCCATTTCGAGTGGTAATGTGGCTGGTGGATTGTCCCCCATCAGATAGGTTGCAATGGCTTTATTATCTTCCGGTGTTAAATGTTGAGAGCTGAGATAAATAACTGGATGCATATCACTGTAAGCTGAACCTTGAGGCGCCAGTCCCGTCATAAAAAACTGTTGCAGGTCTTCCTTGTTCCAACCGCGTGCAGCAAGGGCTTCAGGTGTAATATCAGGGGCAGTAAAACGACCTAATGAGCCACCTTTCATGTACTTATCTAACTCCATCTCCCCAAATATCCCTCTTGGTGTATGGCACTCAGCACAGTGCTCTAACACATTAACCAAGTATTTACCTCGCACCCATTCAGGTGAGCTACCTTGAGAGCTATTAGGTAGCGGTTTATCATTGAAAAATAAAAGATTCCAACCAATCATTGCCATACGCTGATTTAGTGGGAATGGAAGAGAATTTTCTGGTGGAGCGACATCTACCGCAGGGCGGCTCATTAAATAACTATAGATGGCATCAGAATCGCTACGCGTCATTCCTTTGTATGATGTATATGGCATCGCAGGGTAAAGATTTTTACTCGGCGGCGAAATCCCTTCAGTTAACGCTTTGTGGAACTCTTCTTTAGTCCATCGACCGATACCATAATCAGCAGAGGGGGTTAAGTTACTGCTATAAATGGTACCAAATGGCGTATCAAGTGGAAAACCTCCCGCTAGCGGTGCACCATTAGCACTGGTGTGGCATGCTGCACAATCACTAGCAAGAGTGAGGTAGCGACCACGTTCGATTTCTTCTGCACTTGCTGTGACTTTTTGTACTGGACCGTCGGGTTTGCGACTTTCATACCAATAGAGAACCGCCCAGACGACGATAGCTATTGCTATTAACCATAAAATAATGCGCTTAATCATTTTATCGTCTCCTTGATCAGCCCTGGAGTACTCATCACGACATCACGCACTGCTTCATAATAGCGAACATAACCTGTGCAACGACAAATGTGGTTATTCAGGGCTTCTTTAATCGCATCTTCCAAGTCAGCTTCTGCAATTGGATTACGTTGTAATTCTTCAACAAAAATTGTTGCTGCGTTGACAAAACCGGGGGTGCAGTAACCGCATTGGAAACTAAAATTGTCGATAAATGCTTGCTGTACAGGGGATAGTTTAACTTCACCATTTTCTTCTTTAGTGGCAGCCCCTTCGATAGTACGAATGCGTTTATTGTTGAAGAAGTGCGCTCCTGTGATGCAGGTTCGTACTTCTTCACTCGTACCCGATGGGTTATCTAAAATCACTACGCATGCGTGGCAAATTCCTTGTCCACAGCCAAGTCGAGAGCCTGTGAGATCGATATATTCGTGAAGAAAGTCGATCATCATGAGACCTTCAGGCACATCCATCGGTCCATATTGCTGACCGTTAATGTTGATGGTAAGTGGAAGTAAATTTAGGCTCATGATAATACCTCTAGAATGTCTTTAGGGCGAACAGGTAGGCTTAAAAAATGGTGTCCTGTTGCATCAGCTATCGCATTAACGATGGAAGAAACGACGGGGATCATAACGACTTCAGCGACCCCTTTCGGTGGATCGGTTTCGGATAACCCCGGAAGGATTTCACTGGTTTGTTTCCAAACAGCGACTTCACTTGCCAGAGGTAAGTGGTAACGGTTGAAGTTCCACGTTCCATTGCCCGGTCCATCTTCATACAGAGGTAAATATTCATGGAGCGCATGACCGATTCCCATAGCAAGCCCACCTTGAATTTGTCCAGAAACTAACTGAGGAACAATCAGGTTACCGCATTCCACTACGCTATGGTGGTCGAGTAACTCGACATGACCTGTAGCTTTATCAATAGCAAGCTCTGAAACGGTGGCGACAGCACTGTAATAAGTTACGCCAGCATTATTTCTTTGGGTATCAGGATAGTAGGCTTTTTGACGTTTCCAAACTTGGTAATCTTTATTGGCAAAACGTAGTGATAGTCCGTCAATAGGGAGACGACGAGTTTCATCGTTTATATGGAAATCAGCTTCCGCCCATTCCCAACGGTTAAACACATGGCAAACGGCACCGGTTAAGCCTCCCATTTCAAAGGTACGGTCGATCAAACGCTGCAAGCTGAGAACTTCTAAGCCATCGGCGGTAAGCCCATTAGCGACCCAGCGAGCATCTTCACGCCGTACGACTAATGGTGCCGCTTGTCCACCACCAATACCTTCTTGCCAAATAGACATTGCCGCAGGCCAAAGCCCATACTCAAAGATTAATCTAGCGGCTTCTTCCGTACTATGAGTAAAGTAATAAGCGGAGTTACTGGCACTCGCAGGAGAGCAATAATTCGGTGTCCAAAGTGGATCTAACGAAAGTTTATTTTGCTCATCTTGTGACATGGCAAATGGATTCCCTGTGGATACCATAGGCAATACAGACCAGTCGATGACAGAAAAATGGGCTTCTTCTGCGGGTTTACCTAACCATTTAGCACATACGACGGCTTGGGATGTGGACATTCCTGTCCCAATTTCAGCCCCACTATGGTAAATCGCTATTTTTCCTTCAGACGTTAGCTCGACGCGGGCAAAAGAGGATTCGGCACCTGTACCAAAATCTTTCTGAACACAGGAAATTCCTGTACCAAACAATTTACCGGCATTCTTCGCTTCAAAATCGGCTTTTCGTGAGGCTCTTTCTGTCCACATTGGATGGTCAGCACAGCGAATTAGTACTTCATCGGCACGAATTGCACCTCCAGGGATCGCTCCTTGGGTATTTTTCATTCCCGATTTAATGATATTTTTCAAGCGAAATTCTATAGGATCGGCATTGAGCAGTTTTGCTGCTTCTTCCATCAACATATCTGTAGCAGCCATGGCTTGTAATGTCCCATAGCCACGAGCGGAGCCTGCATCCACAGCTCGCGATGCAATACCGACCGCAGATAGGTCACTTCGAGGAATATAATAGATAGCTTGAGCGCCGGTCGCGCCTACCATGACAACCGAAGGGGTAAAGTTACATCGACCACCACCATCACCAATAAATGAAGCTGAAAGTGCTTCAATTTTATGGGTTTTCTTATTAACTGCGAGAGTGTAATCCATGTCGAACGCATGGCGTTTGATGGTGGATTGAAACTGTTCATAACGGTCATTGGCTAAACGGATCGGTACACCATCACCATATAACGTTGCCATCGCACCATAATACGGGAATGGGGTATGGTCTTTTGATCCATAACCTACAGTAAAGCAAGGGTGTAAGAAAATTTGCTTGATAGGGAATTTGCTTTTCGCCAGCATTTCAGGGAGTGAACCTGCAACTTCCTGTGGTGACTGGGTAGGGATAACCAAATGAAATGATTGTGTTTTAGCATCGTACCAACCATTGGCATTATCCGGTTCTAATGCAGAGGTATCGATAGATTGTGAGGCATATTTACGTTTGATAATTAGCCAATCTTCGGGCGGTTTTTCCAATAGTTTGGCAAGCTCATCCGCATAATACATGCCTTCCTCGTCGAGCTTTCCACCTTCACGACCTTCTGGCCAAATAGGTAAGTGCTTTTTCATTCCAATCGGGGAGATCGGCATATCTTTCAGGCTGGAATAAACATCGGGAGAAAATGGCGTTTCACCACCGATACGAACCCCTCGATAGCTGCCCCATGGGTCACGTTCCAATGGACCTGTATATGCGCCGTATTGGATCACGTCATCACGAAATTTGAGTGTTTCTTTTGCAAAGCTAAATTTGGCAAAGTCATGGTAAACAAGCAAAGCAACGGCTTGGCCTAAATATGCAGGGGTTTTTCCAGTCGGAAGTAGTAGGTCATCGCCGTAGAATTCAGGAAATGCGACGCCATCTTTTTCTAAATCACTTGCAGTGACAATACGGTCAGGCATTAACCCGTTATTGAGTAAATCGAGGTTAAAACCTTCATAAATTTTATCTGCTTGGGTTACTCGTAGTAGAAAAGCATGCCCTTGTTGTTTGGGCCAATGGGGAATGTCGCGCGCTCGAATATCTCTAGCAAAGACTTTTTCACCTTGTACTTTTGCATAGCCATCCATGCGAAATTTAATTTTTTTATCGACAGGATTCCAGTCTGGGGCTTGTAGAATTTTCTCCTCAAATAGCACATCAAAAGCTCGGCTATATAAAGGGGCGATATAACAAGAGATCCCAGCAACGACAGCACATTTTATAAAGTGTCTGCGGGATAGTCCGACATGATTATTGCTCATAATAAACCCTTACACTTATTTTTCATTGCTTCACATTATTATTTTTTATTTCATTGCTTCGTGTCGTAATATAAATTTTTATATATCAAAAAATTATCATCTAAATATGATTGGAATTGACTGAATTAATGCAGCAAAAGTTGCCATAGTAATTCTGTACTTATTATTTATAATATAAACAATAAGTACAATTATGTATAATGTAAATCATGAATATAGGCATATTAATATTAGCGGCTGGAAAAAGTGAACGTTTTCAAAATACTGGTGGTTGTGGAAGTAAATTAAATTATATCCTTGAGCAACAAACAGTTTTTAAAAAAACACTTTTAAATTCAATGGGTAGTGGATTTCCTATCCACGTAATAACGCGTTCTGATAATGAGGGTGTTATTAATAATTGTTTACAATTTAATATCCCACATTCCTTGCTAAATAGTGATGGATTAGGAAAATCCATAGCGTTAGGTGTTAAAAATACACCAAATTGGGATGGATGGTTAATTCACTTAGCGGATATGCCATATATTGACCGTGAAATATTTATTCAGGTTGAGCGTAAATTAAACAAATATTCATTGGTACGCCCAGTATATAACGGGATTCCAGGACATCCGGTAGGAATATCGGCAAAATATAGACAGAATTTAATGCACTTATCGGGGGATGATGGTGCAAAATCAATATTACAACATCAATTTGTTTATGAAATGCAGATAAATGATGAAAATGTCATTAAAGATATTGATTATCTCCCGAATAAAAATCAATAGGAATTCAATATGCTGCGTGAAGATGTTTCCGTTATTGCTCAAGCAATTCAATGGGTAAGGGAAGAACCTGTTTGGTTATGTACGGTGTTGAGCACCTATGGTTCATCTCCGCGAAGTCCAGGTTCATTATTGGTTGCTAAGGGAGATGGAATATATGTAGGCTCCCTCTCTGGTGGATGTATTGAAGAAGATTTTATTCAACGAATTCAACAAGGTCAGTATTTAAAAAATAGTCAAGTTGTTCGTTATGGGCAAGGTGGTGTAGAAGCCAAAGTCAATTTACCGTGTGATGGTAGCTTAGATGTACTTATTGAGTATTTACCACAAAATAAATTTTCTTATCAATACCTAATTCAAATTCAAACTGCACTTCTTGGTTACTCCGCTATTATTAAAAAGCTAACCTTACCTAATGTGAGCGAAATTATTACAGTTCAAGATTCTCAGCACCCAACTCATATTGAACGCAATGGAAATGATATTCAGTTTTATATTACTGCTCCGCCTAAATTAATTATTGCAGGCATCTCTAACGTGGGTGTTTATTGTGCAAATTTTGCCTTAGCCCTTGGTTTTGAAGTGATTATTTGTGAGCATAGAGAGGATGAGCTATCTCGTTTTGCCGGGCAAATTGCAGAACAAATTGAGATTAAAAAGATATTTCCTGCGCGTTTCTTAGAAGAAAATCCAAGCACATCGAATACAGCAATTGTGTCGTTAACTCATGATCCCCGTATAGATGACTTAACGCTGATGGAAGCGGTTAATACTTCAGCATTTTATATTGGTGCCATGGGCTCAACTCGAACAAGCGCCAAGCGCAGAGAGCGTTTATTAAATTCAGGTGGTTTAACGATTGAGATGTTAGAGCAGATACATGCCCCGATTGGTATTCCTATTGGCAGTAAAACCCCACCAGAAATTGCGTTAGCGATTATGGCGGATATTGTGGCACATAAGAATGGAGTAGGTGATAGGTGTTTAAGTCTGGATGAGGCTTTCTAGGACTGCGGTTCATGTGATTGAACGATGAAAAAAACCTAAAGCATGAAGTACTTTAGGTTTTTCAATTGATAAAAATGGAATAAATTATTAATTAAACGTTAAACAAGAAGTTCAGCACATCACCGTCTTTAACAATATACTCTTTACCTTCTGCCCGCATCTTACCGGCTTCTTTTGCGCCTTGCTCACCACGGTATTTGATAAAATCTTCAAATGCGATAGTTTGCGCACGGATAAAGCCTTTTTCGAAGTCAGTGTGGATTTTACCCGCGGCTTGTGGAGCAGTTGCACCAACAGGGATGGTCCATGCACGGACTTCTTTCACGCCAGCGGTGAAGTAAGTTTGCAGGTTTAATAATTCGTAGCCTGCGCGGATCACACGGTTCAGACCTGGCTCTTCAATACCTAAATCAGCCATAAACTCATCGCGTTCTTCGTCATCTAACTCTGCGATATCGGATTCAATTGCAGCGCAAACAGGAACAACTACTGAACCTTCCGCTTTCGCAATTTCATGAACTTTATCTAAGTAAGGGTTATTTTCGAAGCCATCTTCACTGACGTTAGCAATGTACATTGTTGGCTTCAGGGTTAAGAAGCTTAAATAACGGATAGCAGCTTTATCTTCCGCAGTTAAATCTAATGAACGTAACATACCAGCTTGTTCTAAGTGCGGTAAGCATTTTTCCAGCGCTTCTAATTCTGCTTTCGCATCTTTATCACCGCCTTTGGCACGTTTTTGTACACGGTGAATAGCGCGCTCACAAGTATCTAAGTCTGACAATGCCAGTTCAGTATTAATAACTTCGATATCTGAAGCAGGGTCAACTTGACCTGCAACGTGAATGATATTGTCATCTTCAAAACAACGAACAACATGACCAATCGCTTCAGTTTCACGAATGTTAGTTAGGAATTGGTTACCAAGACCTTCACCTTTAGATGCGCCCTTAACTAGACCCGCGATGTCAACAAATTCCATCGTGGTTGGTAGAATGCGTTGAGGCTTCACAATTTCAGCTAATTGATCAAGACGTGGGTCTGGCATTGGCACAACACCCGTGTTTGGTTCAATCGTACAGAAAGGGAAGTTGGCTGCTTCGATGCCGGCTTTGGTCAATGCATTAAATAGAGTGGATTTACCCACGTTAGGCAGACCAACGATACCGCATTTAAAACCCATATGTTTCTCACCTTAAATAGCAAGGAGCAGGCGAGTGCTGCCCCTGATGTTTAGAAAATTGGCGCTGATTATACACAAAAACTCGTGTTAGATGAAATCAACTCTTAGGCTGTGGCTTTAAAGCCATGTAAGCGGTTAATTGCCTTATCCATTCCATCGGATAACAGAATCTCAGTGCAGCGTAATGCCTCATCGATGGCATCATCAATGAGTTTTTGTTCAGACATCGGCGGTTTACCCAAAACAAAGCCGACAACCTTATTTTTGTCACCCGGATGACCAATACCAATGCGTAAACGGTAGAAGTTTGGATTATTTGCAAATTTACTTTGAATATCTTTCAGACCGTTATGTCCGCCATTACTGCCACCGAGTTTCATTTTTGCTACCCCCGGAGGTAAATCGAGCTCATCGTGGGCAACTAATATCTCATCAAGGTTGATACGGTAAAAATTAGCTACCGCCGCCACAGATTTCCCACTGAGGTTCATAAATGTGGTTGGTACTAACAGGCGAATATCATCACCGCCAATATTAATACGCGCGGTATATCCAAAAAATTTAGATTCTTCTTTTAACGACTGATTATGACGTCTAGCCAGTAAGTCCACATACCATGCACCAGCATTGTGGCGAGTTTGTGCATATTCAGCACCCGGATTGGCTAGTCCAACGATTAATTTTATTTTACTCACGGCGACTTTTTCACTGTCAATTTATAGAAATTATTGAATAGTTTACCTCGTGAGGCGGTGGATGTACAAAGTTGTCATCAATAAGGTTTCTATGGAAATTATTAACAAGTGAACTATTCAGAAATATTATTAATTGATAAAGAGCACATTATGAGTAGATTTTATGAAGTTCTTTTGTACATGTGAGGCTTATCGCAAATAAATTTACTTAATGAGCTATACTCTTTACATAAATACAAAGTTTTACCGAAATTTTTTTAATGCTTGCTTATCAGTGTACTGATAATGGAGGTAGATATGAAACGGAAAATGGTTAACTTGGTCGGTAATGGGTTAATGGTTTTGGGTATGGTAGGGATGATAGGCAGCATAGGTTTAAACCTATTTTCTCATGTTGTTGAATTAGGACTACCCGATATCATCGTCAATGGCACATTATTTGGTATTTTCATTGGCGCTTTAGTTTGGTTGGTGGGTGCAAGAATGAGTGGTCGAGAAAAAGTAGAAGACCGTTACTGTCTACTGAAACGACTACATCATCCACGTAATGATAATCATCGTTACCCATAACGGTAGCTGAAGAAATAGTCAGTTAAGCTTATCGAATCTAAATAAGAGTGAAATTGGTCATTGATGAATTTCACTCTTATTTTTTGCCTGCACAAAATAAAGCCCCTACGGTTGATGAACAACGGTAGGGGCGCTATATACTACTATCTTGCTATGTGACGCGGGAACAACACCTGAAAATGTTAAAACGGGGTCATCAGACCCCGCTTAGCAAATTAGTGTTCGAACATCGCTGAAATAGACTCTTCATTGCTGATACGGCGAATAGCTTCGGCCAGCATGCCTGAAAGGGTCAGGGTGCGAACTTTGTTCAGCGCCTTGATTTCAGGAGAAAGAGGAATTGTGTCACAAACAATAACTTCATCAATGACTGAATTTTTGATGTTGTCTACAGCATTGCCTGAGAAGATTGGGTGAGTTGCGTATGCAAATACGCGTTTAGCACCACGCTCTTTCAGCGCTTCAGCTGCTTTACACAGTGTGCCACCCGTATCAATCATATCGTCAACTAAGATGCAGTCGCGACCAGAAACATCACCAATGATGTGCATAACTTGAGAAACGTTTGCGCGAGGGCGACGCTTATCAATAATTGCCATATCAGTGTCATTCAGCAGTTTAGCGATTGCTCTAGCACGTACCACGCCGCCGATGTCTGGAGATACAACGATTGGGTTTTCTAAATTCTTCTGCAACATATCTTCCAGAAGGATTGGGCTACCAAATACGTTATCAACAGGAACATCAAAGAAGCCCTGGATCTGCTCTGCGTGTAAGTCAACAGTAAGAACACGGTCAACGCCCACACTGGACAGAAAATCGGCAACAACTTTAGCGGTGATTGGTACACGGGCAGAACGTACGCGACGATCCTGTCTAGCATAACCGAAGTAAGGGATAACAGCGGTAATACGACCAGCAGATGCACGGCGTAAGGCATCGACCATAACAACCAATTCCATCAGGTTATCATTGGTAGGTGCGCAAGTTGACTGGATGATAAAAATATCACCACCGCGAACATTTTCATTAATTTGAACACTGACTTCGCCGTCGCTAAAACGACCAACAGCCGCGTCTCCAAGATTAGTGTAAAGGCGGTTAGCAACACGTTGTGCTAGTTCCGGTGTAGCGTTACCAGCAAAAAGCTTCATATCGGGCACGAGAAAAACCTCAGGCTTGCGTCCAGAGAGATATTGTTGACCAACAGCAATGATGGATAAACCACCGCTTATTGGTGCAATACACGGGTTATCCCAGCGCGGAACTTGTGCAGCGGAGAAACATTCGCTCCTTGAGCGATGAACCCTTGCACCCACGATGGGGCTTTATTTAACACCTTCAAGGCATCTGCTTGTGTTTCAAACTCAGAAAAAACACAAGCACCTGTTCCTGTCAGGCGAGACGGAGCATATTCTAACAGCCAAGAAACTAGCTGTTCAACCTCACGAAAACGTTTTCTTGCGATTGGTTCACAGTCATTAGCGTACGGAGCCAGTAATAATGCGGCTAGGGAGCGTTTTGGAGAATTTCTATTTAATTCTGGATCTGTGAAGATCATCGGTGTTGAGATTTCAATTCCGGGGTGAGCGACTAAGTACCAACGTTCTTTTGGTTCCGCTGGGGTTAATATTTCACCAATCCCTTCTGCAAACGCAGCATGACCCCGAACAAACACAGGGACATCTGCTCCAAGATGTTTACCGAGTTCAGCAAGAGTGTCATCAGAGAGTTGAGTTCCCCAATGCTCATTCAATGCAATTAGCGTAGTGGCTGCATTCGACGACCCGCCGCCAATTCCTCCCCCCATAGGCAATACTTTATCGATACAAATATCTGCGCCAAGTGGACCTGGATGATTGAGTATCGTACGGCAATGAGCTTGTAGGCTTTTTGCCGCACGGACAATCAAATTTTTGTCTACATCCACTCCTGCCATTGTTGTAAGCAGATTAATCTGGTCATCTTGACGGGGTGTGAATGTAATTTGATCCCCATAATCTAAAAACTGAAATAACGTTTGTAGCTCATGATAACCATCGGCACGTTGACCAGTAATGTATAAAAAAAGATTCAATTTTGCGGGTGAAGGCCAAGTTAACGTCATTTTTTCAGGGTCCAACTGTCCATTTTCAATTTGATAATTTTATCTTTTTGGTGCAATTCCATCTGGCTTGGTAACATTGGCGAGGTTTTAGTATCGTAAGACAGATAATCCAAATTCCATGTCTCGCCATTCACGCTAAATGTCACTGATTTTAACAGGTGATTACTATCAAGGGTATACTCGGTTGCCCGACCTGGAGAGCCAACTAACCATGCGGTCAAATCATCAATAGGAATATCCATTCCAGTCAGTTGGTAAATTAGCTCACTGGGCACATCGCTCATGTGAGTTTGACCTTCTTTGGTCACTAATTTTGCTAAATCTGGCTCCACATTGAGCTCAAGTTCACGGCTACCAAGAGGGTTAGTGAGCAGTAAACGATATTTTTCTGGGGTATATTGTTGCCAAAAAAACTTTGCATATGTCTTAGTTTCAGTTCCCGTACCTTGTCCTCCAATATAGACGAAGGAGCCGCGGGTTTGATAATCCCGTAATTCAGCAACTTGAGCTTGATGTTTTTGCCACTGTTCATCTAAAGATGACGACGTGCCTTTTGTGGTATCTTGTGACGTTGTCACGCAAGCGGTCAGCAATAAGGCCGAGAGGGGAATTAACCGTAAAAAGCCTTTAGCTGGGCGAATAAACGACAGAGCAGAAGAAAATTGCATATCGATTCTCAAAAGGTTGTGAATGTTGATTGTATCGCAGATGAAATCATGAACATGTTTGTGATTTTAACCACTTTTTGATTTTACCAATAGTGAATCAGTCTTATTTTTGGCATCTCAGCCTATTGAAGCTATCGAAAACACCCATATGATTTCATTATATAACAACGTTAGAATGAGCTAAATTTCAGGAATATTGCGCTAATCTGGTTTAGTTATCAATGATAATGTCATGAAAAATATGGATTTGCTTTCTGTGCTTAATAAATGTATCTCTAAAGCATCTTATTGATATTTAAGACAGACCGTCCGATAATTAGTTCAAATTTTGGGGTTAATCATCTTTCTGGGCGTTCGTCATTGAGTACCCGTAGAAACAGAAGCGTTAATCATCTACAATATACGAATATAAACTGCAGCAATGAGCTATTAAATTAGCATAATGCTGACAAATAAATTAGCAATGTGAGCAATGTGAGCAAGTCGTAAGCACAATGACCTTATTAGCTTTAGGCATTAACCATAAAACAGCACCGGTGGCTTTGCGTGAGCAGGTCGCATTCGGTCCTGAAAAAATAGACCATGCACTTGAGGAACTTCTTAAACAACCTCAAGTGAATGGTGGCGTTGTGCTGTCTACCTGTAACCGAACTGAATTGTATTTGAGCCTTGAATCTCAAGAAAAGGCGCAAGAACAATTAGTCAAATGGTTATGTGATTTCCATGGGATCACCGCCAAAGACCTTCAGCCAAGTTTGTATTGGCATCAAGATGCTAGCGCCGTCAGCCATTTGATGCGAGTCGCGAGCGGGCTGGATTCATTGGTACTTGGTGAACCGCAAATCTTAGGGCAAGTGAAAAAGGCATTCGCACTTTCACAAGATACCCATGCCTTATCTAGCGAATTAGAACGCTTGTTTCAAAAGTCATTTTCAGTGGCTAAGCGCGTTCGAACTGAAACGGATATTGGTGCAAATGCAGTTTCCGTGGCATTTGCAGCATGTACCCTTGCTAGACAGATTTTTGAATCACTCAATCATTTGAATATTTTATTGGTTGGTGCAGGAGAGACTATTGAATTAGTCGCGCGCCATTTGCGTGAGCATGGCGTGCAAAAAATGATGATTGCAAACCGTACCATTGAGCGAGCTGAGCTACTTGCCAAGGAAGTCAATGCGCAAGTTATCTCATTAGCCGATATTGACAGCCGTTTATCGGAAGCCGATATTGTCATTAGCTCGACAGCCAGTCCGTTACCGATAATTGGTAAGGGAATGGTTGAGCGTGCGATGAAAGCACGTCGTAGTAAACCTATGTTATTGATTGATATTGCAGTTCCCCGTGATATCGAGCAGGATGTAGAAAAACTCAGAGATGTTTATCTCTATACTGTTGATGATCTTGAATCTATCATTGCCCAGAACCTTGCACAGCGTAAAGCGGCCGCAGTTGAAGCGGAATTTATTGTTGAGCAAGAAAGTCGGCATTTTATGGATTGGTTGCGCTCACAAGCCGCAGTCTCTACAATTCGTGAATATAGAGAACAGGCGGAAGCGATTCGGGCAAGTATGACCGAAAAAGCGTTAGCAGCAATTAGCCAAGGTGCAGATCCTGAGCAAGTGATTATGCAGCTATCACAGCAGTTAACCAACCGCCTGATCCACGCTCCAACCAAGTCTTTGCAGCAAGCTGCGGGTAATGGTGATGTTGAGCGATTAAATCTACTTAGGGACAGCTTAGGGCTGGACCATCAATAACCACTTTTTAATCATAGGTCTGATATAACGAATGAAGCCTTCTATTGTCGCAAAACTAGAAGCATTACAAGAACGCTACGAAGAAATTCAGGCGCACCTTGCTGATGCAAGTGTGATTGCTGATCAAGACCGTTTTCGTGCTTTATCAAAGGAATATGCTCAGTTAACAGATGTTGCTAACTGCTTTACTGCTTGGCAAGCCGTTCAGGAAGATATTGAAACAGCTCAAATGCTGCTAGACGATCCTGAAATGAAAGAAATGGCTCAAGAAGAGCTAAAAGATGCTAAAGAGCGCAATGAAGAGCTGGAACAGCAATTACAGTTGCTGTTACTTCCTAAAGATCCTGATGATGAATATAACTGTTTTGTGGAAATTCGCGCAGGTGCGGGTGGAGACGAAGCGGCAATCTTTGCGGGTGATTTATTCCGTATGTATAGCCGCTATGCGGAAAGTAACCGTTGGCGTGTTGAATTAATGAGCACCAGTGATGGTGAACATGGTGGCTATAAAGAAGTTATCGCTAAAATTTCAGGTGACAGTGTCTATGGTCGTTTGAAATTCGAATCTGGTGGTCATCGTGTTCAACGTGTCCCAGAAACGGAATCTCAAGGTCGTATTCACACATCTGCGTGTACGATAGCCGTTTTACCTGAATTACCTGAAGCTGAATTACCGGAAATTAGTCCTGCGGATTTGCGTATTGATACCTTCCGTTCATCGGGAGCTGGTGGTCAGCACGTTAACACCACAGATTCTGCAATTCGTATTACCCACCTTCCTACGGGGATCGTGGTTGAGTGCCAAGACGAACGTTCACAGCATAAAAACAAAGCGAAGGCGATGTCTGTATTAGGCGCGCGTATTCGTCAAGCTGAAATGGCTAAGCGCCATGAAGCTGAAGCGTCGGAACGTCGAAATTTATTAGGTTCAGGCGACCGTTCTGACCGTATTCGTACTTATAATTTCCCTCAAGGTCGTGTAACGGATCATCGTATTAACTTAACGTTATACCGTTTGGATGAAGTAATGGAAGGTAAATTAGATACATTGATTCAGCCGATCATTAACGAATACCAAGCAGACCAACTATCAGCACTTTCTGAGCAGGACTAATGCGTTATAGCGAGTGGCTACAGCAGGCAGTCAAACGACTGTCTGCCAGCGAAAGTGCTAAGCGGGATGCACAAATTCTGTTACAGCATGCCACAGGGCGTAGCCGTACTTACATTCTTGCTTTCGATGAAACTGAGCTTTCGGCTCATGAGCTTCAGCAATTAGAAGAATTACTGCAACGCAGAGAATTTGGCGAGCCAATTGCTTATATTGTTGGTGAACGTGAGTTTTGGTCGCTACCGCTGTATGTTTCCCCTGCAACCTTGATCCCGCGTCCTGATACTGAGTGTTTAGTAGAACAGGCATTAATACGTCTTCCATCTACGGATTGCCGTATCCTTGATTTGGGAACTGGGACGGGGGCGATTGCGTTAGCACTCGCTTCTGAACGACCTAATAGCACGGTTATTGGGGTCGACTTTAATCCCGAAGCAGTGGTATTAGCTGAACGAAATCAACAACGTTTATCGATATTCAATGTGCGCTTCTCACAAAGTGATTGGTTTACTTCACTATCAAATGAACTATTTGATATGATTGTCAGTAATCCGCCTTATATTGATGAGGGTGATATTCATCTGAATCAAGGTGATGTGCGATTCGAGCCTGCAACTGCGCTAATTGCGGAGGAGCATGGGTTATCGGATTTGGCGCATATTATTGCTGAATCAAAAAGATATCTAAAACAGCAAGGGTGGTTACTTTTAGAACATGGCTGGCAGCAAGGTCTAGCAGTTCGTGAGCTGTTTAGTGAGAATGGGTACACCAACATTGAGACCTGTCTTGATTATGGTGGGAAAGATAGAGTTTCTCTTGGTCAATGGAATGGTTAAGCGGGCGATTGCAGTGGAATTGTCATGAAAACAATAGCAGATATTGAATTTAATCAGTTACCGTTAAGCGAAGGCATTATGATGGTTTCTCAAATCATCCGTAGTGATTTTCCGCTAAAGCAGCTGCAAGAGCAGTTAGATAACTATGTTGAAAAAGCGAGAGCTTTAATTGATTTGGATGAAGATAATCAATTAAAAATCGAACAGCTGATTAAATTGTTCTACGGAGAGTGGGGCTTTAGTCCCGCAAGTGGCATTTATGCCTTATCCGATATGTTGTGGTTAGATAAAGTATTAAGCTCTAAGCAGGGAACGCCCGTTTCTTTAGGTGCGATATTCCTATTTATTGCTGAGCAATTAGATATTGAAATTAACGCGGCTATTTTTCCAACACAATTATTGTTGGTCACTCATAAATCAGATGGCTCATCATGGTTTATTAACCCAATCAGTGGTGAAACCTTATCCCAGCATACTTTGAATATGTGGTTAAAAGGAACGATTGACCCATCAGCTGAATTTACTGATAGTGACCTTGATGTTGCTGAGCATAGCATCATTATTCGAAAAATTTTCGACACGTTAAAAGCCGCATTGATGGAAGAAAAGAAAATGGAGCTCGCATTGAAAGTTTGCGAGACTTTATTGATCCTCGATCCAGAAGATCCTTACGAAATTCGTGACCGTGGGCTAATTTTAGCGCATCTTGATTGTAATCATGTCGCATTAAGCGATCTCAA
This sequence comes from Providencia sp. PROV210, assembly GCF_028479445.1. Classification (NCBI taxonomy): domain Bacteria; kingdom Pseudomonadati; phylum Pseudomonadota; class Gammaproteobacteria; order Enterobacterales; family Morganellaceae; genus Providencia; species Providencia sp. PROV210. The sequence continues at coordinate 302,234 of NZ_JAMPNQ010000006.1, forward strand.
CTACTTTGTTGAACATTGCCCTGAAGACCCTGTGTCTGAAATGATTAAAATCCAAATTTATTCGCTGGATAATTTTCCGGTCGTATTGCATTAATTAACGTATAGACAGTGAATCTGTCTTTAGATTAAAGGTAAGAGTATGCAACAGAAAGTAGTCAGTATCGGTGATATTAAGGTCGCAAACGATCTGCCATTTGTTCTGTTTGGTGGCATGAACGTTCTCGAATCTCGTGACATGGCGATGAAAGTGTGTGAACACTATGTCACTGTGACACAAAAATTAGGCATCCCGTATGTCTTTAAAGCGTCTTTTGATAAAGCTAACCGATCATCGATTCACTCTTACCGTGGACCCGGCCTAGAAGAAGGTCTGAAAATTTTCCAAGAAATCAAACAGACGTTTGGTGTGAAAATTATTACGGATGTGCACACTCCTGAGCAAGCTCAACCTGCCGCAGAAGTTGTCGATGTGATTCAATTGCCTGCATTTTTAGCGCGTCAAACCGACTTAGTTGCAGCGATGGCAAAGACAGATGCCGTCATTAACATCAAAAAACCGCAATTCATCAGCCCAGGACAAATTGGCAATATCGTTGAGAAATTCATTGAAGGCGGTAACGACCAAATTATCCTGTGTGACCGTGGAGCGAACTTCGGTTACGACAATTTAGTCGTCGATATGCTGGGCTTTAATGTGATGATGCAAGCGTCAAAAGGTTGCCCTGTGATTTTTGACGTGACCCATTCACTGCAATGCCGCGACCCATTTGGCGCAGCATCAGGCGGTCGCCGTGGCCAAGTCGCTGAATTAGCAAGAGCGGGCATGGCAGTTGGCTTAGCTGGCCTATTCTTAGAATCTCATCCAGACCCTGACAATGCGCGCTGTGATGGCCCTTCAGCATTACCATTGGACAAACTTGAGCCATTCTTGAAACAAGTTCAAGCGATTGATGAATTAGTAAAAAGCTTCCCTGAGCTGGATACTAGCTGTTAATTCAGGTTTCTGATGCAACTAAACGAAGTTGTTTCCATGTTCGGTGCTGACCTTCAGCACCGATATGGAGAAAAAATTCATAAAGTGACCCTGCATGGGGGTTTTAGCTGCCCAAATCGCGATGGCACCTTAGGGCGAGGTGGCTGTACATTCTGCAATGTGGCGTCCTTTAGCGATGAAAATCAAGCTACTCAAACTATTAGCCAACAAATTCAACAGCAAGTAACTCGGATCTCGCGAGCCAAACGCTATCTCGCTTACTTTCAAGCTTATACCAGTACTTATGCCGAAGTTCATCTCCTCAAACAGTTATATGAGGAAGCTCTTCAACAGGCAGATATTATTGGCTTATGTGTCGGTACTCGTCCTGACTGTGTTCCTGAATCTGTTCTTTCATTGCTATCTCATTATCGCCAACAAGGCTATGAAATCTGGTTGGAACTGGGATTACAAACAGCGCATGATAAAACGCTGCATCGCATTAATCGCGGACATGGTTTTGAGGCGTACCAGCAGACAACACAAAAAGCACGAGCCTTGGGGCTGAAAGTGTGTACGCATTTAATTTGTGGACTCCCCGGAGAAGATGCGGCAATGAATATGCAGACTTTAGAACGGGTTTTAGAATGTGGTACAGATGGTATCAAACTTCACCCTCTGCATATTGTAGAGGGGAGTGTCATGGCAAAAAGTTGGCGAGCGGGACGATTACAAACAATCTCTTTGGATGAATATACCCACATCGCAGGGGAGATGATCCGTCATACTCCCGATGATATTGTCTATCACCGGATCAGCGCTAGTGCAAGAAAACCAACATTATTGGCACCAGAATGGTGTGAGAATCGTTGGGTAGGAATGAACAGTTTATATCAATATCTACTGAACCATGGTAAGCAAGGCTCCGCACTTTAATTTTCTAACAAAAATAAGTCATTTCATAAATAATAATAAGGCACTTTATGTACCCAACTTTATCTTTCATCAAGCAAGCTAGCCGCCAATTCTGTTTAGGGGCGGTAGGGTTAATTTTTTCTCTACAGGCTGTCGCGCAATATGATATTACTCCTGAAGATAAAAAATTATTCGAACAAACCAAAGTCGCAGCTCAAAATAACGATACTAAAGCTCAGTATGAGCTAGCAGGAATGTATTTATCGGGAATTGGGGTCTTACAGAACCAAAAAAATGCGCAATTATGGGCAGAGAAGTCAGCGAAAGCAGGCAATGCAGATGCATATTCGTTACTCGCTGATATTATTTTTATTGGTGGTGATAGAGCGTTTACCGAAGAGTTTGTGAAAGCGCGAGAGTATGCAACTAAAGCAGTTGAAGGTGGAAGCGTTAGAGGAAAAGTGAGTTTGGCTGAAGCCTTAATTACACCAGAGTCAGGTTCAGTGGATTACCCTAAAGCGATTGCTTTGCTTGAGGAAGTGAGTGCTTTGAATAGTCAAGATCAGTTTATGGCGCCATTATGGTTAGGAATTATTTATTATGATGGAAATGGCGTACCAATGAATGAAAAAAAAGCGTTAGAGTGGTTCGCTAAAGCGGATGCGCTGACGTTTGCCGGCTTTGCTGAAGGACAAGCGTCATTTCAGTTCAATGACGGAAACAATGGCACTGTAAGAGATGATGAGCAAAAAGCAACAAAACTCCGTGCTATGGCTTGTGAGTTGGGTAAAAAAGAAGGCAACGAGATGTACTGTTATTAATTTTTTGTCTGAATAATCATTTAAAGAGTGCCGCCATTGGTAAACAGTGGCGGCATTTTTGTTATTGATGAGCGACTCTTTTAGCGTCTTCGATTTGTTGCACTTCTTCCAGTGCACTTTTTAGTGAGTTTTGGAAACTAAGTACTCCTTCGATTGGAGTGACATTGGCCCTAGCTAAGGTTTTCAAGGGCTGGAATGGAATGTCACAGACGATAATATGTGTGTCTTTGCGTACGGCATCGATAAATTTCTGGAATGCATCTAATCCCCCCGCATCGAATACGGGCACCGCATCCCACTGCATAATGATAATGTCATAGCCGTGGCTCTTAACGCGTAGCTCATCAAAAATACGCTCGGCAGCTGCAAAGAATAGGGGGCCATTCACACGTACGACCAACAGACTTTTATCTTCCTTGGTTTCAGAGAGCTGTGTCACTCGCGTCATGTTAGCAATACGACGCATAAACAGTAATGATGCAATTACAATACCGACAGTAATCGCGATGACCATATCGAAAAGAACCGTTAATGACATACATAACAGCAAGACAATAATGTCATCTTTAGGTGCTCTGCGGATCAAACTAAATACTTTTCCGGCTGCACTCATGTTCCAAGCCACAATCAACAGTAAGGAAGACATTGCGGCAAGAGGCAAATAAGAGAGCAATGGCGCTAGAATAAGCAGCGTTAACAGCACTAGAACGGAGTGAACGATGGCTGATATTGGTGAGGTTGCACCTGCACGTACGTTTGCGGCGGAACGTGCAATTGCTGCGGTTGCCGTAATGCCGCCAAAAAATGGTGCTGCAATATTCCCCAGACCTTGCCCGATTAATTCGCTGTTTGAATGATGCTTTTTACCCGTCATATTATCGAGAACGACGGCACACAGTAGAGACTCGATTGCACCGAGTACGGCCATAGACAGTGCGGCTGGCATTAATGCCGTGATCATTGCCCAACTGATTGGCGCACTTCCCGGTAGTTCCCAAGGTAAAACGAATTGTGGGAGGATAGGTGGAATACCGCTGCCTTCAGTTCCATCTGGCAACAAATAGCTAAATTTAGAGCCAATTGTTTCAACATGGATATCAAATAGGGTAAAGACCCACATGATTAAAGTTCCCACAATGATAGCGGGTAGATGCCCTGGAAGACGTACTTTTAATTTGGGCCAAAAAATCAACACTAATAAGGTGGCTGAACCAATAATGGTATCGCTGTATTTCAACGTAGGAAATGCATTTGCGAGAGCAACCACTTTATCAACATAATTTTCAGGGACATGGAGCATTTGTAGCCCAAAGAAATCCTTGATCTGCATCGTTGCAATAGTGATTGCAATTCCCGAGGTAAAACCGAGAGTGACCGAAACTGGAATATATTCAATGAACTTTCCGAAGCGGGCAAATCCCATGGCAAGTAGGATGATCCCTGACATCAAGGTTGCCACTAATAAACCACTTAACCCGAACTGTTGTGAAACGGGATAGAGGATCACCACAAAGGCAGCGGTAGGACCGGAAACGCTATAACGAGAGCCTCCGGAGATAGCAATGACAATGCCCGCAATCGCTGCGGTATAAAGGCCATACTGAGGTGGAACACCACTAGCAATAGCCAGTGCCATAGCTAATGGTATAGCAATAATACCTACGGTGATGCCCGCGATTAAATCCTTCATAAAGCGAGCAAATGTGTATTTTTCTTTCCAACAGGAATCGATTAGTGCGCTAAAAGGGCGCAATTTATTAATATGTTTTGTACTCATTAAAACCCTACCAGAATAACAGGGTGAAAAATAAACGAAATAGAGGCTATGAGGATACGCCTACCGTAATAAAAAAATGTGTTATTTATCAATGAAAGCACAATTATCATAACGTTTTCAGTTGGAAAAGTAAAAAGGCGTTATTTTATACGGTTAATTTGATTAAACGTATTTTAAAAAATCATTAACGGTCAACTTTCTATTTTAAACATCACGTTAAACATAATAATATATAATTAATAATGAGTTTACTGGCTGATTAAATATCATCATAAGACTAACTAAAAACGATAGATAATAACAACCAGATCCAAAGTGTTAATACTAAATAACAGGCTCGATTAAATAAATTTCTAGTGCCAATCCAGCGTTCATCCATGCTTTTATGGTTTGATTTTTTAGGGAGAAGAACCTTAGAAGCATCATCAAAGGCATCTGTATTACCTTGTCGATAAATAAGCTTAAAAAAATGGTTATCAAGCCATAAACGATAAATATAATACTGACTAATGGTAAATAGCCCAGTACCAATAAATAAACTCCAGCGTTGGGCATTAAAGCCAAAAAATAAACTAAATTGTCCAATTAGTGCCAGTAAGCTGCCAATAACTAGATAGCGCCAACTTTCTGTAAAAATAATAATCACTTCACCGCGATTTTTATCCATTAAATGGCTCATTATTGTTCTCTTTAAATATGAAATTGCTGGTACCAGTTATTTAACTGCTCAATTGTCGCACAATTTAAAATAACCTGTGGTCTTGCTTGCTCCACTTGCCTAATTGCCTCATTAAGGGTCTTTGCCATTTTTTGATGAACTAGCCATGCCACAACCACCGTCGTACTACGAGAATAGCCGAGTTTACAGTGAACATAAACTGCACCATGTTGTGCCAGCCTATCCATAGTGTGTACAGCGCGTTCAATATCCTCGGGGCTTAGAGGTAACAAATCAATCTGTGGCTGGCTAGCATATTCTTGCCTTTGACTGTAAACGTTGCGAGGCCACTCGCAAGTCATATCGAGAACTGCTTGAGTTTGCAAAGGATACAGCGGGCGTCCTCCCAGAACGACTTTCTCATTTATGGTACTGGGTTGTCGACAATGCTTGGAATAGTAATGATAGGTTCCCCAAGCAATCAGCCGGTAAGGCAGTAATACCCATGCAGCAGAAAGAGATACATGACCTGATGGTGTTTTTTGGAAGACAGAAGCGCCAGCACCTAAGTAACCCAATGTCACTAAGGTTAACGCGACCGCTGGCCACAATAGCCACCAAGCGAAACCCTGAACAGAGAATGAAATCACGAAACAGAATAGAGCGCCTAACCCATAGTTTTTGGCAATTTTCAGGCTACGAGGACTTCCGGTGTAATGCCATTGCCAACGGGTATTGATTGGCAGCAGGTAGCTGATCATCACACCAGCAGCAAACCCAGTGACGACATCAATAAAGTGATGCTGCCACGTAGTTAGCACTGAGATTAAAATCAAGATTGACCAAGTATTTAAAAGCCAGCGCCATTGGTTTGGGGTATGAGCACGAAAACGTAGCCACAATAACCACAGCAAAATAATATGCAGAGACGGCGCTTGGTTATAGGGTAAATCGAATAATTCTAAACTGTCGAACATCCAGCCAAATGCACCGTGTGAATCTGGTCGAGGAAAGCTAAATTTTAATGGGAACAGTAAAAAACCGACACAGGCAATGACTGATGCCATAACTAACCGTAGTCCATGAATACACTGTTCTTGGCGGGTGACACAGATAAATAGAGAAATGCCATAGAATAGGTCGATGCTCCAATAGGGGATGATCGTCCAAGGTATAAAGGGAATATGCTGCTCCCAGCTAAAAACATAGGAGGGGACGTTTGGTAACGTCGCTGTGTAGTGATTAACTTGCCCGTAAGTTAAAAAGAAAAAAGGGGCTAAAAATACTAGCCATAGCAGTCCATAAATCCAGATTTGGCGCCGTGAAGTCGTGGCGATATTTGAGGGGACGGCGGTCATAATCTTGATTATTTCCTTGGAATATTGTTATGGCATTATCGACTATGGGGATAATAAAAACCGCAGGTTATTGGTTGTTATTCCCATAACCTGCTAGTTAATTAATAAAAATAGATTAGCGCCGTCTAGCTATAGAAACACTAAAAATACCCCAGTTATCGATAGATTGGTTAAGCTTTTCGAATCCAGCTTCTTCAACTAAGGCATCCATTTCACCTTGGCTACGACAACGCATTACCCAAGCTTGTCCACCTTGATGGCTTGGTAATACACGAGCGATCATCTCGACTTGAGGGTGCCATGGCTGGCAGGTATAAATTAGTAATCCACCGGATGGAATTGCACGAGATAGGCCGTTTAACGATGCGCGAATCAGCTCGTTACTTGGAAACAGTTCATACAGCCCACTGACAATACCTAATGTTGGCGCAGGGGAAACAGCCGCTAAATCATCAGCATCAAAAGCATTACCTTCCTCAAAGCGTATTTTATTTTCTAAATAACGTTCTTTGATATGCAAACGACCTTGTTCCACGTTGACCGGGCTATAGTCGCGTAATAGAACAGAGTCTACTTTGCCATAGTCATTGATAGCATCAAACACATAGCGACCTTGCCCTGCGGCAATGTCCATGATCCTTACGGGTTTGCCATCATTCGTCAAATCTCGGATAGCTTGGCGAATAATATTCTCAATATTCACTTTGCGCTGGCGGATACCTTGCCAGCCAATACTATTGAGATATTGACGATCAATAATTCGCCCAAATAGCCCGGTACCTTGAGCTTGATTGCGATAAACATAATCGAGAGTTGAGCCTGAATCGAAGCCTTTATCATAGCCAATTCGTACCCCTTCAGATGCTTTACCAAGGGTACTCATTGATTTACTCATAATTTTATAGACGATATTTTTTGGGCAATATTCAGGTAGCGGTGTATTGAGTGTCCGGAAAACATCCGCACTGGTGCTCCAAGTATCTTCAAATTGATAATCGTGCTGGTAGAGCGGTAACTCGAATAATTTTTCAATAAATTGGTGAATTTTTTCAATGGGAATATGGCGATCTTTTTCCCCTAAAGTATCGTGATAAAAGCCCGGTAAAATATGCTTTTCTTTAATAGGAGTATTCAACCGCTCATAGAATTGGTGCTGTGGTTTGTGATGCACCACATGGTCACTACCTGAAATAAATAGCTGGGTCGGGACTGTAATCGCAGCGGCATCAGCAACCACGCGTTCCGCTGTAGTATACAATTCAAGCAAGATATTAACGGCAATTGGACGCGTGATTAGCGGGTCATTATCGAAAGAGGCGATGCGCTTTTCATCGTGAGTCAAAAATTTGGCTTTTACATAGGAGTTGACATAAAACAGCCCGCGAATTTTTTGCATTAATCCCAGACCAGTACGGGCAAATGGGACATACAGTTTCACTTTAAAAGCAGGAGAAGCAAGTACCATGCCGCGAATTTTAGGCGCGTAATCATGAACCCAAGTAGAAACTAAAACCGCCCCTACACTTTGTCCGATCACAATAATATTTTCGAGTGGGATGTGATATTGATCGGAAACATAACGAACAAATTCATCGACATCACGAACTGATGTGCCTATCGATGGACTATAACCTCGAGCCCCTTCATTTCGCCCATGACCTCTGGCATCCCATGCAAACATAGCAAAATCAGGAAGATTTAACTCATCCACTAAATGTGCCACTCGCCCTGAATGTTCGTGACCACGGTGAAATAAGATCACAGCTTTATCTGTGGTGTGCTCTGTAGGCCAGTAACGGTAAAACAGAGGAGTATGGTCACTGGTGGTAAATTGCGATTCGACGACGGGACGTTGTGTCAAATAATCTGTTTGAGCGTTCATCATTGTTCCTTAATTATTTTTCAATGCAGGGCTGAGCTCAGCAAGCGCACGGCGAATACGGTTATAACAGGTATATAGCAACAAGAGGGAAATAGTGGCAAAAAGATAATTTACCCAATTAGCAGCCATTAACTGAGGGAAAATCGTAACAAATAATCCGAGTGCACCAAATATGAAAGCGCGGTCACTTTTACCGATAGGACCATCGTAGCGGCGAGAAGCGCCGATAGCTTGTGCAATAACACCAATAAACTCGGTCAGGACAGATAAAAAGAGGATCAGTAAAATCCACCAGAATGCGTGAGGGAAAATCAGCACAAAGGGTAAATACAGTGCGACATCCGAGATAACATCCCCAAGTTCGTTGAGCATTGCGCCGAGATGGCTTTTTTGATTGTGTTCACGAGCAAGCATCCCATCAATGGCATTAAGCGCCATGCGAATAAACAACACAAACGGTAATAAAATAAACAGATAGGGATTAGGGAAGAGGGTTAATAGCCCACCCACAATGATGGAGAGCCCTAATGCGGCTAACGTGACTTGGTTTGCAGTGATTCCGGCATCAAACAGCTTACGAACTATCGGGCGCAGCAGATCCTGAAATTTCGGTTTCAGATCATAAATGGTCATTAACTCATCCTTAAATGTACTGCAATTAATGTGCAGTTTAATGCTATATCAATACGCGATTGTGATATTGCCACAATAAGACCTGTCCTAAGTTACTCAATGATCATATTGAGAAACTTAGGAAATAGAATGATTATTAGAGCGATGAGGAGACTAAAAGTTCGTATCAATGAAAATAACGCATCGATAAGAACTAAGAAACACTTTTCGTGGCTTAGAATGAAAAGTGTTTTTTGGCTTTAAATACAGTCGACAGTATCAAATATTTCGGTCGTTTTTTTATCTATATTTGAGCGCATTCGTTTAAATTGGCTCGGGGTCATCGTGGTCAGTTCTTTAAATTTACGGCAGAACGCACTGTGATCTGCATAAGCACATTTGATAGAAATATCCGTAATGGAATAATCCTCTTCTAATAATTCGATGGCATGTTCGAGACGCTTTTTCTGAATATATTGCTGAGGTGTAATATGAAATACTGTTTTAAATTGACGATTTAATTGTGATAAAGAAAGCCCCGCAATCTCTGCCAGAGTTGTTATTTTTATAGCCGTGTCAAAATGTTGACTAATATAGTGCTCAACGCGACTTAATTGGCTATTTAATTTTGGGCTAACGGATTTTTCATCTTGCAAATCAACCGAAATTCCAGCCACACCGATCACTTGGTTATGAGTATTAAAGATAGGTACTTTAGTGGTCAGACACCAACCTAGCAATCCAGCCTTATATAGATGTAATTCTAATTTATTAATGACACTGATTTTTTTTTGCATGACCAAATAGTCTTGAGAACTATAACTCTGTCCTAAATCGGTATGAAAGATATCTTCTGCACTTTTTCCAATGACCCCATTTACCGTGGCTATCTTGCAACGTTTTGCCAAATTTTCATTGGCGAGAAGATATTTTGCGTTTCGGTCTTTAACAAAGAACGTCACATTTGGAAGCGTATTAATTAAAGGCATAACCAATCCAAGATAATTTAACAAGTTGTTAATATTATCAACAGGGAAAAGCATGTTTTCCTGACTAATCGACAACAGTTTATTTAAATCAATCATGTTGCGCTCCAGTGCATTCAACTAATTTTAATAGTTATCTTAAATATTTTTAAATTGTGCAGAAATACGCATGGGTTGATTCGAAAGATATCAAGAGTTGTTTACATTAATCAAGCATTCTATTAACAAATAATATTAATAAGGATGACGCCATGCAGAGTAAATATAAAAAAATCGATGTAATAGACTCTCATACCGCGGGTGAACCCACGCGTTTAGTGACCGCTGGTTTTCCAGATTTAGGGAATGCCGACATGGCTTCACGCCTTGAAATATTGCGCTCAAAGTATGATCAATGGCGCTGCACCACCATTTTGGAACCGAGAGGAAACGATATTTTAGTGGGCGCATTACTCTGTCAACCGGTGAATCCTAAAGCGGCGGCAGGCGTTATTTTTTTCAATAACGAAGGTTATTTGGGAATGTGTGGTCATGGCACGATTGGCTTAGTTGCCTCTTTACACCATATGGGACGCATTAGCTACGGAGAGCATTTAATTGAAACTCCCGTTGGTGATGTGACCGCGAAGTTACATGAAGATGGCAGCGTGAGTATTCAGAACGTTTATTCTTACCGCTACCGAAAATCAGTACAAGTTAACGTTCCTGATGTGGGCACAGTGACGGGAGATATTGCTTGGGGAGGTAACTGGTTTTTCTTAATCGAAAAATCACCGCTAGCTATTAATTATGGCAATGCCAAGGCGTTGACTGAGATCTGTTTGAAAATCAAACAAGCCCTTGTTGACCAAGCTATTTTTGGTAAAGAAAATCAGGAAATTGACCATATTGAGCTGTTTGGTCAGTGTGATGATGCGGATAGCCAAAGTTTTGTCTTATGCCCTGGTGGGGCTTACGACCGCTCTCCTTGTGGAACGGGAACCAGTGCAAAACTGGCGTGTCTGGCGGCTGACAATAAATTAGCCGAAGGCAAAATCTGGCATCAAGCAAGTGTGATTGGTAGCCAATTCCAAGCCAGTTACCAAGTCGCAGATGCTAATGGCATCATTCCGACTATCCGAGGTAACGCGTATATCAGCGGTGAAAATACCTTACTTATCGACGATAAAGATCCTTTCCGTTTTGGGATCACTGTGAAGTGAGGTGAGCACATGAATAACCAATATTCAGTGATTGTCGTTGGCGGTGGCATTGTTGGATTAACCATCGCGTTATCCATACAACAGCGTGGCACCGACGTTTTATTGCTTGATAAAAACCAAATTGGCTCGGGAGCTTCATTTGGTAATGCGGGGCATATTGCGACGGAACAGGTTTTTCCTGTGGCAGACCCTTCAGTTTTAAAATCAATCCCCAGCATGTTACTTGACCCTTTAGGCGCATTACGCATTGATTGGCGCTACATATTGCCATTAACACCATGGCTACTGAAATTATTGGGGAACATGCGGCATAAGCCGTTTATGCATATTCATCGCGCACTCAGCATGCTAAATGGTGCATCTTTAGGGGCATGGCAAGAATTTTCCCAACAGTGGCAATTGCAGGATTTAATCAAGATTCAAGGCTCTTTGCTGGTGGCAGAAAAACCGAAAACGTTAGAAAAATTGCGTCAGCATGGTGATTACCTAAACCGCCTTGGCGTGAAAAACCAGTTACTTGACCAATCTCAATTATTATCCCGAGAGCCAGAGCTGGCAGAAAACCAACTTGGAGGATTGTTTTATCCCGATACCGGACATGTTGTTGAGTTAGCTGAACTTCATCAACGCTTAGAGCGAACATTTGTTCAGCTCGGCGGTAAAGTATTAACGGAGTGTGAAGTTACTGCGATTAATTCCTCATCAGCAAGCCAAGCGTATGTCACTACCTCACAAGGAATATTCGTTGCAGATAAAGTGGTGATTGCAGGGGGAGCATTCTCAAAATCTTTAGTGAAAATGGTCAGCCGCATCAATGTGCCATTGGAGACTGAACGTGGTTATCACTTAATGCTCCCGAAAGAAAAAGGGCGCTTATCTGTTCCAGTTTCAAGCATGGATCGTCGGTTTATTATGACCCCAATGAATGGGGGATTACGTCTTGCAGGAACAGTTGAATATGCAGGGCTTAAGCGTCCTCCAAATATGCAACGAGCACAACATTTTTTACCTCTTGCGAACCCGATGCTGAAGCGGTCTTTAGATAGCCAGCATAATAGTGAGTGGATGGGCTTTCGCCCTACAATTTCTGATTCTTTACCCGTCATCGACCAAAAGGGTCCTTATGTGTTTGCTTTTGGGCATCAACATTTAGGACTCACACACGCGGCGATCACCGCAGACATCGTTAATAACATGATCCATGGGCAACCGACCCCGATCGATTGCTCACCTTTTTCGATTAAGCGCTTTCTTTAATTTTAGGAGAATTACAATGAATTTTCATGGCATCCTCGTTCCGTTAGTTACCCCATTTCATGATGATTTATCATTAAATATGACTGCGTTAGCTGAACTGACCGAAAAGCTCATTGACAGTGGTGTGACCGGATTAGTGGTGTGTGGCACAACGGGAGAATATTACGCACTGAATGAAGATGAGCGTAAAACTGTGTTAACCACGGTAAGTAAGATTGCCAAAGGGCGTGTAACACTCATTGCAGGGATCAACGACCTGTCTACCGACGGAGCAATCAAACGTGCAGCTCAGGCGAAAGAGCTGGGCTATGAAGGATTGATGTTATCTCCACCTCCATACAGCTTACCTGACCAGCAAGGGGTTTATGCGCACTATGAAAAAGTCGCTAAATCAACCTCTTTGCCCATCATTATGTATAACTTCCCTGCGCGCATAGGTATCGAAATTGAAATTGACACCGTGATAAAACTGGCAGAAATCGACAATATTGTGGCCATTAAAGAGAGTAGCGGCAGTTTTAGCCGAGCGCTGCATCTACTGCAAATGCCATTTAAAAACTTTGAGGTGATTTGTGGTTGTGATGATCAACCGGTGGATTTCTTCTTCTGGGGTTCCAAAAGTTGGATCGCTGGCGCGGGGAACGTCTTTCCTGCGGAGCAAGTCGCTATCTTCAATGCTTCTCAAAAAGGTGATTGGGCAAAAGCTAAACAGATTATGCAAGAAATTTATCCGGCAATTTACTCAATGGAGTCAGGAAACTACAACCAAAAAGCAAAAGCAGGTTGCCTAAAAGGAACCTTCAAAGTGGGACCGGTTCGTCTTCCACTGTCAAATATCAGCCAGCAAGAGCGTGATGAGTTTCTTGCGCTGATTAAGCCATAGAAGAGGAATTTCCCATGCTAATCACCAAAGAACAAATTTTTGAACGTGCCAAACAGAGCCAATTGTGGGCAGGAAACTTAATCGCAGATTACCAAAATCACACTGCAAAACTAAAGAATTATACGCCGATTGATAATAGTTTGATTGGCTACATTGCAGATGGTAGTGCTCAAGATGTGCATGCAGCTGTCAATGTAGCTCGCTCAACCTTTCAAGAGGGAAGCTGGAGTGGGTTATCTCCCCAAGAACGCAAGCAAGTCATGTTACGTTGGGCACAGTTAATTGAAAAACATAGTGAAGAGTTGGCTGCGCTAGATTGTGTTGATGCAGGAAAACCGATCACAGAATGCCTCAATACCGATTTACCCGCCACGATAGAAACCTTTTATTGGTATGCGGAAGCCATCGACAAACTGTTCGGTAAAATCGCCCCAACAGGTAACCAAGAAATGGGATTGATTGTCCATGAGCCGATTGGCGTTGTGGGCGCAGTATTACCATGGAATTTTCCTGCCCAAATGTTTGCATGGAAAGTGGCACCTGCATTAGCGGTGGGTAACTCGGTCATTGTTAAACCTGCTGAATTAACGTCACTGAGTGCTTATCGCTTGGTTGAGTTGGCATATGAAGCCGGAATTCCCAAAGGGGCACTTAGCTTGGTTTGTGGATTAGGGGAAAAAGTGGGAGAAGCCCTTGGTCGTCATCCTGACGTAGACATGGTGTCATTTACCGGTTCAACCGAGGTTGGGCGCCTATTTTTGAAATACTCTGCGGAAAGTAATTTAAAAGAGATTGTTTTGGAATGTGGAGGAAAAAGCCCTCAAGTGGTTTTTGAGGATGCGGATATTGATGCGGCCATTCCTCATATTATGGCCGCAGCGTTCTGGAACATGAGCGAAAACTGTAGTTGCGGCTCTCGCTTAATTGTTCATGAAAATATTAAGAAACCGTTGTTAGAAAAACTGACCAAGGCGGTTGCTTCATGGCAAGTCGGTAATCCGATGGATGCTGCGGTGTCTATCGGCCCGATGATTGAACAGGCTCATTTTGAAAAAGTGAAATCGTTTTTAGATTCCACAATTAAAGAGGGCGGAAAACTGGTTGTAGGAGGAAAAGTACGCAGTGACCTTGGCTCAGGATGGTATATCGAACCCACTATCTTTGATGCTGTTACGCCAGAAATGTCTCTATTTCGACATGAAGTTTTTGGTCCCATTTTAGCTGTCACTTCATTTAAAACAGATGATGAAGCGGTGACTTTAGCGAATGATACCCACTATGGATTGGCTGCCTCGTTTTACAGTCAAAACATCCATCGTGTCATGAATATTGCTCGTCGTATTAATGCGGGAACAGTTTCTGTGAACGGATTTAGCGAAGGCAATATCACGACGCCATTTGGTGGTTTCCGTCAATCAGGTTTTGGTGGAAAAGACAATGGCTTAGAAGCTTTTGAGCAATACACCCAAACTAAAGTTATTTGGCTTATTAATCATTAAAACAACATAAACCTGAGAGTTATCGTCTCTCAGGTTTCACACCTTGCATACACACAAATACAATTACAATCGTCGAGGAGTACATATGGAAGCCATCGTAAACACGCTCGTTGGTTACATCTGGGGTAATGCTCTCGTATTTTTATCTCTGGGTGTTGGTCTCTATTTCACATTAGCAACCCGTGGTGTTCAGTTCCGTTACATCGTTAAAATGGTCTGTTTACTGAAAGAAAACAAAGCCTCAAAAGAGGGGATCTCGTCATTCCAAGCCTTCTGTCTAGCCCTTTCTGGCCGTGTTGGGGTCGGTAATATTGCTGGGGTGGCGACGGCGATTGCCGCAGGTGGCCCAGGGGCGATATTCTGGATGGTGGTGATGGGCTTATTAGGGGGAGCGAGCGCCTTTGTTGAATCCACACTGGCACAAATCTACAAGCAGCGATCTGATGGTCAATATCGAGGTGGCTCTCCGTACTACATCGAGAAAGGTTTGAAATTAAAACCGTTTGCAATTTTCGTTGCTGCCGTAATTTGTCTTTCTTATGGCGTATTAGTTCCTGGGATCCAAGCAAATACCATCGCTGACTCTTTCCAAACGGCATTTAATATTCCACCAATGGCGACGGGTGCGTTGGTGACAGTATTAATGGCATGGCTGATTTTTGGTGGTGTAAAACGTATTGCGAGTGCAGCAGATAAAATTGTACCTATTATGGCATTGGCATATCTGGTAATGATGGTCATCATCCTGAGTAGCCATTGGGAAAGCGTCCCAGGTATGTTTAGCCTAATATTCCGTAGTGCGTTGGGAATGGATGCGGTATTTGGGGGGATCGTAGGTACGGCAGTTTCATGGGGTGTTCGCCGTGCGGTATTCTCTAACGTTGCAGGTGCTGGGGAAGCCACATTTAGCTCCGCAGCGGCAGAAGTAAGCCATCCTGTTAAACAAGGTCTAATCCAAGCATTCTCTATCTATATTGATACAGTTGTTGTTTGTACGGCTTCGGGATTGATGATCCTTGTCACCAACATGTACAACGTTTTCCCTGATGGCTCGGCAACGGCATTAGTGGAGTATATTCCGGGGGTTGCAGCAGGAACTGCCTGGACACAAATGGCGGTATCCACGGTCTTTACATCTGCAGGATCAGGTTTTGTTTCCATCGCTGTGTTCTTATTCGCGTTCACGACACTAATGGCTTACTACTATATTGCGGAGACCACCATTGTTTACCTTGATCGCAAGCTTAAATATCCAGTGCTTAAGCTCATATTGAAATTCGTGTTCCTCGGAATCGTTTTTATGGGCAGCGTACAGTCGGTCAGTATCATGTGGGGATTAGGGGATATTGGTTTTGGAAGTATGAGTTACTTAAACTTAATTGCGATCGTATTCTTGTCTAAACCTGCATTTAGGGCGCTACGAGATTATGAAAGACAAACTAAATTGGGTGTCGATCCGGTGTTTGACCCGAAGGTTGCGGGAATAGAAAACGCAGAGTTATGGGAAGAAATTAGCCGAGAGTACCATGCAAAAGGTATTGGTATCGATAAGATTGATAATGAAAAAGGTGCTAAGAAATTAGCTGAAAAAGAATAACTAAAGTAGAAATGGCGGTGAGAGAGGGGTTCGAACCCTCGATACGTTCGCACGTATACACACTTTCCAGGCGTGCTCCTTCAGCCTCTCGGACACCTCACCGTTTTTTCTATCTAAATCTGTCGTAGAATTTGCGATACAAAACTTGTCCTACAACGGGGCGCTACTATAGGGAAAAGAGCGCCTTCCGTCAACTCCCTATTAAGTTATTTTCACCTTTTTTCTGTTGATGAGTTAAATAAAAAGCAATTTGATTACTATCTAATCTTTAGTGAATTATCTTGGATAAAAATTCACACTTAATTGTTTATTTAAACTGCAAGCAATTAATCTAGCTTTCGTTAACTCCTTAACAAAATCCCCATATTATCGGCGTAATTTGCTCGCAGTGACTTGAAAATAAACACCATTACGCACACTCTGGTAGAAACCTATAAGGAGTTGCCATGAATATTTTATTTTACCATCCATTCTTTGATGCCAATCAGTGGATTGAGGGCATGCGTGCTAGATTACCACAAGCCAATATTCGTCAATGGAAGCCGGGAGATAACCAGCAGGCAGATTATGCCATGGTATGGCTACCGCCTTATGAGTGCTTAGCGGGACGTAAAGAGCTGAAAGGTATTTTTGCATTAGGCGCTGGGGTGGATGCGATTTTAAAACAAGAGCACGACAATCCAGGAACGTTACCCGCGGGTGTACCATTGATGCGTTTAGAAGATACGGGTATGGCAATTCAGATGGAAGAGTATGCGACTGCAAAAGTGTTGTATTACTTCCGTCGTATGGACGAATATCGTCAACTGCAATCTCAACGTCAATGGAAACAACTTCCTGCCTACAAGCATGAAGAATTTGTGGTTGGAGTGATGGGCGCCGGGGCATTAGGGCAAGCTGTTGCTAAACGTTTGGCAAGTTTTGGTCTTCAAGTCCGAACGTGGAGCCGTTCAGAAAAACAAATTCCTAAAGTGAAAAGTTATTATGGACAAGAACAGTTAGCCGATTTTTTATCGGGAACTCGTGTAATCGTGAATTTGCTACCAAGTACACCAGAAACTATTGGGATCCTTAATCAACAACTCTTTAGTCAATTACAACCCAATGCTTATATTATCAACCTCGCTCGTGGCGCACATTTAATTGAGCAAGACTTGCTCAGTGCATTAGATAAAGGGCAAGTGGCAGGGGCATCGCTCGATGTCTTCGCGACTGAACCATTGCCGCAAATGCATCCATTCTGGACGCATCCACGAATAGCGATTACACCACATGTGGCAGCATTTACATTACCGAATGAAGCCATGGATATGATTGCGAGCAATATTCAGCGGATTGAAGCAGGAGATAGTCCAGAGGGGATTGTCAATACGTCCCGCGGCTACTGATTTCCCGTCCTACTTTTCGCC